>NZ_CP178609.1:0-468427 GCF_047300815.1 Herbaspirillum huttiense | reverse complement strand
AGTTGGGCAACTTCTGTGACCAATGCGCCTCGGCGTAGGTGTAGTTGGATGCCCCCATCACCCCCACAAAGATTTGGGCTCGCCGCACTTGGCTTGTCTGAACGTCGAGCACATTCATCGTCGGCCCGGCATAGTCCACAAAGACGCGCTCCCCACCTACATGAACCTGACGCAGATACCTTTTGATCGTCTTGAGCCAAGCCCGATATCGATTGCAAAACTGGCTTCGCTTCAAAGCGTTTGGGTCGTCTTGGGCGTACTCTTGGTGCAGTGCTGTGAGCGTGGCCCCTTTACGCTTTAGCTCGGCGTGAATGTAGTTCCAGTCTGGGTCAGGCTTGCGCGTCAGCGCCTGGGCCGCTGTGCGAAACAGCTTGGCTTCAAGCATGGCGTCATCCAGACCCGCTGGTAGCGGCCAAGTGATACCAACAGCCTTCGCACGTATCAAGTAGTCCCGTGCGGTGTCCTTAGATAAGTGAAGGCTGGCAGAGATAGCCCGCAGACTGAGGTTGGACTCAAAAGCAAGTCTGAGCACTTGCCTGATCTGTCGCATGTCGATTCTCCGATTGACCATGAGGCGACCGGCCAAGCATGTCGGCCGGTTCTCCGTGATGTGCAAACGAACGCACTGCTCCCTCGCAGGAGACGGCTCGCGTCTGCGATACATACAAAAAGAGTGGCCGACTGCCCGTCGGACTTGACGGCAGTTCAGAGGATCAGCAAAATGTGGGCTGACGTTACATAGGTCAACCCTCTTAAACGGCCCTCAGTTCCCGCTGATGGGCCGTTTGCCTTTCCGTTAGCCAAATGTGAATCAGTACAGGTTTGAGCCTGAGCTTCGCTGCATCCGGCTTACGTCATGAGACACCTCCCTGCGATCCTGATGGGGTGTCCAGCGACGGCGTTGGGTGTGCCAAGGGCTGTCCCCGCCGCTGTGCCGAGCGCCCTCTAGGCTTGAAGGTGTAGCGATCAGGCCAAAGCACGGTCACTTCCTCGCCCAATGCCCGAGCAATGTAGCTGGCGACCTCGAATGCCGTGATTCGGTTGTGAATCACATTCCCAACCACGCTCTGAGACACGCCAAGCTCGCTGGCGATGGCCTTTTGGTTCAGGCCAGCCCGCTTGAGGCGATAGTTGATTTCAAGTGCATCCATGGTCAGGCTCAGTGACACGCCCTCAATTAGAGAGTAAATTGTCGTTAGCGAATGCTTAAATAACGCTATGGCGACAAATATACATCCTATGAGAGATTCAATCCAGCAAGACGAGGTGCCATCACCATCCAGCGCGGACGCCAATAGCCAGGAGTGGCAAGGGCTTCCTGCCCGGATTAACCAGCTTTTGACCCTTGCCGGTTTGAGTCAAACGGACTTGGCGCGTCAACTGGGCTTGTCATCGGGCTTCGTCAGCGAGGTGGCGCGTGGCCTAAAACACCCAGGACCGGATTTCTTCATCGGCGTGCGCAAGCTACTGGGCGTATCCATCGACTGGCTGATGACCGGCGAAGGAACCATGACCGGAGGCGCAGGCATTCGACAAGACTTGTTTCAGGCCATTCGGCTTCAAGTTGCTGTTGCCAAAGCAGCCGTCACCGAAGGTGATCCTCTCGCCAAGGCCTTGATGATCTTGATCCGCGAGGGAAACCTAAACGCCGCAGGGTCTGACGCCGCTTTCAGTGAATTGTTAGACCGCATTGCACCCGCCGATGCGGATCTGGATCTGGCTGTCCAGCTCTACAACGGCCACCTCTGGACCGGCGATCCCATCACCCAAAGGCGCAATCTGCTGGCCGCCGCTGTCGCGCACTTCGAGGCGCGCAAGCCCCTGGACAAACTCGCCGCAGTTACTGGCGCGCATCCATACCAGCAAAGCTCGGCAGTTCAGATCAATTTCGGTCACGGAAACCGTATCGCCGGTCGTGACTTCATCGAGAAAAGCGGCTCCCGCCGTACCAAAAAATAAGTCAACCGCAGGAGAGCTCAATGCCGCAACAAGCCGATTCCGGTCACCCTGACGTCCAGATCAACTTAGGGGCATTTCCCCGTATTTCAGGGCGAGACTACATTGAGATGAAGGCCCCGGACTCCATCAAGATGGTTCTGGCCCTGACGCCTTCAGCCCAACTCGATGACATGACCGTGGATCAAGAACACCTGTTCCCATATCGGTTTGGCTTTGACGCAAACCGTTCGATTCGTACGCAGATCATTGCCCTCAAGCATCAGTACGACCTCACAGATATGGACATCAGATCATTGCGCCATGCTGGTCAGTTGATCATCAGAGGCGACCAGGCCAAGCTGGCTCCCAATCGCCTCATGCCAACCCTCGGTTGGATCTACTTCCTGATTTTTAGCTTTGTGTTTTCAGTCTCCGCATTGGTCGTCAGCACAAGTGCGGCGGTGGCGTGGAGGCAAAACCTCGGCCTGGCCATCATTGCGGCAATGTGGCTCGCTGCGCTTGTTTTCGTCAACAAAGTGCATCTTGAGCCTTGGCGCTTACTGAAGCGTGCTGGCCTGATTGCTCCTGCCAGTTAACAGCATCGATCTCTGGCACGACCGCGCCGTATTCCACTTACCGGCCCTGCTGGGCGCCCACTAATGTCTGTTCCTGACGACAAGGGGCGCACCATCTATTGCAACCCGGCATTCGTCCAAGTTAGCGGGTTCTCTGAATCTGAATTACTGGGGCAGCCTCACAATTTGGTTCGTCATCCACATCAGGTGGTTCACTGTCAATTCAAACCGAATCTCTGATTGCTCGAATTCCTTTTCCCAGCCGCCTTCGCAACAGGGTACGTAATGTCACACCATCTGAGTAGCCAACCTGTTCCGCTATCCGGTCAAGGTTGTGATTACTGGTTCTGAGCAAATGGACCGCCTGTTCGATTCGAAGGTCTTGCACATATGCAATGGGTGTTTTGCCAAGCACATCGTGCAGTCGTCTTGCCAATGTGCGCTTGCTGGTGGCAAGTGCGTCAGCCGCAACGTCTAGATTGAATCCCTGTGTCAGATTTGTCCGCACCCAACGATCAAACTTCTCCACAAGAGGATCCGTGTGTGCGAGATGGTCTGAGATGATGTAGGCCGATTGTGATGGCCGAGAATCAACAACCAGATACTTAGCTACCAGCCCAGCGAGTTCTGGACTAGTCTGCCGCACTAGCGACAGCATCATATCGACATGGCTGAGTGCTGCCCCCGCTGTCACGAATTGGCCCGAATGGACCACCATGTGGCTTGTGTTAAGTCGTACAGCTGGGTATCGCTGACGAAACAGTGAAGTTAACCACCAGGTAGTTGTCGCTTCTTGGCCATCCAGAAGACCACTTTGTGCCAATACAAATGTGCCAATACAAGCAGCGGCAATTTGTGCGCCATCGTTTGACCAGCCGCGCAATAGGTTAGTAGCATCGACGACATCCGGCCGATCCAGTGCATTGATCAATGCGTCAGGCATCTTGTACCCAAGCGCGGGCACGATGACCAAATCCGGCGTCGGGCACTCATGAGGGCGAATCGCTGGAATGACCATTTGCTGCGCACTGGCAACCCGATGCCTCACCCCCACGACGGAAACATTCCATCGAGGAACCGTACTGCTCTGCATCGCAGACAACTCATTTGCTGTGGTCAGCGCATCCAGGACAATGGAAAGACCAGTGTCGAAGACACCCTCCAAAGCTAAGACATTGACTTGCATGGCTTACAGGTTTGCAAACATATCGGCCTCATGACTGGAACTGATTCTTCCACAAACGTAGCGCCTCGAAGTTGGAGTCCCGTGTGTAAGCAGTTCCACCCATTCGCTTATTCAGCGTCTCCACAATCTCGGGCTCCATCACCCGCAAAAATGGATTGGTAGCGCGCTCCATCGAGATGGTCGAAGGCAAAGTGGGTTGCCCTAGGCTACGCTTAAGTGCATCTGCCTGAAGACGCTTCAGCAAATCTGGATTAGACGGCTCCACCTCAAGTGCAAACTTCAAGTTGTCCATGGTGTACTCGTGGGCACAGAAAACAAGCGTTCGTCCTGGCAGATCCGCCAATCGATCTAGGGAATGGCGCATCGCCACCATTGACCCGCCAAATACCTTTCCGCAGCCACCACCGAACAGCGTGTCACCCGTAAACAGCCATCCACGAGCCTCATCCAGGAAGGCTAGGTGACCCTTTGTATGGCCCGGCACCGCCAACACTTTTAATTGCACGCCCAGAGCTTGCAGCGCGACAACATCGCCCTCTCCCACCACGTGGTTTACACAATCGAGCGGGGTAGTACCTGGCTTGGGAAATGGAGGGTGAGAAACCCTGTCGTGATCGTTCAACACTGGACCGTATACGGGGACCTTCCAATCGTGGAGCAAGCCGGGTACTCCTAGGTTGTGGTCGTAGTGAAGATGCGTCAGCACAATGGCATGGAGTTCTAGTCCATGTTCTTTTAGTGCTTTGATGACAGGCTCGGATTGACCTGGATCCACGACCACCGCCCGCTGGGAATCGTGAATCATCCAGATGTAGTTATCCTTGAATGCGAGGATTGGCAGGATGTGTACTGGTTTCATGAGGATGCCCCAATCAAGCGCCACACCAAGACCATTTGGGCCGCCCATCCTCCGACAAACGCAACCGTCCGTAGCCAAGGCACTTTGGCCGCATAAAAAACGGAGTGCCCAACTCGCGATACCAGGTAGAGCCAACTTGCTGCCATTGTTGACGCTGTCCCCAAGCCCAGGATGTGAACGGACAGGGCTAGTGGAGCGAAGACAACCAAATTTTCTATAGCGTTAGCATGAGCTAAACGAAGACGTTCGGCCCATGGCGCCAAAGCCTGCGGATTGTTCGGGTAACCAACTGTCGATGCGATTCCACGCACTATCACGCGATTGAGCACATATGGTATCCACAGCAGTGCGGTATAGGTTGTGACGAGAACTAAAGACATCATTTCTGGTTTCATGACTTTCTCCGATGCATAAATCAGTCAGGGCAGATCTGGGCTTGGCATACTATTTACCCAAGCCTCTATTTGATTCATCCGAGCCCACCAGGCACGTAAATTTGGGAAGTCGGTAACGGGAAAATTCCCCCGCTCCAAATATGTAATCGCCCCCCCAACCACGAAGTCAGCAAGCGTGACTGTGTTGCCCACAAGGAATGGGTGTGCTTCCAATTGAGCATCCAGTACCTTGGCAAGCGGCTTGAATTTTTCCTCTCCAATCTGAACACGTGTAGGATCTGGTTGCCCCAGACCCAACATGGGTTTCCTAACGTTCTCGCCGGTCAAGATATCGCAAGCCTGGGGAAAAGCCGACGCCTCCCAGAAAAGCCAGCGCGAAATATCAGCACGGGCTCGATAATCATCCGGGTAGAATTCGGAGTCGCCATTTCGATCACAAATATACTGACAAATTGCGTTCGACTCCCATAATAGCAAGCCAGCCCCATCGTCTAGCGCGGGCAATTTGCCCATTGGATTAACAGCCAAAAATCTGGGGGTACGCTGCTCACCTTTTGGGAGATTGATTATTATTTTTTCAATGTCATTGATCTTTAAATGGTCAATGACCGCATTCACTTTGCGGACATTCGGTGAGGGTGGGAAAATATACAACTTCATTGGTAGCCTCTTTTGATTGAATGGTCACGGAGAGCAACCATTCTGAAATGGCAACCGATTTTAAAAAATAGGCAAGAATGACATTTTTGTAGTCAATCTTGCCACATCCGACCTCTTCAGCTACGGCCTGATCAGCTGCAACGTGCTCCCGTGATGTTCACTAAATCGCCAGGCCTGGCCTGGCACCTTGTGGCTTGATTGATACCAAAAATGTCATTTTTGCCAATATTGCTCCTGAGGCTTCGTGCTTACAGTTGGGCCTGTCGCAACCCCTGCGGCGAACTTAAACTGGAGAGCCCTACATGATCAAACTCGCACTATTTGCACGTCTTGAAGCCAAACCAGGGAAGGAAAAGGATGTCGCTGAATTCCTTGAGGCTGGCCTGGCAATGGCAAACCGGGAGGCCACTACGCAACTGTGGTTTGCGCTGAAATTCTCGGAATCAACATTCGGCATTTTTGATGCGTTTGCAGATGAGGCTGCCGTTCAAACGCACCTAACTGGCCCTATTGCCGAAGCCTTAATGGCTAAAGCAGATGAACTTTTTGTCAAATCACCAAATATCGAAAGAATTGACGTCATCGGCCTAAAAAACCGTCCGATTTAACCTCGGCAAGGGGCGCGCAGCCCCTTATAACCTACACATCAGAAAAGGAATTTTATGTTTGAGAAAACACTGGTAGCCGGTTGGGGTGACATGGACTTTAACTCCCACATGCGCAACACGGCATACCTAGACAAATCAGCAGATGTTCGAATGATGTATTTTTCTGAACATGGGTTTCCAATGTCGGAATTTATGCGATTGAAAATTGGTCCAGTGGTCATGAAAGATGAGATTGAATATCATAGAGAAATTCATTTACTTAATGATATTCGAGTTATCTTGAGCTTGGCCGGTTTGTCTGAAGACGGTAGCCGCATGCGCCTTCGCAACGACTTTTATCGAAATGAAAAACTCGCCGCCCGTGTCACTTCGACGGCAGGCTGGTTGGACCTTGATGCGCGCAAACTCACTTGTCCCCCAGAGATGTTACTAGCGGCACTTCGTGGTCTGGCCAAAAGCGATGACTTTGTCACACTGCCTGACAGCAAATCTTGATTCATGGGAAGCAAAATATGGCCATCAGCGTAGTACAACTTGGAACGCCAAGAGCCCCCGATGAGGGGCTCAGAATCGGCTCAGTGAGACGACCTCCCCGAGGCATCCCCAAGGCCGAGTTCGGCAAGCGCAACTATTACGATATCTGGCTGCCAATCCTGTCGCCAAGCCCAGAGTTGCTTGCCAAAGGTAAGCTTGCCGATAGTGACTCAGACTGGAACAAATTTGCGAGTGCCTTCCGTAGAGAGCTGGTCGGAGGAGAGGCGGACAAAATTCTCGATCTGCTGGTGGCGTTGTCAAGTGCAACAAACTTTGCCATTGGCTGTTACTGCAATGACGAAAACCGCTGCCACCGATCCATCCTTCGCCAACTGTTGAATGAACGCGGAGCTTCGTTGAGGTGACTAACCTGCCTCTGCAGAAATGCTACCCATTTGGTGGCCAATAGCAAGCAAACCTGATCTTGCACCCGCATTCCCGGACACGGTCTAAGCGCAATGTAGCACGGTCCCATCGGGTTGGGTTTTGCGCAGCTCATGTTGTCTGAACTCCAGAGGCGATTTCATTTTCAAGCTTGAGTGTGGAGGTACTTCGTTGAAGTGCTCAAACGCTGATGATCCATGTTCATCGCTGAACTGGATGGCCCATCCTCCAACCTGACATGCGGTGGTGCACCATTTGCAATCCTTGCGTCATTGCGTCGATAACCGATCGGAATCGGCGACTATTTTGAAACGGAAGGACTGGTGGTTTTGGATCGGAATTGGTGGTGATTTTCATCGGAATACGCACTTGATCACGCGGCGCAGCCAGAAGCCGCTCGCCGAGCCTCAGTGCGTTTGGCCACCCCCCGAGCAGCAAGTTCTTCAGCTCGTTCGTCAACGAAGGTGTTACAGACGTCAAATGTAACGTATCGTGCAGCCACATGAACTCAAAAAAGAATACTGACGCCTGGACTATTTTTCGTACTGAGCTCGTCCGAGTCTTGACGTCGGTGGTCAAGAGATACTCGTCAACCACTAGCGCGAGGGCAGCGACAAGATCAGATCTTGTTACTAGTGGAGTAGAAAACGAATAAATCCCATTTGGAGGTAAAACATAGTGATTTAAATCGATTTCACAAATAGGCCTTTGGTCCTCTGCAGCCTCTAAACGAACGATTCTGAAGACAAATTCATCGGTGATTTCGAGGTCACGAGATCGAACGAGGCTTCGGAGCTCGGCAATGAAAGGGGGGCTTCTTACCTCGTTTTTTTTCTCTTTCGAAATAGACGCTGGTCTAGGCATTTTCGTCACCCCAGAACTCGATTTTTTATTTTCTCTATTTCTGGCCAGTAAATACTGGCCTTGAAATAGTGAATTAGCGCGATATTGAACAGCATTACGGGCGCGTGGAATTTTTCAAAGGCATCATTGTTTTTTTCTAGGAGGCCTAACCAATGTGCTTGATAGAATTTTTGCAGTCGAAAAACCTCTTCAACTCGATCCTCAGTGACTACGATACGATTATTTTTGCAACCATCTCTTACATGGCATTGAGTGCCGTCGCAGAAACCTGATTTTCTTCTCCAATCCCCATCCGGGGGGTTTTGAGGGTCAATACAAGATGTACCATCCCCGACGTCCACGAGAAGTTTTACGTCAACAAATTCTTGCTTTGGCCGGCGCGGGAAACTTTTTATAGTCTCTAACTGAAAAATTACCGTATTTTCAATGCGGCGTTGGAACTCGAGATTCACAGCTTTTCCAAACTTTTCGCGCACAACCTGTTCTAAATATCCGCCCGTGGTATGAAGGTTCCTATGGCCAGCAATTTCCTTAGGGACTGTCATAAAGGAGCCCGCATAAGATGCAATCGTTAGCATATGCGTTCGGACCTGATCCATGCTGAAATGAGGAATGCCGTAGAACTCATTTAAGACGTTCAAGACGACATGAATTTGAGAATACTGCTTAGTTTGCGGATAGTGATTTTTACGAGGCCATGAAAACCAGACTCCGGCTTCATTTTCTGATATCAGACCTAATTCCTTTTGTCGGGCATGATTCCAAATAAGAAGCTCTAGCGCAGCACGTCCGCCCTGATTCTCACTATCAATAAATACATCAGGAGTGACTGCACCAGTTTTTGGTTTGGACGAGACAATTTGATATCCATCGCCGCACAGCTGTATCCATTCACGTTCAATCATCCGAAGAGAATCAGAATTCCAAGCCGAGTGGAAGAGCAAAATTCCGAACGCAGCTGCTAGCTCTCGGGGGGTCATCCGCTGCGTGATCAATAAAACGTTCATCACAGTCTGATTTTGCCAACGGCCCGGGCTGATATCGAAGTATTTTCCTATTTGGTCCTTAGCCGATGCGCCGTTGAAGCCCAGACGTTGAAATACAGGAGCAGTTGCAGGTTCGCCACCGAGGTAGGCGATAGCTCCAATGAATCTTTCCAACGGTATGGGGGATTGAAAATGTTCTCGCTTTCGCCCCAAGACGAAATTTTTTACGATATTTATTTCGTCAGGAGAAAATTGATTTTTCGAAAGAACTTCGATCTTACTTCTAACGCCAGCCCAGAATTCGAGCTCTTCGGTATAGCTCGAAATTGGCTTAGCGGCGTCGGCGCGCAAACGCGCTAACTGAACTTCCCTCAAAGTCTTTACATCTTTGTGAGGGTACGCATCTACGGGCGGAATGGATTCTCCTCTAGAGTTCACCGCAACATGGTCACTGAGTGTGACTCGTCCACTCCTCTTAGTTTTCCACCTGCTTTTAAATGGAATCGCCGTAACTGAAAGTTCTTCGCGAAAACCTATATCTTTGCCCCGCGCGCACATGTAGCGACGGAAAGCGCCGGAAGACGCCACGAGCGTCCGGTCAGACTTACTTCGTGCGAATAAATGTCGGGTTTCGAGTAACACATCTTCCATCATTGTGAAAAGCTCAGCTGCTTCGCGTCTACCGACCAGGGCAACATCCATTTGCAAATATTTAACACATGGAAAGTGGAGTACTAATTGGTCCAACAAATTTTTGAAAGCGCGTATCCCTCTGCCTTCTCCGGGCACGACTGCAGACTCTCTACTCATCCCCAGCAATACCTGACGGAGCCAAGAATTTCTTTTCAGAAAATATTTCTTGCAGTCAAACTCGACAACCTGAGTGTAGTTGCGCCCATGGGCGCGATCGTGGCACATAACTTTGAGGCAATTTTCCATCTCAGCTATCTAGTTTGAACTGGATAATTTTGATACGACAAAGAGTACATAATTAAGAATAGCGAGCTCACCTAATTTGTCCAGTTGGTTTTTATTGAGACTACATTACGCATCTCGGCGACGTGATTTCCCCTCTGAAACGTTTGTTTCCGGTGTACGGATGGATCGAGCGCCGTGTGATGAAGGCCATCTTGTTGCGGTTCGGTGTGCAGGTCGATAAGGAGCTCTTGGCAACGATCAAGCGTGCTGATCGAGTCGTGATGGCTACGGAGAAGCGTGACCTTATGCCGGCAACTGCAGAAGAATGGTCGTATCTGAAAGGTGTTCCGACATTACCGGAGAAGATCGTCCCGCTTCTTCCGCATGAAGCACGGGAGCTCTTCCTTCAACGCTTTGCTGAGGTCAGGGCGATGCCTGATGACTGATCTTTCTTCGCTGCTAACCGAAGCCCGTATTCCATTTTGGATACGGGCTTTCTTTTTGGGCGCCAGCGTTTTCCGCGGGCAGCAGCATCGCGAACCTGGGTCCTTCCTACCCCGTGATACCGCATTTCTGTTCGTTACGATCAACCTTTTGGAGGTCCTATGGATGAAAATGAAAACGTGAAGCAACCTATTTCTAGCCTTGATCTGCTTATCCGCGCCACAGTGTTCGAAGCGGCAGGGTTTGAGGCGGATGAATTTCAACGAACGGTTATTGGCTTATTGGAGCAGGGCAGGGCTAGTGGTAAATTTGAGCAGGAAGGCGCCCATGGCTTCGTGACTGGGTTTGATCTCTGTGCCCCGGCCGTTCATGTAGTCATCGCTCGCGAGCCAGGAGAGAACGGGGAGGTGCAGACTATGAAGGGGGCTAGTTTGCACGCTGGCCGCGCCTTCGAGATTGCTACCGCAGCAGCTGAGCAGATCGCGGCCGATATGCTGCGGCGTGCTTCTGGTGATGCTGAGTTTCGAATCAGGGAGCAGCGAACCCATCCTTCGAACCTTCCGGTCCTTACGATTGAGCACGATGATGTAGTGGTGGGCATGGTGCAGATCTTCCAGTCCACATTAACGTAGTCTCAGCCGTCACGATCTTCGTGACGGCTGTTTTTCAATCATTTTGCACAGATTTGATACAATTAGCGTATTATTGATACGTGTTATTCCTTGAATTGGCTGTTATGCAGATATCTAGCGTGTTGAAGGCGCAGGCGGGACATATCGAACGGTTCTTTGTCGTCTCTGTATCGACAGAGCGAGGGGCGTTTTTGGTCTCCCTTGGGGTCGGGAAGAAGGAGAAAGGCAATATCTTCCTAACCGATACTGGTATTCGTGCCAAGGACCGTCTGTGCGAACTGGCGGGCGTTGATGTGTCTGCGGTCAACTTCATTATGGTGCCGTCGCCATTTCAGGCTGTCGGAGCGCTGCGCACGGCGCTGTTGAGCCATCGGCCTGGCGCGGTTCTGTTCTTCGTGTGTAAGTCGTCGCTGGCATATGACAAGATATCCTCCGAGCTGAACGTACAGCCGGAAGTAGTCGAAGAATAAGCCGGGACGATTTGGTGCGCCCTGCGCTGTTTTCACTGTGAAATTACATGTGAAATCGTTGAGGCGCGTTTTCCACCAGTCATATTGAGGTCCACATGTCTTCGACGTTTTCTCGCGCTTGCGCTTGGATAGGGCATCCGCTGATTGTGGTTGTATTGCTTTTCGCCGTGTTATCGCTTCTCAGGATGGAGTCCATCAGCATATTCGCTGCTCTGTGCACGTCCATGGCCAGCGCAATCTTTTTCGGATGTTGGATAGGTGCTCGCGTACATGACTACGTCGAGAGCGCCGGGGTGCCCGCTCAGCTCCGTCGACCCACTGTACTTGATTTGGACTAACCTTCGTATGAATTTTTCGCTATTGCGTCCAGTGACGCTCGCACTCGCGTCGTCCCCCGGTTATAAAATTGAGCTGACGCAGCCACGGGAGACGATCCGGAAGGAGGGCCCGTTGCGGTTCTCCAATTATCATCTCCAGCTCTGGAGAACGGAAGGCAATGTGGTCACCGTTTCTGCGCGCTTCGTCATTGTCGAGAGCGACGGCTCAGCATTTTCGGACGGGGATTTTATCCGGTGGTGCGAGATCCAGGGGGACGCGCTGGGCGCTATCGCTCACGCGATGGCGGATACTGCACTGTGGGCGCTTGCGGAGACGATCGGTATCGGGCGATCGTTGTTCTTGACACGCGTGGAGGTTGAGAGTGACGCTCGGCCGGGTTTGATTCTTGATGCCCTGCGGGCCTCCATGTCTGAAATCGCCAAAGAAGAACCCTTCGCCCTGCTCGCCAGTCCCGAAAATGTCGTCTCGGAACTCACCAGCACGGCGGGCCTTACCAATAGCGAGGAGCATCGCCGTTACTTCAGCTATCTTGTGGATGGACTGGGTCTGCGAAAGCCGCGCTCCGACGCCAGAATCCTTCTGGCACCGAGTGCTGGCTTTGAGCTGGACCACGACTTCCCAGGCTGGTCACTGTTGAAGACTCGGGCACCCGAGGTCGGTCATGTCCGGTGACTCTTTCCTTGCCCAAGACCAGAGACCGCGTCCAGGTAGCATCTTCCTGCATTTCGCCGCAGTATCCTTGGTGCTTGGTGTGCTGTTTCTTGCAGTGGCCGATGTCACAAGCACGATAGTCAGCTGGCCCAGATGGGCATTATGGTCATATCGTGGCGGCTGGATCCTCATTGGGATCGCAACTGCTCTGGTCGCGGTGGCAATAGCTCTCAAGATCCGTGCTCTTCGGCACCGGCTTTAAAATGTTGCTCCTCGTCGCTTCAATCTGCTTAGCAGGCGCCGGCGCGCTGGCAGCAAGACGCACGGCGGTTACGTTCAGCGTGTCAGCGGGAATATCGCCCTTTGCTGGCCAGGCCATTATTTTAGGTTGCTTCTTCGCCTTGGCGAGCTTGAATGTGTCCATGGGGCTTTGGGGACTAGCGTTCCTCTCCTCGGCGGCGAAGATACACGGACTGTACCGCCCCATCCCGCCTAATTCGCTGGTTGGGCGCCTAAATTCGATGTGCATTCCCGCGGTCACGTTTGCCTTCGCACACACTTTCGTGCTGACACCGTTTAAGGTGCCGTCAGAATCGATGGAGCCTGCATTTAAGCCCGGCGACATAATCATCGTCAGCAAGCTAGGTCGCAATCATGGATCGTTTTTAGGAGGTTACGCACCTGAGCGGGGGGAAGTCGTCGTTTTCCGAGGAAGTGGTTGGGGTGACTATCTGGTCAAGCGTGTAGTGGGGCTTCCTGGTGATCGTATTCGATTGGAGGGGAAGACGCTCATAATCAATGGCAAAGTCATTCCGGAATTATCCGCCGAGCCGAATTTGGACCGAGGACGTTTTCAAGAACTGGGCAAAGCTCGCTTCGAAGTGCTGCATGACGCAGCTCGACCTTGGATGGACCTGCGGCTGGCTGCTGTCATGAGTTCGTCTTTCGAATATCAAGTGACCGGGACTACCTTCGAAACACAGGTGCCTGCAGAACAGTATTTTGTCATGGGCGACAATCGTGAGCACAGTGTGGACAGCCGCTACTTTGGATTTGTGGCTCGCTCCAGCATCGTCGGTCCGGTGCTTTGGAAAGTGCGATTTCTATAGCATATGGCGTAGAAATGAAAAAAGTGAACTCGGATTTGTAAAAGCAGTATGGAATTAATACAATTTGCATTGGCGCATAAATATGGGAGGCGACCGTCATGAGATACTTCGTCACAAGCTGGAAACTATACGCTGTCGCAGCTTTGTTGCTGGCAGCGCTCACACTCAACTTCTACTTGGTGGCGCCGGCGGGCGCAGGTGTGCCAGGAGCGCATCTTGCGGTGCAACTGTTGTGCATCGCTCTCATTGCAGGAGCGGCATTACGCGTACTGCTGCACAGTAGAGGGCGGAGTCACGGGAGTTCGTCTGGTACAGCCGCCGCCACGGAGAAGTGACGATAATGTTCGGACTTGAACGCCTGATCGAAGACGCGACCGGCTCCGAAGTAGACGCGGTGACGGGCGCTAAGGCGCACATTGCGGCGGCAATTAATGGAGCGCTCAATTGGCCTATGCTCATTGACGCAGCGCGACAGGCTCTCTGCTTGACCGAGCGGGAGTATGCTGGGTATCTACATATCTCCTACACAAGCTTGGGACAGTGTCGCAAGAATAGGGAAGCACTGCCGATCGCAGGCAGGATTCGAGTTATCCGGGCACTTGGCATCGAGCTGTCTCACGAGATGCTGATAAAAATCCTGCCGACGACGGTCCAAGCTGTGATTTTGGAAGGCAGCGACGCCAGCACGCCCGAAAAAGCGTTCGCGGAATTGGATGACTTTTTCGAAAGGCTTGACCATGATCCGGAGATGACGAGGCGGTTTGTGGAGCGGCTTGCTGGCGTGCTTAAACAGGACGTAGGTGACTTCGTCCGTTCTCTTGGAGGAAGTCGGCAAACCTCGGCCGGCAACGGGCCATACACGCTTACGTTTGGACAGAAGAGAGCGCTGTTTAAGCGCGTATCACTGCCTACTGTTCTCAAGGCAAGCCGAGCGGTTTAAGCATTCATCGTAGGGTATTCCGAACCTATGCTAGACATCTCACGTTCGCATAGACAACTTCGGAGAATTCCTATGGGTCCCTACGACAACCAAAACTTCATTTTTCTCGAAACACCAGCGGTGATGGAAGGCCACTGGTACCGCGGGGCAAATGGCGAGCTCTACGTCATCCCTAACGACCTACACGGTGTGATGGATGCTATCGGTCCAGACGATGAAATCGAAGACAGGCTGGTCAAGTTTTACGACACCCAGCTGTTCGATGATGTCGACGTATCGTTCGTGGAAGAGAGCTTTGGGCTCAGCTTCATCCAGCCCTGGCAACGCCGGTTTGAAGAGCGTATCGGTCACTACCACGTCTGAATAATGTCACACCAACACCTCTCTGCAATTTGCAGAGAGGTGTTTTTTCTTGTCCAATTCTACGTATGCGCGTAGACTACAAATTGCATTGAATCAATACAATTTGCATGAGGCCAGTTGATGAATTCTCGGAAGGATTTGGGGCAGTACTTCACGCCAGGCTGGGCGCGACAAGAGATTGTTGACCAGTTTTACAGATTCACTACCGGGGATTTGGTCTGTGAGTGCAGTTGCGGCGACGCCGGTTTTCTTTCAGCGATCGAGGATAATGTCGCGGCCTTTGGCGTCGAGATTGATCCTCTACACGCCCAGACCGCCCGTTTGCATACTGGTCGGCTTGTAATTGAGGGGGACTTTGCGACCGTACCACTGCCCCAGGGAATCACGCACATCATCAGCAATCCGCCTTTTAAGTTGACCGTGATTGATCGGTTCCTGGATCGAGCTCACGATATTCTGCCTGAGGGCGGAGAAGTGGGATTCATCCTGCCAGCATATGCACTGCAGACTGCGGAGAGGGTGGTCAATTACGGGAAGCGCTTCAGTCTTCAGACCCTTGTCATCCCCAGAAACATCTTTGCCGACCTGCGCTTGCCGTTGACGTTTACCCGCTTCCATAAGAGCAGGAAGGTATGGGCGGGTTTCGCTCTGTTCGAGCAGGCGGCGGCCGTCCAACGTATGCCTCGCCATTATCGGGATCTTCTCGAAGGTTCAGCTGGATCTGTTTGGTTGGCTGTCGCACAACTGGCGTTTCAGCGCCTTGGCGGCCGGGCCACGCTCGACGAGTTGTATCGGGAGCTGGAGAACGCACGGCCGACTACGACACGCTGGTGGAAGGAGAAGCTCCGTCAAACTGTGCGGCGATATAACGAAATTTTCCAACCGCTGGATCGCGGCACGTATGCCCTCCGATCCAGCCAGGCAGTAGTTCCACTTTAAATGAGAGGTTATATGAAATTGAAGTTCTTTGCGGCCGTGACTGGTCTCATCTTTGCTGGAGCCGTGCATGCTGTCGAGATCAAGGCGGCCTCGAATGACCCCGTCTTGACCAGTGAGCAATTCAAGACGATTGTCGAGCAGACGCTCCCGGCAAGCGCGAAAGCGCTGAATGAAGACTTCCGCGTGATCGCAATCTTGGAGACGACCAAGTCGCGCCCCGGAGAGGACCTGTTTTTCTATTCGGTCATGATGCACCGTAAGGTGATTGACGCGACCAGTAAGAAGGTCTATTGGGCCCAAACTGGCGGGGTCCGGGGGAATGGCATAACCTCCGGCGCCGAGGCGCTGGAGAAGGACATCCGAAAGTATATGGAGATGGGAGTGAATTCGTTCAAAACGGATCAATAACAATACAAATTGTATTGAAAAGTGTTTTTAATAATTATTTACACGTGTTGCTGTGATATTCTCCATGGAAACTAACTTTTCTGGTTTCCCATGGCCACTGAACCGGCGTTCTTAATTGTTGACGACGTGTCTACCGTTCGCAAGCAGATCAGGCATTTCCTGCGCGAACTCGGATACGTTAATGTCGAAGAAGCTGAGGATGGGGAAATCGCCATGCTCAAACTGAATCGCTACCGATACGACGTAGTGATTCTTGATTGGGTGATGCCGGTGAAGGACGGCATGGCTGTACTCAGAGAGGTGAGGGCGACGGAGCACCTCGCCCATCTCCCGATCATTATGGTGACAGGGGAGTCCACAAGAGACAGCGTCATCAGGGCAGCGGCGGCGGGTGCCAATAGTTACATCGTGAAGCCGTTCTCTCTTCCGACCTTCTCGTCGAAACTTCAACGGGTCATGTCGAGAGCGAACATAGCAGCATAACTAGCTCGGACTAAATATGCTTTACTCGCAACAGGAAAATGACGCGGTCAGCCACACAGCTGGTCACGACTTGCCGTCGATGAAGGTGGCACTTGAAGAGTTGGACATGCAAGGCATCTCCAGGGATGACCGCAAAGCAAAGCCGGCTGACGCTGGATGGCGCGTTCGCCTCTTCAAGAACGGCGTTTATGTTGCGAGTCGCCATTTCAGAGACGCGACTTACCGCAATTCGCGGGAGGCGTCGCTCCGGGCGGCTGCCTGCTACCGCGATGAAAAAATGGCCGAGTGCCAAGTAACGCGCCGCAAGAAAGGCGGTAATGAGGTCACCCAGCTGCGAAAGAGCGCTGGAAAAACACAGAAAGAACTGGCTGCGCTTCTCCTGGTATCGCCAGGGCAGGTGAGCATCTGGGAAAATGGCCGCGTGTCGCGGCCAGAACTCAGAATTATCAAGGCGGTTTTGGCCGGCGAAGTCGCACCGGGCAATTCGGATGTGCAGATTGACTTCTATGAGACACGCAAAGCACTCGGGCTTGGCCAGGAACACATGGCCACCTTACTTGCTTGTTCGGACTCTACGTACGGCCGCTGGGAGCGCGGTACAGTTCGAATTCCTGGTTGGGCATCAGTGTTTGTTTCTGCGCTCGCCAATGGGTGGGTGGCTCCGCTAGGGGCATTAGGCTCTAAGATTGGTGCTCGCCGCAAGGCTGTTCCAGCTGACACTTCGGATATCCTTCTCTAACTCAGCGGCGCTTCTCTTACCTTTCGTTCTTCTTCTCCCAATTTCCGTTTCCGTGGCTTAAAAGGCCGGCGCCAACCCGTCGAATGACGGTTCTTTCCTCCATTGATCGCAAACAAAAAGAAATACCCACGTATGAAGCCATACGTGGGTATTGGGGGTTAGACAGCCAGGGATTGCTGCCGGGGGTCTACAGCGGGCTCCGAGGATGCTTCCGGATCCTGAATAGGCCCGTTCTTTTCCTCATCCATCTTCCGGACTTTTTCCAGTTGCTCAGTCATCTCCTCGATCTTCTGGCGAGTGGCCGGCGCCAACGCCGAAAAGCCGGGATCGCTCTTCACATCAGCGACGATGGTTCGCAGTGACGGCGCTGCCTTGCGGATTGCAGAGTGATACATGTGCCCGGCTACGAACTTTGCCGTCACGCGTTTCTTCCCGGCAGCGTCCGCACGAGCTACCTGCTTCTCCACTTCGTTGACGGCGTTGACGTCATGCTCTCGCAACATTTTCAGAGCACGGGTCACCGCGATCCGACCGTCACGGACCAGCTGGCGAATTTTCATCGGCCCATCCATCAGCGTCAGAAGGTCCTTCACGTATGCCGCCTTGATGCCGGTGTAACGCTCGATCGTCTCGGTATCGCAACCGAGCGTACGAAGGTTGTTGCAGATGATCGCTTTTTCATACGGTTCCAGTTCCGAATCAGTGTTGCTGCGGACCGTGTCACCATACATAGCCTCCTCCGTCACGCGCTGCTGAGTGCATACAGCGGTCACGTGCGTGATTCGGCGCTCGGTTTTGGGTACACGCTGCGAGAGGATCGCGTTTGCACGCTTCACCGCTTCCCAACGGGTATGCCCACGCTTCAGAAGAAGAGCCTCCTCCCCGTTGATACGAGCAGAGATCACACTGATCGGACTGTCGTCGTGCCAGCCGTCCGCCAGCAGCGATTCCACCATATCGGTGACACGAGCCTCCCACTTCGGCCCCTTGAGGCGCGGATTGTAATTCGGGAGGATGACCAGGTTTGAACCCTCGACAGGGAGCGACCAGAGGTCATTCGACGTGGCTCCGATTTGCTTCATCACGGCCTTCTTGTTGCCCTTGACGATGTTCAGCTCAGGCAGAACCAGATCCTGCGCCAACTGGCGCTCGTCGACCTCGACTTTGTCGAGGTCAGCCATGTCGAAGTCCTCATGCGAATTTGCGTTTTCCATTGTTAAATCTCCAAAAAAGGTAAGGTTAAGTTTTCACTGCAACGATGAGATGTCCCACAAATGCTCATATTTCTTCGCCACACGGGGCGTTACGATGGCAAAATTCCGGGCACTCACGAACATGGAGGGGAAGGTATGCATCTGCTATCACAACGCAAGTACGAACCTGGCGATCCTGCTCCTGATGGTTATCTGGCTTGGCACGAGTGGGCGGAAATCCAGGCAAAGGCCGGGCTGCGCCAGGAGCAGTGCGGATATTGCATGCGCTGGTGGTTTCCTCAGCAGCTCACTGGGCTGGTGCTCAAGAGCATCTTGCAGAGCCGGCGTGGACCCGTCGCTGTGCAATCAGCCGTCTGCCTAGAATGTGCTCACAGAAAACGGCTGCAGAACCCCGTAGGCGGTGCCACCGTACCTACGCTGACGTGCTCGAACCGGGCGGCGCTATAGGATCCCCGTGTGGATTGGCCTCCGCCGAATCGTGCGTCACTGCACCTTATGTCGGCGTAGCCGGTAATCACTTCCCCTAGATGGTGACTGACGGTAATCACCGCCTGACCGCGACAATTCTCCGGGGCGGCCTCTCCATCGCGGCGAGTGTGGCCGGTGAAATTGCATATATGCCAGGCTGCATTTTGGGATAGACTGCGCCGAACCCCAATGAGGAGAAAGAAATGGTCGACACCGCCGTACCCATGAAGCACCGGATTTGCGTCGACTCCCGCGAGTCGCGGTCGAAAATCTTGCCTGCTCTGCGTGCGATTGAAGGTCTCTCGGTCGAAATCCAGCAGCTCGATGCGGGCGATTACTTGATTGATGACTCCACCGCGGTCGAGAGAAAGGCTGCTAGCGACTTCGTCCTGTCTTTGTTGGATGGGCGTTTCCACAGCCAGGTAGCCAAGATGAAGCTGTCCTACGGCAGGCCCATCCTCTTGATCGAAGGAAACATCTACAAGACGCGTTCTGCCATCGAGCCCGCCGCATTGGCCGCCGCTGTCAGTTACCTGACCTTGGAAGGGGTGACCGTGATCTGCACGGACTCCGAGGCGGAGTCCGCGCTTTACCTGGTGGCTCTGAGCCGGCACCTGCACTTTGGGCTCGCCCAGCAGCCTATGCTGAGACCCGGGAAACCCAAACCCAGCCGGGACATGGCGAAGTTCATCTTGCAAGGCTTGCCGGGGGTCGGAGCTGTTAACAGCGAGGGGTTGATCGATCATTTCGGTTCGGTACACGCCGTCATGGGTGCTAGCGCCGTCGAGCTGGCGACCTGTCCAGGAATTGGCAAGAAGACGGCAGAGCGGATAGTCGACTCGATTCGGTGGAGCTGCAGGTAACTGATCAATCATGGTTGGCGCAGGAACATATCTCAGGATCCAACCCGGTCATCGGGCAGGCTCCGCTCTCTCGCCAGCGGGCTTGCATCGCCGCCCGCTCTTCGACTGTGATGTACCCGAAGCCCCTTGCTTGCACTATCACGGCGTACTGGCGAGGCAAATCTAGCCCGGCGATGCTCTCATCAATCGCGGTCGAAAAACGGATCTGCAGTAGCTCGTAGACGAGCCCGCAGCCTTGCCGCGCTACTTCCCATTGGCTTCCCAGCCATACGTTGATCTGCCTGACGGAATAGAAGGCAGGGCTTTGGACCTCATGGCACCTTGGACGCACGGCTTACTCGTGGCGCCCACAAGGGCAGCAATCGGGGTCAATTCCGGTCAGGGGGCAGTAACCATCGTCCTGGTTTTCTTTGTGGGTTTGGAGCCGCTCTTCGGGGGAGGTGTAGCCCATGCTGCGAGCTAGTTGGAAAGCCTCTTCCTGAAATTCCTTTTCAATTTCATCGATGCCGCTGTCGACCGCGGTGGAGAACCGGTCGACCATAAGCTCGTAAACCAGACCGCAGCCACGGTTAGCTTCATCGTAGAGCGCTTCCAGCCACTTTTTGATGCCGGCGCCGGTGCGCAGTGCCGCCAGTCGTTCGAGTTCGCCGGTGCGCCCCGACGACCATTCCTGGGCCAGCTGGCCCACGTCGGCAAGCATGTGGGGGCAGGTAAGGTCCGGTTGACAGCGGCCAGCAAGCCTCCCACTACGCCGTGCTTTGTCGTTCGCCGCAGACAGCAGTCTTTCCCTTGGAATGCCGCTATAACGCGGAAGGTCCATCAAGTGGGCGAACCAAAGGAATCGCGCCTCGGTCGCTGTCGTGTAAATTCCATCTGCCTTCATGCTCGGTGTCCCTTTGCTGGTGATAAATGAGCTTTGCTCAGGCGTTAATCATCGGGACAACAGTCCACGTGAGCCGCTTTTTTCGGTTGCGGCCAAAGTCCCAGCTAATGTCGGGGGACAGTAGGGAGCATGACAGTTCGAGCTGGCTGACCAGATCATTGGCAATCTCCGCCGCCGTTGCCTTGGGACCTTCCAGGCCGATCAGAATGTAACCGGTCATGATGGCATCGAGATCACCTGCAGTCGTGAAAGACAGCGCAGGTTTTAACTCTTGAATGCGCCCGTCTTCGATACTCAGGCCGGCAGCCAACAATGCTTGTTCAGGCTGTTCCAAGTAGACGCTAATCAGACCGTCGAGAGCGAAGTCGTCCTCGACCTCGCCGGTTACTGGCATATTGAGATTGAACACGGCGCGATACCGCGTGACCGCCGGTGGCCTCTTGTTTTTGGGACTCGTTGAAGACCAAACCCTTCGTGCGCATTGCAGCACATCGGCCGGCATGAAGCGTCTGGACTGTGGGATGGACCAGCTGGACTCACCCGTTTGAACTCGCAGCACTTCGGATTGACTGTAGAAAGCCTGGAGCGACAGCGATGACTCTTCGCTGATGCCGAATTTGGCGCAGAGTCCTTTGGCGACGATGATTGCCTCTTCTTGGATGCTGTCGTCATGCCAGGTGAATGTTTGACCGGTGACGAGCTGTTTGCCGCCATGCCAGTAAGAAATTTGGATTTCGGTACGGCGCACCCAGCCGATCCGAATATTTTTTGAAATGCGCACTTCCTCCGGGATCTTCAAATCCTCGGTGCGCAATACAGGCCCCCCCATTTATTTTCCCTCTGGCAAAAATTTGGATTTTATCAGAACGTTCCGACGGAACATCACGGATTAATATTCTAAATGTGTGATAATGATACAAATTGTTTTGAATAACATGATTCAATAATTGTTTGACCCAGATCATGAACCGACCCATCATCAAGCTCCATGTCGCGCCGGCCGATCTCGAAGCCAGATTGCAGGACGCGAAGGGCAATTTTCGTGCGTTGCTAGCGGCTGCCCCTTGGCTCGCAGAACTTTCAAAGCGTGGAGCGTTGATAGCCAAGGAAAATGCAAGCGCCCGAGTAAAGTATGGGAAGCTGAAGGAGCTCACGGACGCGGTGGGCCGTGTGATGGCTGAACATTCGGCTTGTCGTGAGGGGTGCTCCTACTGTTGCCACAAGCCGGTGGCGATGTCCCGTCAAGAGGCGGAAATGATTGCGCAAAGGACAGGTACTCAGTTGACAGTCGGAGGCAGCCGGCGTAAGCCGGCCGAAAACGAGAGCGTAGCGTGCCCTATGCTAGTCGACGGTCGTTGTTCGATTCACGAGTTCAGACCGCTGGTCTGTCGAACGAATTTCAACCTGTCCAACGATGTTTTGCTGTGCGATCCACAAAGAGCTCCTGACGACTTCCAGGTTCCAACGTTAAATATGGATGGGATCTGGATGGCTTATGCGACGATTTTCGGAAGAACTGATCTCGGAGACATCCGGGACTTCTTGTCTCCGGCTGGCAGTCAGACGAAATAACATGCGATGAGAGCTGACGCCAAGCCAAGCCCTAGCAGGTATGTTTTGGTACGGGTGCCCACCTTAAAGCCATGGCGCTGAAGAAAATGCTCAAGCACAGTCCAGCCGTCAAGTGGGGGGAGTGGAATGACGTTGGTCGCGAATAATACGAACGAACCTTTGGCGAGCAAGCCTATCAACCAGACTGGATGAATGTCGTTGATCATCCAGAACAGAATGCCGGTGACCAAAGACATAAGGGGACCGGCCGCAGCGATCGCCGCCCGGCGTGACGAACTTGCACTTTCATATCCCTGGCTCTTGACGAAGCCCCATAGCGGCAGTGCACCGACCTCCACGGGCATGTCCCTGAACTTGAACTTGAGGATTGGCCACGAGCCGACCACGACCTTGTCTGCACGGATGCCCAGCTTGGACATCATATGCAGATGGCCGTACTCGTGGATCGTGAGGATGACTACCAGGAGCGCCCAGAGCGTCACGAGGCTAAGAAGGCTGAGTGCAATGAAGAGTAGGGCGCTCATTTTTGTATGTTTGATATGACAGATAATCGGAGCTTCTTTTTCGATTTTATCCCATAGTGACGATTCAAGTCTGGCAATAGGCCGGCCGCCCAAATCCTGCATTGTTGCAGCGGCCTATGTACGCTAATAGTCCAAGTTCTACATCTCCCTGTGCATAGCTAATTTTTTCAACTTCACAAGGAGTGTATTCATGTTCACAGTACCTGAAGTATTTTCGTACAGATCTCCTTCAGCAGAAGAGGTCGACGTGGGTAGCCGCTTCCTGCTGCAGCAGCTTGCGCAGGAGATGGATTTTCCCTCAGGGAGCTTTCGCCTTGAGTCTCATCCGGTTTTTGGTGCCATCCTTCATGGGCCAAATTGCCAGGTGTCTATCGGCCGGAAAGGAGAAGTCAGCTGGGTAGTGGTCTTCTGCCTCATCTTTGGTGGCGATGAGGCAAGGACATCTCGGGTGCGGACATTCCCGGTCTTAGATCTGCGCCGCAACATCGGCCTCTTGGAGTTCCTGCTGGTTTTCCATCTGACCATCGAAGACGGAAAGCGGCGGCCCGCGACCCAGGATCAGTCCGAGGAGATCAGTTTTCCTTTGGCTCGCTCAGGGCAGCGGTGGTTGGAAGAACCCATGTCGGTTATCGCTACTTGAGGGGACGTCATGAAACTCTCTTCTTCAATTAATCCGCGGGCACCGTTCGCCGAAGCTGTCGCACGTTACCTTTTGCTTAAGCGGACGGTCAAAGTAGCATTTCGGCGCCGCGACCGCGACGGGAAGGCTAATTTGGCGGCTATTTCTCGCCTGTTCGACGCTCAGCGGAAGGCACCCACACCGGAGCACATCCCGGTTGATGTTGCAGTTGCTGGGCAACGTGCACTCGACGACGTCCAGCGCCTCAATGATCATTTGGATGCGGTGCGCAGCGAAGCACATCGCAGTCTAATGACGGCCTTGGGCACACTGGGTGAGTACTTTGGCCGACTTATGGCTGCTGATAGTCACGGTAGGCTTGTAGTCCGGTTTGAACGCTTTTTCAAGAAAGCTGCATTAGAGCGATTTCTCTACGTTGACGGCGTCAATTTGGTGAAAAGTCGATTCCAGGAGATGCTGTTTATGCCAGGAATCGAAGATATGGAGATGCTCAAGGCATGGTCAAAGGTCTTGGGGTACAAGAGCTCAAGGCTTTTTGTGCGAGATCTTCGTGTCGAATACGAGGCGATTCATGGTCTACGCGAGATGTCGGAGCGCGAAGTCCTGAACGGTGTAAGCCGGTTCTGAGCCGACCTATAACAATCGTCTACGACTCTACCGTAAGCGCTGCCGCCCAGGATCTATCCCGGGCGGCATTTTTTTTGCATATACGCCCGAGTGATGCATCTCAAATCGCAATCTAAACCACGGATGTTTTTTTCCGTATATCATTCCCGTAAATTAAAGGAGCAAGTATGCAGGCATCGATCAAAATTGAGATGGGTAACGCGGCTTTCGAGCAGGACCCCGCCGGCGAGCTGGCCCGAATCCTCCGTGACTTGGCTGATAAGCTGGAGGATCGCGGCGTTTCCGTCGGTAACAGCATCAAGCTGTCCGATTTCAACGGCAACACTGTTGGCAGCGCAGAGGTGACCAAATGAAGGTAGGCGCAATGAGCAACTTCGCTAAGGGTTTGGTCATTGGTACCATTCTGTTCGCGGCCGGGGCGAATGCTTCGGAGGTGAATGATGTGGTCTCGATGGTCGCCAATACCAAGCAGTCGACCCAGGCAACCGTGAACGGCTTCGACGCTGACGTCGTCTACGTGGGTAACTTCCAGGGTTGTGATTCGGTCGCAGTGCAGTCCCACGGGAAGCATTTCCAGCATTTCCGCGTGTGCGGTGACCGCGTGCAATCCATCAACGATGTCGCTCCCAAGTGGAACGACGATTCCAGCGGTAAGCGGGTACTGTCGGCCGTTGTGAAAAACGCCATTTTGTATGGCCGCTCGCAGCAACCGGATGAAAGCGGTTACCTGATTTCTGCTCGTACTCTCGGCACTGTCGAGGCTTCGTGCAAGAACATGGAAATCGTTATCAGCTACGATGGCCTCTTGGTTGATCGTGCAATCCGTAAGATCTGCGGCTGACCAATTGCCTTAACCCATACATCCCGCCACGCTTTCGAGCTGGCGGGATTTTTCATTGGCAGAGACAGTACATGGCGAATTTGAATGAGTTGAGCGCAATCGGTATAGACGCCAATAAGTTATCGTTCTTGCTTGCCGAGATCGAACTTGTGAGCTGGTCAGCTGCTGTGCAGCGTAGTAAGCCTTACGCGACGCCCAAACCACCTGAATCGGTGCTGAGCGAGGTACGCGCAGCAATCTTGTCTTGGATGGCTGCCACCCTATTGACACGCTATAGGAGGGGCTGTTCGGAAAAGCGGCATTTGGTCAACCTGCGGCAGCTCATCGCTCTGAGTCGGAAGGTGGGGGCGGAGGTTTTCGAAGGAAGGGGGCTTCGCTACGGCCTGGCGGCCAAGCTGTTAAACACGTGGCTCAAAGGATTATGGTGCTTGGGTTTGATTCCAACGCCACCGCATTGTCCTGTGGATTCAGTGATCCAGCAGCGTATTCCGGGGGGGCACCGGATCTCGTGGACTCAAATGACCACCCAAGACCAATATCTCCAAGTGATTTGCGCCTTACAAAGGGCTGCTGACCGTTCGAGCATGTCATTGGCTGAGTGGGAACTGAGCAATTTTAGCCGGCGCAGGGCAAGTTCATTGAACGTCTCACTATTTCAAAGCAGGTAGTGGCACCGTCATAGCGATTGAACTTGCAGCAGGGTTTGCTCATGGAAGTTTGACATCTCACCGGTGTCTATAACGCCGATCCTCGGCACTTCCAGGAGCAAATTTTGAAAAAAGCGACAAACGACAAGGTCATCGAAATCCTGCAGCGTACGGACGATGGGCATCGTCTAAGCCCTAGTCACCTCACTTTGCTGCAGTTGGCGCTCAACGACAACCTCTCTGATAAAGGTCAGCAGCAGCTGAACCAGCTTCATGATCGTGTAATGGCCGGTGTTTATGTGACACCATGGTTCTGCGGGATCGAGCATCTTATCCAGCGCCATGATGGTTACGTTCTCTTCAAAGGGAAAGTTGTGGAACATTACTCTTTCTCGGACAGCGTTGCCGCAAAAGATGAAGCAATTCGTTTAGTCAATCGCTGCCTCAGCGTGGAAGCACGTGGCTATCCGATTAGCGGACATACAACAAGCAGTGCCAACGCATTTGTGGGTGCACCGGAAGGCAGTAAGTGGCTTGACGCTATGATGTCTTACTATATTTTCATGGTGGTCGACGGTCAGTGCAAAGCGGCCGTCTTTTATCTGCAGGAGAAGCAGCGCACCAAGCGTATGCCGATCAGCGGAGCGATGGCTATACAGCGTAACGGTCCAAACGACTTTGAGATGGAATGCCACCGAGATGTGGTTGATCTCTACCATCAACTTGGTCGTAAGATGCCTGGCGCTCAAATGCGCCATATCAACACCTATGGCATCTTTTGCAACAGCATGCGCGAAATCGGTCTTACGCCGGAACAGTTCGTGGACTTTTCAAATGAGGCACTAGATAGGCTCCGCTCCGATCTAGTTTGACTTTAAACCCCACATTCCGAGAGCTTACCCGCTCTCGGATTTTTCATTCCGCAGACTTGTGGATGAGTGCGAGGAAATTATCCTTGCCTCTGACATGCGCAGGTTGCTGGGCTGAGATGATTCGTACCCAGCGGGCGTGCTCGTTCGACTTCTGACACGTTGATAGCGCAGCATTCTTTGCGGACTTAAGCTCACGGTCGGCCTCATTCGCTTCATCATCTCCCAGCCAGACCGAGAGGCGATGCCACCAGTTCTGGTAATGACAGTTGATCATCGCAAGCTTGTAGCGAGCAAGTACGTTTCGCACTTCGCGTTCCACGTCTGATTGATTGGTCGCGAATGGTTGGTCCATGTTTCCCTTTCTGGCCAGCACAGCGCTCGCCTCTCTCACTCACACACCCGCGTCGAGCGCGGCAGTGTGAGGCCAAGTACGGAACGCCCGGCGAACAGAGGGTCGCTGTCGAAGCATGCGTCTTGATCTCAATGAGGACACTCAACTGCTCTTACTTGAAATCCTTTACAACGGCACGAATCAGAAAGCGATCTCGTAGAACAATCTTGGGTTCTGACCCGCTTGCTTTCGCTTGAACGGTTTCAGAGTGCAAAACGGCAATTGCTGATATGGGCCGAAGCTTGCCGCCTTGGTCGAGTGTGTCGAACATTAAGATGTCTCCCCCTGATATCGTACGCACATAGACGCCGTTACGAAGGGTTCCCATCGCAGCCGGCGGATTTGTTATCTCGACGTTGATACCTTTGTCATTGGGCTTCAAAACATAGGCACGGGCTCCCCATTCCTTTGCTACCGGCTGCGAAGAAGCATCTACGAAGCCTGAAATTACAGAACCTGGAAGCACGTCATCGGCCGACGCTGCTACGGCGTTGCCAGCTAACGTCAATACAAACAAAAATAAAAATTTAAACATGATTATTCTCCTGTGGCCGGCACCCCGCCAGCCTTCTCAATGCCCAAGGCCCGTCGTTGCGGGCCAAGGATGGATCTGTCGTGCACCTGGGCGCGGCGCTGGCTATTCACACAGTAGTGTTTCTCTTTTCATAGCCTAGTGGAGCGTTGCCCTCTCACTTACACAACTGCGTCGAGCGTCACTGCGTCAAGTGCGCTTGTTAAGGAAGCGATCACGAGGTGTGTCGTTGGCCGATCCACCTGGTCGATTTAATACCCGACTCTCGGAGTGCAGCCAGGCAATCATTGCCTCTCGTGTTAGACCGAAGTCTCGCGCAGAGGTCTGCAATTTGGCGTATGCGGCTTTGTCTGTTGGTTCATACTCCGCTAGAAGAGCATATAGTTTTTGACTCCATGATCTATAGGGATGGCGCCGGTATACCAAGAAGGCCACCACCAGAGCAATACCACTAAATAGCCAAACCACATAAGATGAGGTCCTTGGCATGATGCTAAGGCGCTCCACGCCTTCGATCAATCCTGTAAGGCCGAAAAGTATAGCGAGGAATACCACAACCGCTTTGCCAAATGCGGGCCCAAAGCTGGCGTGCGTAGCCATGCGAAAAGCAACCTCAATGTCCCTGAAAATAGACTTCTTTGATCGGCCATGAGCATTGGCCAACTCACCCGCTTTTCCGCCCCTGATCACTGTAAATTTTTTCAAGATCTTTCCTTTCTATTTACGACTGGCGTTGCTGGGCTTTTCGCGCAGCTATGTTTTTGTCCATCAGCTCAAGCATTTTGTCTGACTGTTTTTTTATCCGTTGCATCTCCTGCATTTCGGCTTTTCTTACGCCGAACGGATCGCCGCCAATGTCATGCCAGAATGCCACTCCGACAGCCGCAACCATCGTGATCAGAAGCAAAAGTGATGTAGTGTCCACTTATGGTTTTTCCTTGTCTATTCTGCATTTGCGATATAGGAGCCATCTGCTCGTCGTAGCATCACCTGTTCTCGCGAACGCTCCCCGATGCGTTCCACACTCCACACCTCACGGCTAACGCCCTGTGGTAGGCCAACACTTACCAAGACTTCCTTGGTGTCGTGTGAGATGACGATGCAGCTAAACTTGCTTTCGTCCGAACTTGCACCTGAAGTTAATTCCATGGTCTTGTCAGAAGCTGGACATTCTGCGGTGCCTGCAACGGGGACTTTGAGCGGGCCAACCATCATCTTGTGACCAGGTTCGAACACCAGAGCTGGGATTCGCATCGGAGCGGCATCTGCGATTTTGTGACTTAGGTCCGTCACGACATCGCATCCAGATAAGAGGGATGTTAAGAGCAGTATTATTGAAATATGTTTCACGTATTTGTTTGTGCTTAGTCGAGCGGCTTATAGGCCGCCTTGGCGATGGTATCGTCAGCAAGAGCCTCCGCTAGCTCAGCTTCGAATTTCACTCCCGCGACTGCCTCATGTGCGGACGTACCCCCGATTGAAGCAGCTACGCGGGCAGCCATCGCCTCTTGGATACTCATGCCGACATGCAGAGAAATGGTCATGCCCTGCGGCAGAGCCATAGGTGCCAAAATACAAGAGACGCCCACGGCCTCTAAAGCACGCCTGGCGTCCTGCAGAATGCGTACGGCGGCGTCGTTGGCTAAGATGTTTGGTTCGCTCATAATTCCTTTTTCTGGCCAGCACCACGCTGCCCGTTTCACTGCCGCGGTCCGTCGAGGCGGGCTGTGGGAAGTTTTGTCATGCGCCTTGTGACCGTGTAGGTTACTTTCGATCAGTGGACTTGCAGACCCTTCCCTGTCAGCTGGATGCTGCTACCGTCAGCATAACGATACAGCGTAATGTTCTTATCGGTGTCTTGCTCGACAGCGATAGCGTTACCCTCAGCCCACCGTCGTTTTTGCTCTTCACTTGCCGTTTGCGACAGAATTTCAAATGCTTTGCTCATCGCTTTGTCCTTTTCCGGCGTAGCCGGCTTTTCCTGTACTTTAAAACGGCTCTCGATTCGACCGAAACGAGCTGGTGGGCTGGGCTGGCCATTTACCTCGAAACGCCACTGACATCATCACGGGTAAAGTGTCCCGGAGATAGCTTTGCGCGAACATCATTCCTAACGCAACCAGCGCGCAGAACGCCCAAAGCGCACCAGTTACGAACAGCGTTACGAACGCTACCAAGTAGCACCCGGCTCCGACCGCAGCCAGATCGGTAGCCTCGGTGGTCGTGTAAGAGCTGAGTCTTGTGAAATATCCCATGCATCATTCCTATCGCTTCTCGGCGATGATCTTGACCAGATCTGCTGCATCGTAGAGGCCAAAATGCACCGCTATAGCATAGAGATCACGCACCTGGTCATTGGTGCTGTCCTGTCGTTGGGCCTGCGCCGGGATCAGCTTCAGCAATTCTTGTATCTTGTTAGTCATGGATCTTGTCGCGCTTTGGCTCTTTGATTTTACGTATGGCCGCTTCCACTGCCTCAGTCCCTACCCGACGCGCCTTTTCCTCGATATCGGGATAAGTCCGCATCGCTAATCGACCAGTCCGCCGTTGCTCTGGTGGCAACGGCTTCCGGCCCGGGCGCTTATTTTCGGTTTTGGTATCCATGGGTATTAATGTACACCATCAATAAGAACTTTAAAACAATCTATGTGCAACAATAACCGTCGGAGCTGCGTAGTATGACGTTCAACATCAGATGATTACGGAAGAGGCGGTGGAATAGAATGGTGATGGCCAAGTACATTTTGAACGGCACTGCTCGCTCGGTAGCCGAATTGTGGTGATTGGACTTTATAAATTGCCCAGGCCACAGCACGATAACTTCAGCGAATGGCGTGCGTAACGTCGATTTGCCATAGAGGCTTAAAATGTCATCAAACATTTATCACCAGATCACTGTTATTGGAGTTAACAGCGAAGCGGGACCGCAAGAGATTGAGGAAGCGCATGAATACGCTGTTACGCTGTTTGAATAAGGGCTCGTAAGCGAGCTGACTCCAGTCGGCCATAACTTCATCCAGAGCTTCTGTGTTTTCCCGACCGGCTCAAGCGAGGGGAGGGGCCCGCAACTGGCCCACGCCAGAGCAATTCTGCACTTTTGCGAATGGCTGAAAGGACAGAACCTGGAGTTTGTTGCTATCAGCTGGCGGGAGCGAGAGATGCCAATTGTGACGTACACCCAGGACGGGCCCTTTGTGTAATACAGCTGAATCTTCAATCGACAAGTGGGCCTTCACGAGTTGCGCCCCTAAGCATCATGGAGAGATGATGGAGCAACGTGTATTTGAGATTCTGAGAGTAGCTGTCAACATCGCGCGATATGAGGAGGTTAGGCGGCTCTCAGTGCTGCAAGCGCGCCTAGCTGACCGATTTCCAGGTGAAGAAATTCACTGCCAGGCGGCCATTGCGGCGTGGGCGAATTCTCTGGTGGAACGCCATCCGAACGGCCCACCCCGGCTCTAGGTTCGGTAGCCCAAATGGATGTGTTTTGCCGGCCAGGCGGATTTGGCAAAGGCGTACTGTGTGCTGGTCTCCTCACGGGGATCTGCATCATGTCACTGGCCGAGCCTACTTATGTGGTCCCTGCAGGTGGCGCCGAGTCTCCGGCAGCGCCTTCGAACCGATCCGCTGTCGCGCTCGCTGTTGCTCTTTTTGGCACGGCAAAGGCGATTCCTATTAGCGTAAGCACAACGGCGAAGGGGCAGCTAGTCCTTCTTGCGGTCGAACAGGCAGTCTGCACGGTGGAGATACGCCGATTTCGCTTAGAAACCTTAGCTATGCAGCCACAATGCCAAGATAGCGCTTCGATTATGCCGCAACCGGCCGGACTGCTACGACCTCGTGAAAGTGGCCAGTAACGGCTCGACTCATAGCGCCGTCCAAGGTCTAAAGGGCACGTGTAGCGGAAGTCTCAGTTCAGTGGCCGCGGTGCTCGGTGCCTGTAGCGAGAACTATGGGTTTTGGGCCCTGATCGGCATCTTATCTTTAGGCAGACGAGGTGGTGCCAAGAGAAGTCTCTTGCGCTCCAGGTCTTTGATAACAATCGGCTCCATCATGCACATGCGGTGCAGGTCTTCCAGCAGAGAGCTGTTGATATGTACTGATCCGCCTGCGGCTGTGGCCGTGCGGGCATAGTGGGCTGCCTTCAGGATCATTCTCTGCAGCCGCCGGATTTCTCCCAAAAGAGCCCACATTTCGGGATCTTTGCTTTCTCGAACTTTCTGGCGTATTTCTTCCAGGTAATCCATTGTCAGTGGCGGAGCGTCTCCCAGCTTAGCCATGATATCCTCCCGTCTGCGCCTGTATGGATATACAGTATATCTGGAAATCTGAAATCCCATCGGAACGCTACCAGGGTCAGGGTTTGGAATGTAGGTGCGTGGCGAACATCTCCGTGTTGCATTGCTAACTTCAATCAACACAAGGAACTATATGAACCGAGTACGAATTTATCGGAACAGCCTCGAATGCGGAGAGTATTCGAGCGTGCGTAATGCAGCCATGGCGGCGAGTGATTTTCTTGCCAAACTTCCACATGGACATCAGGCCACGTTCGCTATCCGGGAGATTGCGAGTGGAGCCTTGGTGGCGGCCGTCACCAATCGGCGCATTGTTGCGACCGTCATTAAGCAACGTTGGGAAGACGGAGCGCCGCTGGAAACTCCACCACAGTATGTTGGTGAGGAGCAGATCGATGTCACAGAGGAGGTACTATTGGTCCCTCCAAACGACTTCGCACAGATCAAGGACGGCAGTGAGATGTCCGATTCACTTCTGCACCCGATCATTAATTGGTCAGGGCCAACGGAGGTGTTCTTGGAGCAGTCGATTTGCGCTTTCTTTGGCGTGGAGGCTGTCGCAGAGGTGACTCCTTCCGCCTTGGCCTTCATGATCAGCTCCAAAATGATCAATCGGCGCCAGATATCCAACGTACAACTTTCGCTCAAATTCGAGATGGCGGCGGCAGCGGACTATTCGGATCGTACCCTGGAGACACTTCTCGATATTCAGGTGGCCAGTCGCGTTCCCGGGATTCGAATCCGCGCTGTAGAAGTAGATTGGCCTCCCGCGTTCTAAAGTTCTTGAGGAATCTGCCACTTCATAGCTGGCCGCAATCACCCATCCCGCAAGTGCTATAAGCACCTGCGGGATTTTTATTTTCCGGCGAAGCAAATACAGGCGGATGTGCTGCATCACAATCGGTTATCAACGCCATCTTGGCATTTTAATTGGAGTCAATTATGCAGTCGATTCACGCCCAAACTATTACTGTCGAATCTGATCAAGATTGGACTGCTGATCCAGAGATGATCTCTGTGGTGTTCAGTCCGGATCTTCTCAAAGTCGCCTCCGACTGTTTCAAGCTGATGAGAGCCGCGAAGGCCGATTATGTGAGTGGCCGCTGGCTGACCAATTACGAACTCTACGAAAGCGCAGCGAATCTCGATGCCGCTGAACTGGTCGGGAAGTCCACTGTGGTGGGTGACGACGGTGTGGAGTATGTGTCCTTCAAGCCCAGCTATATCTTGCATGACTCCGAGGTTAAGCTCCACTCCGATGGAGTGGTGGAGGTCGTTCTGAAGTTCAAAAACAGCGGCCACCAGATCTGGTTTAGTTTCGACAATCTCAGCCCCATCCGTGAGATCGCAGATTCGCTAGCAGCGTCCTGACGTTGCATTTTTATCCATTTTTAGGAGGTTTTAATAATGGCAGGTTCGTCCTCTATCAAGTACTGGGAAGCTGCATGCCTGACCTGCGGGACTGTCAGGGTGAAACAAAAGACGAAGCCAACGTCCTGCAAAGAGCAGATGCGCACCGGCCCGCGGTCGCTGCGCCTCTGTGGCAATCGACTCAAGGATGTCGTCGACATTACCGCGAAGGTAGAAGCGGCGTTGTTGCGTGATTCCCGGTTGCAGGAGACGGCGAAGTGATAGCAATCAAGATCACCGGCCCGTCGCTCGGTTCAACGGAGGAGGCCGCGGATACTTTTGCCGGCCTGGAAGCGGTAGGTGGATTCATGTTCGCCTTCATCACCCGCGATAACCGCATCGTCAGCTTCACTGCAGACGTTCCTGGCGAACTCCCCCGTGGTGCTGAGCGTGTTACGGTATCCCTCCCGCCTTAACCCAGAGACAGCCTCGCTCGTAGCCCCCGACATCACGTTGGGGGCTTTTTTTTGGTTCTAATCCAATGTTGGGCATCCCTCTAGGCAAATTCTTCGGCCGTATGGCCCTTTACTTTCCTATGGAGATCAACATGCAACAATTCGCCCTGAACCGTGTTTCAAACCTGTCTATCCTGAGCCCGGAAACAATCATCGCAATCAACGACGCAAGCCTTTCTGACCAGTTGAAGGCGCTGCCCAAAGTAGAGCTTGTGAGCCCATCGATCAGCACCGTCTACTACCTGAATGACGATGGCAGTCAGTCGCGGCACGTTCTGACGATCGAAAGCGCACTTCCGCAGAAGATCGAGACCGTGATGCAGGTGGTCGTCACTGACTCGCATGTGATCGTGGCTGGAACATCGTATGACGATTCGGCCGAGAATCCGATTACTGACTGCGATGGCAATGGCGCTATCTATCATCGTGGCCGCCGAGCCGCCTCCGACGTCGAACGCCGTGACTTCAACAAGGTGTACGGACTGGACGAACACGGTGAAAAGGACGTAGGACTCTCCGTGGTGGTTGCGGAGTGGATTCGTGGCGCTTCCGATGCAATCCGGTCAAAGCGCAATCTGATCTCGGCGCTTTGCAATGTCCTCCGAAAGAAGAAGGGCCGTGCAACTTGGAATTCGGTGCTTTTGGAAGTGGCAAACGCAATCAACCGTGGCGGTCCTGGCTTCGCGCTCTCCCAGTTTTGCTACGAGATATTTGACGAATCGGTACCGCACAAGGTGCATGCGCGGTATCAGCACCTGGTGGAAGAGCTTGAACAAATTCTTTCTGTAGAAGCGGCCGAGGAAGCCTGGAACCGTCTGGCGATGAAAGGCGAGGTCGGTGAGAAGTATGCGGTTCCGCTGGACATCTATGAACACGGTCTGCTGGCCTATCGACTTGCTGGTACCGGTGTACGGGATCAGTTCGATACAACCTCAAACGGTGCAGTCTGGGTTCCCGACGCAGAAGCGATGTCCAACATCATGGCTGCGGCCACGTATAAGTTGGGCGACTCGATAACTGAAGAAGCGATCGAGAAGGCTGTCGTTGCTTATGCAAAACCGCTGATTGAGGACTATGAAAATTTTGTGAACGGCAACTCCTACGGTGTTCTGGCCTATGCGATAGACCGGCGTACCGGCGAAGTAACTCACCAGGAGGCGGAGTGGGGTCTGATCGGAACTGAAAGCGCGGAAGAGATCTGTCAGCAGACGCTCTTGGAACTTACTTTCGAACTGATCAAGTCGGTCCACTGATCAGTACCCAGAGTGCTAACTCGATGTCCAGGATTCTCATCCTGGACATTTTTTTTTTGCGTATCGATCGATGCGATACATCACGGGAGGTAGATAACATTCTTTTTACTGGAGATTAATCATGAATATTCATTTGGCAGCTGCAGCATACGCTTCGTATTGCTTCGATGGAATGGTAGTTCTCACGAAGGAGGGATGGGAACCTGCGAATTTGGGTTGGCAACGCTCCATCATGGTCCTTAGCGAAAGTCCGGTCGCTGATGATCGACTAGAGCGCGGTGTGTTCTTGGTTCAGGAGTGTGCGGGCGTCGTCACTGCCATACTCAGCTTGGTAGGCAGAACGGTCGGCTCGCTACCGAGCGACTGGCGAGAGGCCGCAATGTGCGTTCACCAGCGCCCTGACGGCTCCAAAGTCGAAATACCCAAGCTGGCACGACGGCACGCGCTTCTGCACAATGCCCTGAACGATGAAGCAGACTCGACGAAGAAGGCCGCGATGTTGCGAGAGTGCGATGCGCTTGGAAAAGCGCTGCTCACCGAATATGGCTTCACAGCTGAACAACTCGGAGCGAATGCACTCGACGTGGATCTGGAGACTTTCGTCAAATTCGTGAAAAACGGATTCTACCGTAGTGACTTCGCCGTACCATTCTCGGTTTTGGCTGCGGATCGCGAGGCAAATATGCGGATTCCTTGGGCTTTGGCCACTTAACCATAAAAACCCCGCTCTGGTCTTATCCGGAGCGGGGTTTGTTCGTATAGTCGCATGTGGAACATCTCAGCTTGCAATGGATTCGCACCCTGTTGCACTTTTACCTATAGGAGATTTCCGCATGACAACCGCTATCGCTAATGAAAACTATCCCACCACACAGGACGGCTTCGTCCGCGCCCGAGTACCGGTAGACCGGGCTCTCATCAAATCGAAGAAGTTGGTGCAACTGATCGAGGGCATTGAAGGCCTGAAGGTTTCCGATGGTCGTTCGATCTGGGAGCTGCTGGTGGACGCTGGCGCCGATTCCGAGACCCTTCTGTACCGGGACAAGGACGACGACAACGATACTCGCCAAGCAGCGCTGCAATTCCGTGTGAACATTCCGAATGTCGACGGTTTTTTGGTCATCGAAGAGAGTCCGACCGAGCAAAGTTTCGTTTTGCTCTTCCAGAACGTCAACAGCAACCGCTCGGTACAGGTGGGTCGAGCACTTCTGTCCACTCTTGGCCAGCAGCTCGAAAACTTGGTCCTGCACGATCAGCGGCGCTGCACCCCGGAGACGGTTCGTACCATCATCCGCTAACTGCTGTATCCCTAATCCTCACTGTCACGACAGTGAGGATTTTCTTCTTTCTGCCCCAAGAAAAGGCCTTGCCGATAATAGGTAAAGCCGGGTGGTTGATAGAGCGCTTGGACGACAGATCACCGTCAACCTCCGCATATTGACTGGAGCTCGACATTTCCGATTACAACTAACCTTTGGGAGTCGGTCATGAAGAGTTTTGTAATTCCGAAAGCAGGTCGTTTGGTTTTTCGGCAACTTGCCGCAGGTTGCAGTCTATTTCTTGGGTGCCTGGATCTACCGGGCTGCGACATCGAGGAGGGCGCAGGCTATTTCTTGTACATCTCGGGAGACCGCCTTGCGCTCGTTCCGGGCGCAATCAACAAGCTACCAGATGCGCTTAAAGGCATGGGGCTTTCCTCATACGTTAAAGCTGCAATATGGAGAGAATCGGTCGAACACGGCCTGGTTATGGCGAGATTCATCTGTGCCGGCAGTCGCTGGATGGCTTTTGGTGTTTCGCAGCGCCAGTTGCTGGGAGGTCAGGACGTGCACACCTGGTTTGACATTTGCGACGGCCGGGCAACTTCAATAGCTGCACCTTTTGATGCCGTGGGTATGGCCTGCACACAGGTTGTACAGCAGCATGCGGTCTGGCCGAGCGGCGATGGATCTTTCACAACCTTGCCGGTAGTGGAAAGGGCATGGCGCGACATCTACACCAAGAAGTCACACCTCCTCGCCGACGTTGGCGACGGTATTCTGTCAATAGAATCCGCGACTACTCTGCTGAAGGCTGATCCACAAGCAGCGCATTTGGGACTTTGGAGTGGCCTTTCTCGGGACCGGGATTACTGTGCTTATCTTTCTTGCCTGAGGAAATTGGGTGGTCTGGATCGCCCCGAGATGATGACGGCGGATGAACTGACCAGATATGAGAAGTTATCTTCTGAAGCTATCCGTATGTCACTTGAAGTTTAACCCTGAAAACCCACCGGCCATGCTGGTGGGTTTTTTTGTCATCATCGTTTGGCCGTTACGGTCATTCTGTAGTTTTGCATGCTCTTCACATACGTTCGAAGCGAACTAATCGTGTGACGATCCCATAGGTTCTCAATTCTTTGTCGTTCAAAGTTGATCACATACTGCAAGCCGGCGAGGAAGCGCAACGGCGCAGGAGCCGATACGTTGATCTTGGCCCCAGGCATATGCGACAGGATGATTTTCTGGATCGTTGGCGAGCTTATTAACTTTTGATTCGGTGAAGTTAAGACGATAGTGTTGACTCCCGCGCTAACGCAGTCGCGCAGCAGCGTCTCGAAGCAATAACTTTGGAATCGGAGTTGATCAACTTTGCTGATATCTGCGTGCAGGTGGAACGAAGCCCGTGGGAGGAATAGGCACGGACTCAAAATGACTCCTCCAAGTTGGAAGTGGCGCAGGAGCAATGCAACCGCGCAAGCCGCGATCAAAACGACTATCCCAATCGACGCCGATTGGACTTCATCAGTGCAGGCACGGATCCGCAGGATTATGAACATTTCTTTGCAGAGGACCAGAAAGCATACGAGAAGAATCACATACCTTTTGCTATAGAGCTCTCTGAAGACTAAGCGATTCAGACGGGGGAAAACAATCCCACGTAATTTGGTTTGCCACAAGATCGGCTGTACAAATTTACTCAGTGCGACACAAAGCAATATGAGGATCCTAATCCCGAAGTCGGAGAGGATCGAAAACAGGGGGTAAGAGGGATTCGATTTCGTCATGGCGTATGTGGCGTTAGTCAAGTCCGTCATTCCAACATAGATTTAACCGCAAACCAAATCCGCGAGCAAAAAATATTTTCCAGCGCGCTACGTTTTCTGTTCTTAACACGTGTAAACAGGTGCTACTATCACGCCGATGCAAAATGTGTAAAAACAATGCAAATTGGTTTTTTTCAAATTGCGGTGTTTCTGCATAGTCTAGTACCGCCGTTCTTCCTCTATTAGGAAGCAACAATTACATATAGGTCGTTCCAACTATGCCCCGCAAGACGGGGCAGGAGCCATTTTGTCGATGAGAAAGCTAATAGCGAAAATTTTGTTGACGACGATGTCGTTCAACGCTGTGGCGTCCCCACTGGTGATCCCAGATGGTTCGGTGCCGCAGAAGAAGGGCGAGTACCGAGTTGCGGAAAACAAGCCGGATTCAGACGGAAACACGGATCCGAAGGCGTTCGGTTTAGGAAAAGCATCCAGTGCGGCAAATACCTGGTTGCAAAATTTCCTTAAGGGCGGCGGTACCGCCAAGGTAGACCTTTCGGGTGCTGAAGGTTTCAAAACTGGCTCAGTCGATATTTTGCGTCCGCTCTATGAAGACGAGCAGTCGCTGATGTTCACGCAGTTTGGATTGCGGAGGTCCAATCAGCTGACAGGCAGTAGCTACCGCACGACCATCAATGCTGGCGTGGGCTATCGTTACTTCTGGGATGAGAAGTGGATGACCGGCTTTAACGCGTTCTATGATCGTGATCTGACCGTAGGACATCAGCGGCTAGGTGTGGGCAGCGAGCTATGGACCGACTATCTGAAGCTTTCTGCCAATGCATATTTGCGTCTCAGCGAATACCGCGATTCACCGGACGTCAAAGAATATCAAGAGCGACCAGCAAATGGCTGGGACGTTCGCGCGGAAGGGTATCTTCCGCAATATCCAGAACTCGGCGGCAAAGTCAAATTCGAGCAGTACTACGGGGACGAAGTTGGCCTGTTCGGCGCACAGCAGCGACAAAAGGATCCAAGTGCATTGACGCTGGGGCTGTCATATACCCCGATTCCTTTGATGACCGTATCTCTGGATCATCGCTTCGGCCAGGGCGGTCAGCGTGATACAAGCTTCAAAGTTGAGCTGAAATACACGATAGGCGAAAGTGTCGACTATCAGTCGCACTCGCGGAACGTTGCAGCGATGCGGCGCCTGAAGTTCAGCAAGTATGACCTCGTAGAGCGCAACAACACAATCGTGCTGCAGTATCGCAAGAAAGATATCGGTCAGTTCGTTCTCCCTGACTCTGTTGCGGGCAACGCGGCGGCGGTGATGGCATTCCCAATCGGGCTAAAGTCATTGGCCTCTATTCAAAGCGTCGCATGGGAGGGGACAGCAGCCGAATTCACGACCGTCGCGCCTAGTAATGCCAACGGGGAAATTCAGCTGCCTCCCTACCAGCCTGGCGCACTGAATGTCTACGAGCTCGAAGGCATCGCGACTGATGCTGTGGGACGAAAGATCCGGTCGAATCGGATGCTGGTCATCGTTAACCCGCTTGCGCTGTCTCTGGCGAGGCTGCGAGCGACCGCGCTCTCCGATGGCGTGGACGAGTTGCAGTTCACCGCGAAGCTGGTGGACAAGGACAACCAGCCTATCGCCGATCGCCCTGTCACCTGGACAGTCGATAACAGCTTGGCAGTCATCAAATCAAAAAGCGAAAAGACTGACTCGACCGGTACAGCCTTGCTGACCGCTGTCAGCGCCAAAGCTGCAAAGGTGCTTGTCACGGTTAAGGAGGCTCTCAATGGCTTCAGCGCTACCGCTGACGCTCGGTTCGTCGGGAACTCCGCAACAGCAGCGGTTGCTGAAGTCATCACGGGTGCGGCCTCTGTTGGCGCCAGCGGCACGACGGCTACTGAAATCACAGCAGTGGTAAAAGATAGTGCTGGGAACGCCGTGGGCGATGGCGTTGCGGTAGCATGGTCTACCTCGATGGGCTCGCTGCAGTCAGCGGTCACCAAGACTGATGAAACTGGCCTGGCGAAGAACGTATTACAGTCCCCTGGTTCTATGGGCACGGCAACGCTGGTAGCAAAGGCCAATAGTGGTGACGCCGGAAAATCAGCAACGGTTCAGTTCGCCGGTGACCCGAGCACCGCGAAAGTTTCAAATCTGGCGGCCTCAACCGCCACACTGCCAGCCGACGGAACATCCACCGTCACTTTGGTGGCCACGTTAAAGGACGCAGCAAACAACGCAGTTGGTGCTGGCGTCCCTGTGAAGTGGGTTTCAAACCTTGGTTCAATGCCAGCGACGAGCCTCACGGATGCCTCAGGAAACTCGACGGTCACGCTAGTTGCGCCGACGGTACCAGGTGTGGCCACAATCAAGGCCACTGGTGTAGCTGGCGACGCAGGTAAGACTTCCACCGTGACCGTAGTGGCAGATGCAACGACCGCTGACGTGACTGCACTGTCAGCAACTTCGGCCACTCTCGTCGCGAATGGAACATCGACAACCCAACTTCGCGCGGAGGTCAAGGACGCGCGTGGCAATCCAATCGGTGCGGGGAAGACCGTCAACTGGACCACATCCCTGGGAGTGATTAATGCAACCTCCGTGACGGATGCGGCCGGTATAGCGATTGCCAGCCTCACTTCTGCCACTGCCATTGGCTCCGCTAACGTAACGGCGAAGTTTGGTTCTGCGCCCGGTAAATCGCTGACCGTGCTGCTAGTGGCGGACAATTCTACTGCCACCGTCGCGACCCTGTCCGCCTCGCAGGCGAGCATCGCTGCCAACGGAAGCAGCAGCTCGACTCTTACCGCATCGGTAAAGGATAGCCATGGAAATTCGGTGGGCGCAGGCGTGGCGGTTAGCTGGTCGACGACATCAGGTACGATCGCGTCGTCAAGCACTACCGACGCCTCTGGCACTGCTGTTGGTCTCCTGAAGTCATCAACGACCGCTGGTACTGCCGTGGTTACTGCGAAAGCTAGTTCAGGCGATGCGGGCAGGACTGCAGTCGTGAGTATGACGCCAGATACCGGTACCGCTAAGGTAAGCAGCGTGAGTGCATCGCCTGCCAGTGCTAATGCTACCGGCACCGATGTAATTACGCTGACTGCAATTTTGAAGGACGGAAACGGCAATCGAATGGGGGCTGGGATCGCTGTAAACTGGTCCAGCACGAAAGGAACAATCGCCCAAACTTCCCAAACTGATGCGACCGGAGCTGCTACAGCGAGTTTGACATCAACCCAGGCTGGTAGCGGTGTGGTGACAGCGAAGGGCGGTTCTGGGGACGCCGGCCAAACTGTGAGTGTGACGTTCAACCCCGACTTGGCCACGGCTCGGGTGGGTGTTGTCAATGCGACTCCAAACTCGGTAATTGCGAATGGCAGTACCATCAGCTTGTCAACTGAAGTGCGCGATGCCAATGGGAATCCCGTTGGCGCTGGTCAGTCTGTTTCCTGGATCAGCTCTGGTGGCACGTTGGCGAGCTCGACAACCAATACCGATGCCTCCGGCAAAGCAACTGTGGTACTGACCTCCGGAATGACTGCCGGAACGTACACGGTCACGGCGAAGGCTGCCGCTGGCGATCCAGGGAAATCGGCGACTGTGGCCTTTACCGGTAATCCTTCTACCGCACAGGTGAGCAACCTAACCAGCAGCCAGAACTCGGCCGCTGCAAACGGACAGGCAAATGTAACGGTCACTGCGACCGTCAAGGATGCGGGCGGCAACTCGGTCGGAAGCGGTATAGCCGTTAATTGGACTACTACTGCAGGTTCCATTGTCGCTACGTCTGTGACTGATACCAATGGGCAGGCCAGTGCGACAATTACGGCCCCGACGACGGTGGGGACAGCTACCATTACCGCCAAAGCAGCAAGCGGTGATGCTGGTCGGTCCGTCACGGTCTCGTACGTCGCTGACAGCAATAGCGCAAAGGTAAATAGCTTCAGTGCAAGTAGGAGCAATGCGCCGGCCAACGGAAGTGACACCATCCAGCTTACTGCCACCGTTGTTGATGGCAACGGCAATCCGCTGGGTGCCGGTAACTTGGTGAAGTGGACCGCTAGTGCCGGTACAGTCGTCGCCAGTAGCACCACAGATGCTACCGGCACGGCTCTTGCGACGTTGACGACTCCGACCGCTGCTGGCACAGCAACCCTGAAAGCCGTGGCGGGTAGCAGTGATACCGGGAAGACGCTTTCGGTCACGTACATTGCCGACGCTACGACGGCGCACGTCATTTCCCTGTCCTCGTCCGCAACCACGCTGGTGGCGAATGGCTCTCAAGCGACGTTGACTGCCACGGTGGCTGATGCAAATGGCAATCTGTTCGGTAACGGTGTTCCAGTAAGCTGGTCTACGACAGGAGGCAGTCTCTCCGCAAGCAACAGTAATACTGACGCGAGCGGAAAAGCTATCGTTGTTCTCACTTCGAGCACCACCGTCGGTGTTTATAGCGTGAGTGCAAAGGCAACTGGAGGGGACGCGGGCAAAACTGTATCGATCACCTTCACCGGAGATGCAGCCACCGCTCGCGTCGTTGCACTGACGAGCAGCCAGAGTACGGCCCCGGCCAATGGTTCGGCGAACGTTACCTTGACCGCGACAGTGAAGGATGCCAACGGCAACGCTGCAGGTGCCGGAATTACCGTTAATTGGAGTGGCACTGCTGGATCGGTCGCCGCAACAAGCGTGACTAATGCCAGCGGTGTCGCATCCGCGGAGGTGACAGCGCCCACGTCCGCCGGCGCCGCCACTTTCACTGCGAAGGGTGCTGCAGGCGATCCGGGGCAGTCCGTTAGCGTGAGTTACACGGCCGATAGCACCACAGCGAAGATTGCAACCTTCACTGCTGACAAGGCCAGCGTACCTGCAAATGGCACCTCCACGGTCCAGCTGACGGCGTCGCTGGTAGATGCTCAGAACAATCCTCTTGGTGCGGGCGTTGTCGTCCATTGGACAACAACATCAGGTGCGGTTGCGGCCACGTCGACTACCGATGCATCCGGCACGGCCGTGGCCGTATTGACTGCTTCGACCGCCGCCGGAACTGCGACGGTGTCGGCCAAGGGGGCAGCAGGAGATAATGGAAAGACCGTCTCTGTCGCGTTTGTCCCTGACGTCAGTACTGCTCGCGTGACTTCGATTGGGTCTGTGCCAGGATCTCTGGTCGCCAACGGGACCGCGCAAGCATCCGTCTTTGCTACTGTTGCCGATGCTAACGGTAACGTCATCGGTGCCGGAATACCAGTATCTTGGACTTCCACGGGAGGCAATCTGGCGGCTGCCACTACGAATACTGATGCGTCAGGAAAGGCGTTGGTGACTTTGACCGCAGGGACAGTCGCAGGCAACTATTCGGTGACAGCGAAGGCGGCAAGCGGCGACACCGGTAAGAACATGGCGATCAGCTTCACCGGTGATACCACCACTGCTCGTGTGGCCACTCTGACGAGCAGCCAGAGTACCGCAGCAGCAAACGGTACCGGTAACGTGACGTTGACTGCAGCAGTGCAGGACGCTAGCGGGAACCAGGTTGGTGCTGGCGTTGTGGTGAACTGGACGGCTACCGTGGGCAGCGTTGTCGCATCGAGTTCCACGAATAGTGCCGGCATTGCGACTGCGGTCGTGACATCACCAACCACCTCTGGTCCGGCAACCTTCACAGCGAAGGCTGTATCTGGCTCAGCTCAGACGGTCAATGTTCTCTATGTTGGAGATGCATCGACAGCAAGGGTCTCGCTGATCTCCAGCGACGCGTCAAGTATTAAGGCAGATGGCACAGCGAAGGCAACCATTTCGGCCGTTCTGAAGGATGCCAACGGGAACGACCTGGGTGCCAATCTTCCGGTGAACTGGTCCACTACCCAAGGGAACCTTTCGGCAGCGAGCACTTTGACGGACAGCAGCGGCACCGCAACAGTTACTCTTAGCTCGACGGCGGCCGGCTCGACGACCGTAACGGCCAAGGGTACCGGTTCTGACGCTGGGAAGGCCGTTACATTGGATGTCACGGCTGATCCGGCGAGTGCACGTGTGGTCAGCGTGTCTTCGGCGGCAAACTCTCTTGTGGCCAACGGCTCTTCGACCACGGCAGTTACCGCCGTAATAAAGGACGCTAACGGCAACACTCTCGGCGCGGGCGTTTCTGTTGCGTGGATCGCGAGCGGCGGCACGGTAAGCTCCGCCACGTCGGTGACTGACTCAAGCGGGATCGCGTCAGTGACGTTCACGGCAGGCACCGCGGCTGGTAATGCCACCGTTACGGCGAAAGCCGCAAATCCGGACGCTGGGAAGAGCGCCGCAATCGCCCTTATTGGCGATCAGGCATCGGCCAAAGTCACCGTTGTGAACGCTACCCCGACGTCGCTTCCTGCTAACGGGACGGCGACCGCCAATGTGATTGCTACATTGCGCGATGCGGGTGGTAATCCGGTTGGGGCTGGTGTGACAGTAACTTGGACGGCGAACGGTGGTAGCCTTTCGAGCAGCTCGTCAATCACTGATGCAAATAGCCAAGCGTCCGTTGTGCTGACCGCTCCCAAAGTAGCTGGCACCATCGTGGTCACAGCCACAGGCGTCGCCGGCGATGGCGGGAAGTCGACGGCCATTGCGGTCAGTGGCGATCCGACAACCGCCAAGGTGGTAAGTGTTTCTGCGTCGGGCACCAATATCGTGGCGAATGGCAGTGATCAAGTTACACTCACCGCGATGGTTCGCGATGCTAGCGATATCCCGGTAGGCGCAGGTGTTACGGTTCAATGGTCTACAAACAAAGGCAACCTTGCAGCGACATCCAGCGTGACAGACTCAAGTGGCATGGCCTCCATGACCTTGACATCGAAGCGAGACGGAACTGCAACGGTAACGGCGAAGGGGGTAGCAGGTGACGCAGGCAAGACTGCTGCAGTCAAATTCACTGCTGATCCGACCACTGCTATCGTGGGCACGTTGAACCTCTATAAGTATCACCCACCTGGTAACGGTACTGTTGTTCAGGCAGGCGCGCAGATTGTCGACGCCAACGGGAATTATCTGGTCGGTTATACGGTGAACTGGTCAATTACCTCCGGCACGATGGGTTCCGCAACCAGCGTGACTAACGACGGTGGATGGGCGATGAATACCGTAACAACCTCGATGGTGGATGTGGATACGAACGTCACCATGCGCACGGATCTGCCGAATGGCTCCGCCAACTGGATGAACACGGTGTTCACAGGACCAAGCATCAAGACGATTTCGGCGTCGCCGGACACCATCGCAGCTGATAACACTTCTGTGTCGACGGTCACCGCAACGGCCGTCTACAGCGATGGTTCGGCATACAATGGAGCGATCCAGTTTGACGCTGACTTTGGTTCATTCGATGATGGGACGACCTCGACAACCAGAACTGGCTCGCCGGCAACGGTGTCGTGGAAGTCCTCCATCGACGGGACCTCGAATGTAACGGCTTCGGTGAACGGAACGTCGCAATCAGTACCGATCACGGCAAATCCATAAAGGCGCTTTATGTAATTCAACCTCGCCGAGCTACTGTCATGTAGCTCGGTACACCAAGTAATAGCGGGAAATGGAAAAGGCCACCTTCAACGTGAAGGTGGCCTTTTACTTTGACGAGAGTGTTCGAAACTCTACGTTCGGTTGCCATGGAAAAAAAAGAGCGACCCGGAAGGTCGCTCAGTGTTAGGCAATGCTGCGCACTAATGCGATGCGCTATGGGTTCGGTACCAGCCCGTTGAGCCGTCCATAGTCCCAGGCCTTTTTTATCATTTCGTAAGTGACGAACGCGGTCGTATGAAGATCGCGATGCGTCCCCTTGACGATGCCGATCGCCCGGCCATCTTTTGCTCGGAATACTGGACCTCCAGACATACCAGGGAGAGCCTGCCCATCAAACATCATCAAGTACGTCAGATACGAGCGTCCACCAAGCTCACAAAGCGGCACCACAGAGTGGTTTACTTTGCCTGAGACTTCGTGCTTTGCCACTCCCTCGCGGTCTTCCAAGGCGGAGAAACCAACTGCGACGACTTGGTCATCAAGAGTTCCTTCGGCCCATTGAAGGGGCGTTCCTTTGCGAGCGATAAATTTCACATCCGCGCATTCAACTCCAAAAAGAGTTGAATTAGCAGGATTATGGAAGACAGTTACCGCAACGTTTTCGGTCCATTGCGCGTAACTCCCGACTGCACCACTTTGCAACTCGTCGTACAGAAGTCCGGCACGTTGTTGCGAATGGGCCGGTTGGCACATCGCCGCCGCGATCACGATACCAAGTACTACCAGATTCAAGAAACGGAACATTTTGTTCTCCAAAGAGGTTTTCAAGTCTCTTGGGATGAAGCACACACGGTTGTAAGCACTCGACCTGTTGTCATCGGCAATAATCGTATTCGGGGCAGGGGTATTGGTGCCATGGTTGATGACGAGGCAGGGCAAGATAACCTGGGCAAGCTGCGGAGCATTCTGCGCGATGAAGCACGGAGCGCCGGCGTTGACCCGACAGCGGAATGGCTGACTTTAGCAGTCAAAGGTCTACTTTCTATGTACGAAGAAGCCCATGAAGCTTGGGCCAATGCGAAGAACGGCTGCGTCGGACATGTCTTCGAGGCCGGTCTACCGTCGGGGAAGGCGATTCTAATGGCGGACTGGCGCACTCTAGCACTGCTGCCATAACCATAATTCCTAGTCTCAAGCAATGCCGCCTCCCTTAACGGGCAGGCGGCATTTTTGTTTACCGGTTCTTAGTGGCGTGCTACGCCGGGTGTGCAGATCGAGGCAGGTATCTTCGCACCTGGAGGGTCCGGGTACTGGACTGCATACCGGTAAATGTTCGTCATTCCGATGGCAGTCAAATTCCTTTAATCATGCACGCGGAATATAACCGTTTGCGCACATCTTTGGAGAAAACATGGAACAAATTAGCCAGTCACCCTTTACTCTGCCTGGCGTGATCGGCACCTTTCGTCCAGCAGTGGTATTCGTTGAAGCGTTTTCTGTAGAAGAACACCTCGACGCCCGGTGGGCTAGGTTCGAAATCACAGAGGGCTTTCTCCTTCAGATTCTTCGTCTCCAGGCAGTTTGCAAGGAAAACAATCTAACCGATCTGCGCGTCTTCGCTGGCCCGGGCCAATGGGACCAAGAGGAACGCTGGCGTCCAGACGTGCCGCATCTTCACATCAGCGGAGCGGATTTCTGGTACCAGGCTGTACCGAAGCACGGTGACGGAATGGTGCAGACCCAGGCCATTCCCATCGAACCGCTACTTCGCTTGCTAGCCCAGCACCGTACCGGTGAAAATGACCGAAAGGACTTCAAGTGGCTCAACGGAGTTCTGTATTTTTCTGGCTCCGATGCCGACCTGCTGGCAGAAGACGTAGCAGAGGCTGTCTAGCCCTTGTCCTCATCGTAAACTCATACAAGGCTGCCGCTCGAAAGAGTAGGGCGGCCTTTTTTCTTGTTTGCTACCCACCTCCCTGCGTATATCTGGATGTCAAGCATTTCGATGGCAACTAACTTTCCGCCCGCTCGCGACAGAGCCCCGGAATTTTTTAATCATTCAAGGAGAAATTTGATGCCTATCGATAACGAGTATTCAGCCAAGGTCCAGCAGTGCGCCCAACAAGGTCAGGCCCTAATGCGCCAGCTTACCAACGCAGGGGCTCCGGAGACTCTGTATCTTCATGTCAGGGCGAGCGAAGTTGGAAAGCCAGGTCAACTCTTTCTTGCTCGTCGCGATGCACCGAATCCTTACGGATATCCGCGCGTCACGCAAGAAGGACTTCCCACCAGCCTGCCGTACGACAGCTATTTCCAGTGGGTATGGGAACGTGCCCGCCGAGCCCCAATTCTCTCACTAGCGGGAGACGGCCATTCGAACGAGCAAGATGAATGCCAGTAACGGATTTTAACTGTAAATATTGTGTCGACTTGACTAATTACTTAAAGGGAACCAAGGATGTATTTGCGCAGCCAACTTGAACCAATTTTTTCACTGACCTCGAAGTTGTCGGCCGCGATGAATCAATCGTCCGATGAGATTTCAGGAAAAATCAGCTTGCCAGCGCAGGATCTAGCACACTTGATCGACGAGATCGGAAAATTGCAATCCCTCAAGAGCCAGCTGTATCACGGCGAGCATACGCATCGCCATGGGACCAGCAGCTATTTCTTTCTGGTTGCTGCTGGTGCTTCGCTATCGCTTGAGAATTTTCAAGAGCATCTTCAAGAGGAGTTTGAGCCTGAATGTGGTGAGCAGCTTCATCTGACCTTCGCCGATGAGCCAACGTTCATCGGCTAAACGCTACGCCACGCGAGAGTGACGCCAAGTTCCTCTGGGACGAGGCTTGCTCCAGGTCACAGATAGAGAGAAAGGAAACGCTATGGCCCGCTTTTCTATGGCCAAGGAGTTCGAGGTCAAGGAATCGGTGGATTCTCCCACCATCGCTCGCTTGCGTAGTATCGCGGACGATGGGAAGGTGGGGGCCCATTCACTGAAGCACAGGCACCCTCGCTTTGCAAATCGCTTTACGCAACCGCATTACTATGCCTGGTTCAAAATGAACGGGACGCAGTACGCGGAAGACGCTGAAACCCTTAATGACCTGAACATGATCCTCGAAAGAGACTATCTCTGCTCAGGTTGATCTAAACTTTGCATAACCCAAAGCCCCTCGATTGATCGAGGGGCATTTTTTTTGCCTGGTGATCGAGTTCACTTTGCTGGCCATCCAAACTAATTAGACCTCTGCAGCATTTTCTAGAGGTGTTTGTTCTTGATGGGTGTCGTGCATCTCTTCAGTACATAAAACTACTTTGGAGTGTCAAATGAAACAACCTCAGGACTTCGTAACTCTTGATTTCTTTCCTCAGCAAACCCTTGAAGCGAAGATCACTGTTGAAGAGCGGATTAAAGTCGCACTCGCAACCCTAGCGGGTTTGTTTGTGCAGGACACTGATGTGGTGACAGCAACCAGTTTCGGCAAGGATTCGTCCATATGTTTGGCTCTGGTGCTGCATGCAGCTGCGGAGGCTAAGAGAAATGGACTGGCTCCTCGGGTCTGGGTATTGTCAGCAGATACCCTCGTTGAATCACCTGAGGTCGCCCGCCACGCTAAGCTGGAAATGCAAAAAGTGAGAAGCTTCGCAAAGAGGCACGGATTGAACGTGAGGACACAGTTTGTCTCCCCCAATATCCTCTCATCGTTCCAAGTCAAGGTGTTGTCAGGTAGAGCGCTTCCCAGCTTCGCAGGAACCAATACGTCCTGCTCGGTAGACTGGAAGGTGACACCCATGGCGAACTTCCGATCGCGGCTATTTCGGCAGCTAAAAAAGGAGGGCCGGCCTGAGCCGGTAACGGTCTTGGGGACGCGCTTTTCCGAAAGCGTTGTACGTGACTCTAAGATGCGCGAACGCGGTGAGTCAGCGGCCGTACCGGTGCGTAACAAGAATGGTGAGCTGATTCTCAGTTTGATCGCGGATTGGCAAACGGATGATGTCTGGGAAGCCTTGGCATTGTACGGATCTGGGCAGTATGAGAGCTACAGCACCTTCGAAGAGACCTTCCGGATCTACGCGCATAGCGGTGGCACTAGCTGCGCAATTGTTTCCGAGAGCCTCTATGAGGGTAAAGCCAAGCGTAGCTCCGGTGGTTGTGGAGCCAGGCTGGGGTGCTGGAGCTGTCAGCGAGTGGCTGCCGACAAGTCCCTCACCAACATGGTCGAATATGATCCGCGTTATCGTTACGCTGCTGGCTTGGTGCGTCTTAACAACTATCTTCGCGCACGCCAATATGATTGGACGACGAGGCACTTTGTCGGCCGCACGGTGATCGCGGGCTATTTGGTTGTACAACCTGATACGTACCATCCCACTTTCATCCGAGAATTAATGCGGATGATGTTGACGCTAGATTATGAGGAAGAGCTTCTAGCGCAGGAGGAGGGGCGCCAAGTGATGTTCCGTATTTTGCCGGTAAGTACCATGGTCGCCGTTGACGCCATGCAGTCTCTGAATGGAACAGCAGCGCCTTTCGCAATCTGGGCAGATTATCGGGACATCCGAGAACGTGGTATTCGCTATCCGGTACCGGTTGTTGAGGCCGTTCCTCCTCAGCCGCTACCAGATGCGAAGTTTCTTTACGTCGGGGAACGCTTTGATTCAACCTTGGAGAACAAGTCGTGGAGCGGGCTCAGAAACTCGTATTTCGAGGCTCTGACATCCGATTCTCCGTGTGCGCCTGAGTTGATCGAATTGAAGAACGGCCATATGGGGTGGAAACTTCCTACAGCCAAGTTTTTCAGTGTGAACGACGAATCAGCCTTGATGATCGAGGAGTTCGAGGCGCTTCGTCTGGCCGAGAACTTTGATCGCGGATTTCTCCCGGGAGGGATCACCTCAGCGTATTTTTGGTATCTAAGCTACGGAGCACTGGAAGTAAGCTATTCGCAACAACAGATGCACGATGACATTGCTCGAAGGACTGCCTACAAGGACCAACTGAAGCTCACATTGGAGTACGACATCAAAGATCTGCTAGCCCGCAGTGTCGACTACAAGGATTTGCCCCCGGAAGCTCGAAAGGCCTGGGCGAACCGTGTTTCTACGGAATCAGCCCAGGTTGAATTGGAGTTCGACTAAACCAACGCCCCTCGATGTATCGAGGGGCTTTTTTTCATTCGGCTTCCGACAGCATGAGTGACATCTCACATTCACACCAAACAGCACCTGTCAGTGATCTCCGTTCTGAGAGGATTGATTTAATTTTGAAGTTCTGTCGGGTGTATCGCAAGAGCGCATCCGCAGACTAGAAAGGTAAACGAGCATGAAACATTCTGTATCCGCCCAGGCGGACGTAGTACAGGAAGCTGAATCGCAGGTGACCACTCAGTCTGCAGGGAAGGCTGATCCGGTCTATCTCATCTTCTCTCAAAGCGAGGCTGAGTCTAGCAGTATCCGAGAAGGCTTCTGGTCGTCTAAGACAGGCTGGGGTGACTTCGCGGACGCCACACGCTATACGGCACTCGAAAAGATCCAAACTTCCTTGCCTACCTCCTCTGGAGCTGACGCAAAGTTCGTCGATGAAGTTGACATGCTTCCGTTTTTCGAGGAGCAGGGGCACCACATAGTAGCCGACGCATCTCTGCAATCCAGCTGTCACGGCAGCGTCAGTGATGGCTGGAGTAGTGAGCGAAAGCCCAACCTGGTAAAGCTGTTCACTGTGAATGGACCGATGTATATCGATACGCATCAGCTGGCACAGCAAAGCCGAAACATCCTGCGAATTTACACATCACGAGGGAATCGTTTAATGGACGTCGGCAGGACAGCAAGAATCCGTGAAATCGCTGGTTTCGGTGTCCATCGCAACAATCTCTTCGCTACAGAGGAGCTGGCCAAGAAAGATATGGAACGTATCTATGCGGATATGGCGGCTCGCCACGTCACGCCGGATGGCAATACCAAACTGTGAAGCGAGGTTATCCCCCGGTTCACATAGCGCACTAACACTTCGTTTTTAACCCTGGCGGGGACGCGTTCCCCGTATGGGGACGTTTCTCGCAAAGTCTTTGGAGAAGCATCATGAAAAACAGTAACACGCACGAACTGGTTCAACACGAATACGCTTTTGACTGCACTTTGACTGCAGCAATTCGCGTCAAGGCTACCTCGCGCGACGAGGCGGAAGCCAAGCTCAGAAAGCTGATGGATGCCGCTGATTGCAACGGTGGAGCATGGCCGGATGGTGAGCCGATTCTCTTTGAGGCGAGCGTCAACGAAGGTTCGCTCGTATTGTTCGAAGTTGATGGCGAAGAAGTCTGCCATGACGTACAGCAGCTGCAGCACGTACAGGCGGTGCTCGGGCAGATCTTTGTTCGATGTGAGCCCAGCGAGATTGATCTGGTGGTCAACCGTGTCATGGGAGTCCATCCGGACTCCGCCGCTGCAGGCGAGGATTTCGAGTCACAAGTGCGCGGGACCGGATGTATCGGGGATGCAGCGGTTGTTTCCCAGGAATTCTCGACCGCATCGGGCCGTACAGTCACCGATGTTCAAATTCTGCTTGGCCGTGCACTTGCAGCAGATGGGATCACGGATTGGGCGCCTGGAAACGCTGCGGCAAAGTTGGTCAATGGACCTTGGTGCGATTCATCGGCGGGGGACGAGGCACATCGCTATCTTGATATCTCGACCGCGCATATCTCGCAAGCAACAATGAACTTCTTGCAGGGCCGAGCGGGCACCAATGCAATTGGTCAAACAGTTGCTGCTTACGAATATGGTGTCTTCGTCAGTGTGCCTGATCTAGCCGATGTCAAGAACGACGTGCCGGAGGATCTCCGCCAGGTATTCAACTATGCCAGGAAGAGGAACTGTTCTGTCGTCCGGTTCGACGCCGATGGCGACGGACATCGAGACTTGCCGACGTTTGATTGGTAATAACACGGAGAGCAGCAATCGCTCTCATCTGCGCCGCGTCCCACTATGGTGGATCGCGGCGTTTTTCTTGCCTGGGCAGAATTGATTATCGAGCCATGTTGCTACATCTCATCGATGCAAAAAACATAAAGGCTTATTAACTTTTCCCTAAGGAGAATCACATGAAACAATTCCTGATCAATGTTCCAGTTAAGGCTCCCTCAGCGATGGCGGCGGCCACCGTCGCAGACCTGGTTCAACAGCTCCTCGCCATTGGTCTCGCTGATGCACGCGCAACTGTCGAGGACGGTATCAACGGCGATGAAGGTGATGTTGATGCGGCCAAATCGGCACTCGATTTGGAGATCGGTAATGTCATCGCCTCGCCGGCTGCATGTTGATATGAGCAGGAGAGAGAAATGACGCACACCTTCACTGCATCAAAGCCTGCCGCCGCACAAGTGCATGCCCCGCAGCTACTGACATTGTTCGCGAGGAAAGAGGAGTCTTGCGACCCACTCGACGCAGGCGCATCGAGACCGCGGATGGATACGGTTCTCTATCGTGACGAGGCGTGCACCGATCAGGCAGCTCGGTGGCCGTGGCACCACTCGAACTGTCCGCGACGTGGACAGGCCCGGGTGATTTTCAATTGCTGGCCGTGGAAGTTGTCCTGGTTGTGACGAATTATGAGGGCTATTCCTGCCCGGCCTACACATCTTGTGAAGCCGGGCATTTTTCAGTCTTGATGATCCCTATCTGAGTTGCATTTAATCTTCCGGAGCATTTCCATGCCTAATACCCAACCTATGGCTCACGCCGTTCCCGCACCGATTAAAGACGCACTTTTAGAAAGTGCGGAGCAAGAGTCATCCTTTCAGAACCACTACCTTTGTACGAAGTGCGACTGTTCGTGGATCGATCACTGGAGCTGCAGCTGCAATGATCGGTGTCCTCAATGTAACTCCGAAATCGAACCTCACGAGAGCATCGAGCTGTCCTGACTTGCCACGAGCACGGACGTTTAAGAACCGCAGTATGCCTCGGACGTCATGTCCGGGGCATTTTTTTTTGCGCGCATTACCACCGCATGAATGTCATCTCAGCGAGGCAAATCTTTTCCTTTTCGGACAATTTTCTAACAGAGGACATTTATGAACGAGCAGCAAATCAAATTCGTCAGCCCGAAGTTTCTGGCCGGTGCCCCAGCAGGAAAACCCAATGACGTATGTGTGACACCAGAGGTCGAGCAGATGCTGGCGAACGAGTGTGTGGTGGCGATTTCGGTATCAGGCGGCAAGGATTCGGAGGCCGTCGCGCTGGCGGTTGCAAGGCATCTAGACCGTGTGGGCCATAATGGACCGAAGGTTCTGATACACGCAGATCTCGGCCGCATCGAATGGCGCCAGAGTTTGCCCAAGTGTCAGCAGCTGGCGGAGCATCTTGGCTGGGAGCTAATGATCGTCCGACGTGAAGCCGGTGACATGATGGAGAGGTGGGAGAGTCGTTGGGAAAACTGCGTTTCTCGCTATCTGCAGCTCTCTTGTGTGAAACTCATAATGCCGTGGAGTTCACCGGTTTGGCGCTTCTGTACGTCCGAATTGAAAGCCAGCGTACTGTCCCGCGCCCTGCGCAAGCGATTCCCAACACAAGCCATTCTCAACGTCACAGGTGTCAGAGCAGAGGAAAGTCGGAATCGCAGTAAGATGCCGATTTCTGCACCCAACACATTGCTGAAGCGGAAAAATGCCGAGGCGATCACCTGGAACGCAATCCTCAACTGGCCGGTGCAAGACGTAGTATATACGATCCACGAGGAAGGTATCGAGCTGCACGAGGCTTACACGCAGTATGGGATGACGAGGGTGAGCTGCAGCTTCTGCATTATGTCGTCGGAAGCGGATTTGATTGCGTCTGCCACGTGCTCTGATAACCACGAACCTTATCGCCGTCTTGTCGCTCTGGAAGCCAAATCTTCTTTCGCATTCCAGAACCGCTGGCTCGCCGATATCGCTCCTCATTTGCTGTCCGAGGGCATGCGGAAAGACGTTGAGCGGGCGAAGGAAATAGCCGTGTTGCGGAAAATTGCCGAGGAGAAGATCCCGAAGCACCTGCTTTACACCGCTGGTTGGCCAGAAGTGGTACCTACCACGGAAGAGGCTGATGTCATCGCGAGCGTGCGAAAGACGGTTTCAGGACTTCTCAACCTCAACGCCAATTACCTCGATGCTGCGAGTGTTCGCGATCGCTATGCCGAGCTGTTGGAGATCAAACTGGCTAAAGGTAAAGGACAGGTTGCAGATAGTGTCCAACAACGCCAAGGTGAATTCCTCTTCGCCTAACCGTTGCATTAGCCCTCCTCCTGACACATCAGAAGGGGGGCTTTTCTCATATCTCCCCATGTTGCTCATCCCTTTTCGCTAGATAACTTAAAAGGAGAGCATCTTGAATCAGCAATCTTTACAACCTCAAACCGGTCGGCAAGAGTCGCGAGAAGTCGCGCTCATTGCCCTGCTTTGCGGTGAACCTGACCCCGAGGATCAGTTCATCGCCGGCACCTATAGCGTTCTGGTTGATCAGGATCTTCCGATCAACTTGGTAGCGTCTGCAGCCTTGGACTACTTCCATTCCAACATTCCGGTGAAGTTACTCGACAGCTTTAAGTTTTTCGTCTTCTCGCCGGACAGTGGTATGGTCCTCGATGAGTCCGACGAAGTTACGGGGTATGAGCTCACCAAGTACGGCCAGGCCGTAGATCAGGTTTCTGAGAATGTCCCAACGATCTTCGAGGTTGCGTATGTTTCTGCTCAGGAGCAGGTGCTCGCCAGCGGCCTCTTCGTCGCAGACGACCTCGGAACAGCGGTTAAGCGTGCAGTCCTGGCGCTATGGAGTGACGAAGTGAAGCAAGTACGACCCGTCCCGGGTTTGCGAATCTCCGCTGTAAATTAACTTTCACCATTCAACCCTGCGGGAAAGCCAATCCCGCAAGGGGGCCCTACCGCGATTTTTCCTATTGGAGAACACATGAGCAAGCAGATAAGTGCAGCAGAGTTGGCGGAGATCGTTCACATCCTTCTGACCGGGAAAAAGCCTGGTCAAGGCGATGGAGAAGCAACTGCCGTCGAGCATGGGCAATTGGATGAGGCAAGCCAATATCAGCGATTTATGACCGATGTCGCTGAGGTCGTGGCCAATCACTGCGGCGGTGAGGTCAGAAACCCAGCGGAGGAGTTCGAGGGCGTATGGTACGTTGGGATTCACGGCAACGAGAGCCTTCCAGACACCGCAGGCGGGATATGGGCTGCTTACGATCCCGAAGGAGAGCTGTTCGGCGAGCTAGCAAAGGCTTTGCGAGCTGATGGAATCACTGACTACTGCGGGCAGGTGTGCGGTGGAGGTGAATGCGGGACTGGTCCTCTCTGTGTCAATGGCATTGACTCTTCTACACATATGCCCCCTGTGACCGTGAAATTGAGCTAGCTCAATAGCCATTTCTAAACCAACACCCCGCTCAGCGCTGCTGGCGGGGTTTTTTTTCTGGCTGAGACTAAGTCCCCCTCGGGTTAGCTCACATACAGAGAGATATCGGCCGTGACGATTATCGAGCGAAGGAGCTCATCTCAGTTGCGCTGATCAACCCATTGGGCGCATTAATCTCAACCTGCCCATCAAATACGGAGAAACTATCGTGGAAAACCATCATCAAGACCGTCAACCAGTAGGCGCAACTACCGACCAAGCAAATCGCCTCCTTGAAGCAATGAAAGAGGCTCGTGCCAGGGTTCTCGAAGCATGGCGCGTTGAGGCTAGCCAAAATTTTGGCATCTGGAAGGAGGCTGCGGCAGTCATTCTGGAAACAATGCAGAAACACCGGCTGGCCGTCGCACTTCGTCTTCTCCAAGGGCGGCTTAAGCAGGCAGGAAAAATGGCAGTATGCGTTTATTACGAGCGTGCAGTTAGCGAGATATCGATGTTCGCTGAGGTTGAATCGGAGATCAACAAAATCCGGTTCGGGAGCCTTGACTCATATTACGGGGACGATGCTTTGTCGTGCGTCACGCGTTTAGGTACTCGCCAGCAGGTGGACTCATTAGTGGCTGGGATCTTGGCCAAGGCGCGGTCTTTCGAACGCGTCCAGGTGACCGTTTGGCACTCGAATCTTCTCTACCTTCAGGTCATCGACACCCGACTGGATTACCCTCGGAACTTGCGCTTGAACGTTACTGTCGATGCAATCACAGGAGAGCCTTGTGATCCACGCACCGCGAGTAAACATCACAACTTCTACCGTCGGGGCTGGGGTTCTTTCATGACCGCGCTTGTCGGATCTGGGGTTCCTAATTACGGGGCGTAGGCCTAGCGATCGCCGTCATATTCTTCGATTCATTTAACCGTCATTGCCCAGGTCTCTTCCGAGCCTGGGCATTTTTTATAAGGATGTGCGATTTTTCTGCATTCGCTCTAGGAAACGCATAGAAGAGGCGGCATTTGCGCGATAATTAAATTCTATTTCTGTGCACCTAGAAAGGGGCTGATTTTGAATGCTCGCTATTGTGCCGACTCTCGCGTTGAGGAGTGCTGGAGTCGAGCTTGGCAACAGCTATGCCCGGGTACTGAAGGAAGACTTGAGCAAGTTGATCTCCTGGCCAAGTATTCGTCACCGAGCCGGCACTATCATACGGTGCGACACCTTGAGGAATGCTTGGCAGCATTTGAGGAGTTTCGCGCTCTTGCTGTGCGTCCGGCTGAAGTCGAGCTTGCGCTGCTTTTCCACGACGCCGTATTGGACCAGCACCGTTATGATAACGAGCAGCAAAGTGCGGATCTCGCGCGAGCAGTTCTCAGCCTGAATGGGGCTCGACGTCAGGCAGTCAAAGGGGTTTGTGATTTGATCTTGGCTACCCGTCACCATGGCGGCGTACTTACTGGAGATGCAGCGCTGGTAGCTGATCTGGACCTTTGGATTCTGGCGGCGCCACGTAGTCGCTTTGCCGAGTATGAGACTCAAGTTCGCGCGGAGTATACAGAAATCCCCGAGTACGTTTTTTGGGACAAACGTCGTGGGCTTTTAGAGCAATTTCTAGCTCGCGAATGCATCTATAGGACTCCATCCCTACGCGAGCGATGGGAAGCGACGGCGCGGGATAATTTGGCGTGGTCGATTCAGCAGTCAAAGCTCGTGCCGGTGGTATCGCGTTCTCAGGCCGAAAGGGAGGGATTCGTCTTGGCTGGTTTCGTCTCTGGTGGTGAGGAGCTTCGAGCGGCCGGCTTTGTTCGGGGGAGCATCCTACTGGTGCAGCAGTCTGAGGCAGAGTTGCCGGCAGCGGTCGGTTATGCGATTTTCGTTAAGCCGGAAAGGATCAACACCGAGCTCTGGTCCCAGATTGCGGCTGCATGGGCACCCAAACCCCGCAGCGACAATCCGCGGGGCTGAGGTTTACCAATCGCCTAATCTTGCGGCCGTGGGAGTAGTCTACTAACGTCTACCGGCGGGGGCACCTGTTGCGTTGTGAAGTGTTCCTGTAGTTCATAAACTCCTCCCCCTTCTGCCATAATTTCGCATGAGACGGCGATGATGACGTCTCCGGCATCGTCGACAGAAATACCATCTACGGCGCAGTCGTCGGGAAGTCTGAAGAGGAATTGAGCGACTTCATCGTCGTCCGCATATTCCTCAATTTCTTCCAAAGATTCCCTTCGAAGCGCACTAGCATCCTTCGCTGCATCATGGAATGCACCGCTAGACAGCGGAATGTACGGAATTCGACGCTGCAGCAGCAGAACGGTAAGTACATTCCGGACTTCTAAATCACTAGCGTGGCCGTTTTGGACTCGATAGGCTAACTCGTCCATTCCGGCCATTTCGAAGATGCTGCAAATTTGATCGCTTACGTCATGGTAGTCACAGCGACCGGACGAGCGTTGGCGCTCCAACATATTGGCGTGCCGATCGATCTCTTGCGATAGCTGAGGCATGCCCGCTAAGCGGTTGAAAATGTACCTGATTTCGATTTTGTCCGGTTTAATGCTCTCAGTGTATTGAGTCAAGCTTTCAATTGAGGCCTGAATTTCCGTAGCAAGATCGGGAATTTTCAAGGCGCTCTCCCATTCACGGTACTGCATCGGCCGCGAGTCCAATACTAGTGTCCTCAGCCTCCGGTATTTTTCTCTAAGCAACTTCGTCGCTTCGTTGAGCAGAATTGCGCCCGTACCGTGAGGAGCCGTCTCTGCCCGTTCCCATTTTGAACAAAAGCACAAGTCTGATTTCTCCATGAGCTCGGCGGCATCTGCGTGCTCGTTCACGAAGAAGGAGACCTGTTGAAGGCCAACGCCTTCGAATACGTGGGCAGCGCGGCATAAGTCGTCCTCGCCACCTAAGCACTTACCATCTTCGCGCTCAAAGATGTAAAGGAATCCGTCGGCAGTCGCCAGAGGCACGTTTGGCGAACCAGCGGAAATTAGGCTTGCTTCCCAGTAGAGCCCGGTGACAGGGCAGGGAGGGTCGAGTTCATCGAATGTTGAGAGGACGACCCTTACCTTAAGGTCGGACAGGCTGTGCTCACTGCCAGGTTGACCAGGTGAATTGACGACCACTTTGAGTTCGGTGAGCCGTTTTCCTACATCAACGTTAGACATCTCCGGTCGGCCGTAGAAGCCACCGTTGCGTCTCACTCGGAAAAAATCCTTCAGACACTTTGACCTGTTGACCTCGCAGAATATCGCGAACAATGCATCTACCATCTGATGCGCTATGGTCTCATCGAGCCTCCGCGCCACAATGCGTTCGAAGTCCTTTCGGTTGGAAACCGATAGTTCCTCGCATATCTGATCTTGAATGGCTGGCGGATCGCCGGGTTGAGAGTCCATCACACCTTCAATTAGCGGCTTTAGCAGAGGTCTTGCGAAAAAACTACAAAACAAGTCTGCCATGGTTTGGCGCTCGTCGAAGCCCTTCAGATCCAGCTCAAGCAATTTTCCCAGCGGCATCGATAGGTCCCTGACGACAGGCAGTGTATTTACTACTTGGCCACGTATCTCGGCGAACATCGCTTGGATTATTGGCGGCAGATCTGAATCAGCGTTTTCACGCAAAGGAGCTGCGATCAGGAAGGCCAAGAAATTCGCCACGGAGTGGGGGACAGGTTCTCCGTTGGTCAACGAGGAGAAATCATCTCGCTCCACGCACCGGCGGTAGCGGTGGCAAATCAGTTCCAGGGTCTTATTGAAGGGTTTCATTACTGGGCATTCATTAATTGGCCGGATGTTATGGGGGGTATCTGACTATCGCTACGTTTTTCAGGATAGACGTCAGCCGACGGTTGTTTAAGGGCGCACCGACGAATTCTTGACCGGGCCTAAGGGTTGTGGCGTTACTGATCGGCGCACATTTTGAATGATAGGGCCTCACTTGTCAGTTTGAATCTCGCTGCATCGGAGGCGGTGGCTGGTGAATGCGTTTGCTGGCTGGATTGGTGAGCGTCGCCGGCGATGACACGACGAGCGGTGTACCAGGATTGATATGTAGCCTGGCCACGTCCTGTTACAGCGCGCGAATCCAGGCATCCCGCTGCGCAATCTCCTGTCCCGCGTCCTTGAATCACGCTCCGCGTCCATGTGCTTGGCGCTGGCCATCTCGTTGGCGGAGGCCGGCTGCTCGGCAAGGAACGATGCCTGGCCTGCGTGGCCAGCGCCCCGCGGTGTTCGCCCAGATAGCTCCGCACGTCGGTCAGCTCGCTCCCCAGGGCTGGCGGCGGTGGCGTCGGCCGCCAGCTTGTCGCTCTCGCGCTGGGCGGTCGTCACGGCCGCGTGCTGCCGCTCGCGCGCTCATGCGGCGTGCAGCTGGCGCCCGCCCGCTCGGCGGGCCTGTTCGTGCTCGGTGCGCAGTTGCTCTATCCCGGGCGTCATCGTGCGCGTGCGGAGGTTTTTGGCCATGGGGTAATGGTCACCAGTTTCGGAAATCACTTCAGTGATGTTGCGAATCTGCGACGCTAACAACTGCGTGCAGCTAATAGTCATTGGCAATAAACATCGAGTGATGGCCGATTATCGGAAGATGGTTTAAATTGTTAAAAACGGATCGCCCACTGTATATTTATCCAGACGCTGCTAATAGTCGGAGGACAGATGAAGAAGACCCAACAGCTCTTTTCCTACGAGGGGAATGAAGATTCAGCCTTCGAAGCCTGGGTAAGCTCGGTACCAGGGAGGGGAAAGTCCAAGAAAGTAAAAGAAGATACGTTGTTAATTTATAAATATCAGTGGAATCAATTCCGCCAGTATCTCGAAAAACACGACCTGACTATCTTCCAGGTGACCTCAACTCACGTTGATGCGTTTCTGGCAGAGAAAGCATGGCTGCAGGAAGAGGACAAAAAGGATAAAAAGGGCAAAAAGGACAAAAGCGGGCTGAACCGTTACGAACAAGTCATCCGATATCGCCGACTGCTTGAACGAGTCTTCCAAGACATCATGAAAAAGCATCCGGATAAGATCTCGATCAATCCCGCCGCTTTCCCAAAGCTGGACTCCAAAACATGGTCTGACGCAACGAAAAGGGATCTGCGCGAGTTTCTCACCCAGGATGAACGGGCGGTTATAGAGCGATTACTAAATCTGGCGAAATTCCAGGATTTTTCGCCTTACAGCTCGCCAAAGGAGGTCAGTGAATTTCGTCCTTACGTCATTACCGCCCTCATGATCGGGGGAGGTCTGAAGTCGGGGGAGATTATCGCCCTGACTGTTAGCAGCTTGGACTTGACGGCTGCGACACTTCGGGTCGCTCACGCAGACTCCGATTTCACCCGCAAGATCGAGCTCGATAAGCAGGGTTATCTGGCCGCGCTCCTCGCCAAATGGATGGTCTACTGGGAAGAAAACCTCGACGCCTCGCAGGGAAGCACCAAGCTGCTGTTTCCGCGCCTAGACCTTCATGGCAAGCCCACCGGCGGAGAAATGGCGTCTACGACCCTCCAGCGCAACGTAAGAGCCCTCTTTGAGCAGGCCTTGCATCATCCCGACGTAGGTTCGCCTGGCTTGCGCCAACGCGCGGCCGAAGCCCTGGCCAGCCGCGGCAACACCATCAACCCCCAGGTGCTGCGCAACACCTACGTGGCCCGTCTTTTCGAGCAAGGAAAGGCTGTCGACGATGTAGCCGCACACATGCAGTTCTCCGAAAAGCTCATCGCCGATCGGATATGGGTCGATTGGCTGGAATGGCGCGCAAAGTACGACAAGCAAGGCTTCTTGGCCTGGGCCGAATCTGCGGCCTGGGATAGACGCTTGCTGCCCGCCATGCTCAAGGAATTCGACCCCGCAACCTACGAGCCACTGTTGCAGAGCAAGGGCATCCATCCAACGCACTACCAAGCCCTCATACGGGGATTGGACTGAGAAAATAAAAAAGCCCCGGCCAGACATAGTCTGAGCACGGGGCTGACATTTACGGTTTCGCAATTAACCGAGGCTACTGAACCGCACTGTTTTCCTTGGTCTAGATGATGTCCTTACGCCTTCTTCCGAAATCCGGAGAAATGGGGATCGATCTCGAATCCACGGAGATCGGCTTCCGCAACGGCAGCGCGGATACCCTCCACGAAAGTGTGCAACTCGGTACCGTTCTCGATCAGCCAGTCCACCGTGAAGAAGCCAAAGCTCCCCTTATTTACGGTCACAGCGAAGGCGTTGTAGGCCGCCACACCGACGACGCCCTCGGCCTGCACTACCAGTACAGCATTGTCGAAGTGCGGCTTTCCCGGCATATACGGGCGATCAGAATCATCCTTGGCCAACTGAGACGAGGAGTATTCCCTCATCGCTATTTTTGTCATCGCTATTTTCCTCACTCAGTTGATAACGGCGTTCAAGGCATCGCACACGTCGTTGATGCTGTCGGGTGATGCGCAATCTCCAACCAACACATCAAGAGCACCAACCGATGTCGCGTTTTCGAATGCAAGACTCAGCGCCTGCAATGCTTCACGCTGCTGTTCATTCAGGTGCCTATGATTTTCCCATACTTCTTGGTTGGCATCGACCTTGCTCGTACTACTGCGAAGGCTCTGTTCATCATTCGAAAGCACAAGCTCCTCAGCTTTTCGCTTAAGATCGGCCATGCCTTGAGGCAGCACGAAATCCACTTGATCCGTGTTAGCGACATCTGCAATAGAACCAACCGCTCGCACCAGACCATCTGGTCCGTATAGTCCCTCCTTTGTGAGAAGTGCCTTAACGAGACCTTCAGGCATTTCAGCACTCACCCAGAGCACCAGGTGATCAGTCTCATCGGTCTCTCCTTTGAAGCCACGAAGAATCAGTTCAAATAGGGCCATTCTCTACTCCTTTTATGCGAAATCGCGGAGCTTTCCCTTGTCGGGAAAGCATCTTTCCCGCTTGGGTTGACGTTTCTGGATCCTAAACTCGGCCTCGTACGATATGTCGCCAAATTGGCAAGTGTGTTCAGCCTAGATAGTTAATATGCAATGCCAGGGGAGATGCGATACAGGCTAAGATAATCATCCTGGCCTTTGCGTCGCAGGGCGACCTTCGTTGCCCTCTGAAGTAGTCAGCATCGATGACGGACATCTCTCAAAGCATTCACAACCCATTAACATCTTTGAGGAACAACGTATGAATATCAATCAAGCATTGCTTTCCGGCGCCCGTGCTTTCCTGAACGGCAAACCACGTGCCCCGGCCCAAAATGGCCAGTTCATGGAGGCCCTTTTCAGAGAGGATCCTGAACGGAAGTGCTCCACTGCAGAGCTTTTGCAAGCGTTTTTGACCGGGTGGGATCGAGCCTCATTGGGTCACGACGCCCCTCCCGATTTTCCTTCTGCCCTAGCGTTCAGGCGCATCATGGCGCTCGCGGAGGACGGGACTGCTCCAATGAGCTTCCTGGAATACCGCATCCACAGTGCGGATCGTGGTTTTTACTTCCAGCACAATGGCTTCACATCGCAGCTATATCCGACGTTCGACGAAGTGGTAGAGGCCGCGGGCAAAGATGCCGCCCTCACGGAAGAAGGACGACAAGTTTTGCGGGTTTGATATCTGTCTGACCTTGCTCCTAACCATTCACCCAGCCGGCCCCTCGTGGCCGGCTTTCTTATTGAGGGCCGGCCGAAAATGCGGTTCTCCAAGGAAACAAGACTGATGCCCGGCCGACCGCTTGAGCCCCTAGGCTCGGCGGTGGCCCGCTCGATGGAACACTCCCCTCTGTCCGGAGTCACATTGGCATTGCTTGGAGAACATCATGCCCACCTACCATTTAAGATACGTTGTCGATGCCGATAATGAGACCCGGGAAGTTGAACTCTCGCTCTCCAGCTCAGCTTCTCCAGTAGCATTGGTCGAAGCGGTGGCCACGGCTTATCGTCCAGAGGAGCAGCAGGAGATCGGCGCCATCATGGACAGCTTATCGGAGGACGCAGAAGGCATGACCCAAGCGCAGGACTTTATGGCGCAAATGGGTATCCTGCAAATTCGATACCGCATTGACGGGCAAGGCGACGAGCACATCCTGTAGCGCAGTCGGAGTTAGGAGTTCCATGCCCAGAGTGGGACAGCCGACTTGGCCAGGCGGAGCGCGGCGATCAGCCTGCGTTGCTGCGCCATTTGCTTGACGACAATTGCCTCCATCATGCAGCGCGGATGCAGATCCTCCAGCAGAGGCTAGTTGATGCGCACGGTGCCACGGGCGGCTGTTGCCGTACGCGCATAGTGCGCGGTCTGCAGAGTCATTCGGGGAAGCCGCCGAGTTTCTCCCAGGAGAGCACGCATGTCAGGGGCGCCAATGGCCCGAACATGCTTAGCAAACACCCGTCAAGCACGCCGCCCACTAAGCTCTTCAATGGATACCCCATGTGAGGGTCGGCCGGGATTACGGTTATTTTCGCCAAAACGATCTTAACTCTTTGATTTAAAAACAATCATTGATCTGCGGGAGTTCTTCAGCGTTTCCGAGTCACTTCCTTTTCTGCTTTCGTCTGATTTGCCAAAAATGCCTGTAGCTCAGCCTTCTGTGTAAGTAATGCTACCCGCTCCTGTTCCAGCGCTCCCAACTTTTGTTCGGTTTGAGCAAGCCGCTCGGTAAGCAGTTTTGTTTCCTTTTCTTGGCCCGCCAGCGCCATACGCGCTTCGGTGAGCGCCTGTTCGGTTGCATCCAGGTGCTCTTGAAGCTGCCGGCGTGCCGAAGCAGTTTCCTGAAGCTGATAAGTCAGCTGATCCCGTTCAGTCCTGGTTGCGGTCGCTTGTTCCTGGTCATGGCGCGCCGCTTCCTGCAACCGCATGTTTTCTTCGGTCAAACGAGTGATCTGCGCTTCCTGCTGCCCGATCGTCGCCTGCTGCGCGGCCATTTGCCGCTGCGCGCTTGCCAACTCTTGCTCCAGACGCGTAATGCGTTGCTCTGCTGCTTGGCGCTCCTCGGATCGTTGACGCGCAGTGGCTTCCTGGTAGTGCTCGAACTGTACGCGGCTCTGGGTCAATTGCTGATTGAGCGCGGCAATTTCAGCGGCACGGTCTGTCAAGCGCTGCTGCAAGCCCGCATTGTCGCTCTGCACGGTGGCCATCGTCACGTTCAAGGCCTGCTGCTCGGTTTGCAGACGCGCCAGCGCATCTTTTGCCTGCTTTAACTCCGCCGACAGTGCCCCGTTCGTATCTGGGGGAAACTGAGCAAACGGAAAAATTTGTACTTTAAGCGTTTTGGATATATACGCTGTCAGCCTTAAGATATTTTGGCTATTTAGAACGGTACTGCACAGCCGTTCGGCGAAGTAAATCTGCGTCAAATCCGGAAGTAAATTTGTGCTCCCTGATCGATTAGCGAAGTAAATCTGTGTCCCCCTAACCCGCCCTATGGATGCTGGGTACGGCGTCCCATTTGGGATTGGGTTTCAAAGGCATTGATCGTCGAATTACGACCCGAAGAGGACGTAAATCTTTCTTCGCAATAAATCGTTTCCGCCTAAATGCGCGCGGTCCGATCATGCGAAATATTTCTCGTTCTTCTCGAATGCGCTCTCGCAGTGGATTCATGGGATTTTCAAAATTTATATGACACTGTCAGAAACTACGTAGTTCTTCTTTAACTGGAGGCTCTCTAAATTGGCTCAAACAGGAAAACGTGATGAAACTCAAGATGATCTTCGCCGCTCTCAAAATATAGAGTCCCAATCGTACGCACTTTTCTATCTTTTAACTGGAAAATGGAATTCGGATCTTGTGATGAGCCGGAGGGCTTTTGAGTATTTAGCTGCTTATTGAAAAGATCCGTATGGTATTCAGAGAACGTCGGATCTGCATCGGGATTCAAGTAAAAGCAGCAGAAGATGCGATTTTTCGTCTGCTGTTTAATTTGGTCCAGAGCACTCTTAGACACGGGAATAAATTCCGCCGACTTATCCATGCGCGAAAGATGCATATGATTGATGTCAGAATTTAAGACCATCCTGTTCCAAGTGTGGGAAATGCATTCAATAAAATCCGCCGACGTCAGACCAAAATCCAGAAACGCGAAATATGTTAGCAGGAGGGAGAGTTTCTCAGTGAGTCGCGGAATTATTGATGCTGATGCACCACCAAAGCTTATCGATTTTCCGTGCGCAAGATCGTCTCTAAATTTCTTCAAAATAGCGAAGTCAGAATTCGCCAAATTGATAATCTTTAGCACGTCTTGATCAACATTCGAAACTACGTGCTGATACCTCTCCGCGAATGAATGATCAGTCGATCCAAAGATTTTGGTGGCTAACTCAGCGATACTAGATCTTTGTCTGACATTCAAATTCGATACGGTTAGCAATTGCTTGTTGAACTCGTCTACTCTGTTGGTAGCTGACTTGCTACGTTTCTTTTGTAATGATTTTGTCTTAAAGTCTACGTAGGAGTCGAGAATAAAAACATAAGCAGCAACCTTATACTCCCAGAAGTCTTGATAGCGTTTCATGGAAGAAAGTCTAATCCAATTGGGATCTCGCAGTCCTGAATTAAAAAACGACTGCGCAATGATCTGCCATTTTGACTTGTCATCTAAGATTTTTAGCTTTAACAAATATCGCATTCCATCGTTGCGATCTCGTTCATCGTCTTCCACTTTTTCATAGTGAGGAAAATAGATAGAGTGCCATTTTCCGTTTTTGCCCCTGACACGAATTTTAAGAACCGATACTGGTAGCGCCAGCAGAATGGAAAACAGAGTGCAAAGACTAGTTGCGATCGAGCGGATGTCAGTCACTCCGAGATCAGATTGAGAATCCTCGATTGAAACAAGCGCAGTATTTAGAATTTCGCTCCTCTCAGCACCTGCCGTGAAATCGGTGTATGGGCTAATTGCGAGACTAAAATTCCCTAACGGAGATGTTACGTTTGCAGAGATCTTTGATGGCCTGTATTTCCATTCAATGGACTGGCCCACATCTCCAATAATTCGTTCCCATTGAAAGAACCAAGCAGTGATGTGCGTCATTTCAATTTCGATGAAATCGAAAGCATTAAATGCTTCACCCTCAAGAATGTAGTCAGCATATATATAGCCGAAATTCAGCTCGCAATTAATCAACGTGTAGGATCTTCCTTCAGGCGTAGTTGCGACTAATCTGTGGTACGGTTTTGATGTATCGAGTTTCGCAGTTGTTCTACCTTGAAAAGTGAGAGAAATCGCTTTTCCAGGACCAAAGGCCAGAGTCGCATTTCCGATCTTTCCCAATTCGTCGTGAAAAACGTCAACTGGAAAAGAATGATCTTCAGTAAAAGAAAGTTTAGTCGTCATAGAACTCACATGCTGCGTGATTTAGCTGCCAAAGGACTTCGCTCGGTTCGTCAGCTATTTCGCGGGAGAAAATATTCATTCATCGAATCCATCTCTAGGCTGCCACAAAACATTTCTGACGCTTGCGTGTTGTGACGCCAGAGTGGCAATCTGCCGCCAGATGTGCGCGCGTGTTTGTGGATCATCAGTTGCCTCCTCTACGGCCATGATAGCGAGCTCAAGGGGTGTTTCATCCAGAAAAGTTCCGATGTTCGAAATGTACTCCGTTGGACAGGCTCCAGTAAGCAACACGGTGCGCAACATATCGGGAGAAATTTCGGTTCGATAAGACACGCTAATATTCTTCGCAGCCATCCAGAGCGCGCGCTTGGACAGTCGAGCCGAGGTATTCAGCTCACCAAAAGAGAGACTAAGCAGCTGCAGTAAGACGGCCAACTGGTTATAGCCAATGTCGGCAAGGGTTCCTTTCTCTAAGGCGACGAGCGCCCGGGCGTCCATGCCGCTGAAAGCGGCCAGTTGCTGAGGCGAAAGGCCCACTTCTTGGCGGCGAGCTCTGACAGCGCTCCCGATTTCAGGCAGCCTAATCATGGCGAACACCTTCATGGGCAATTGACACGGCAGCAGCCGCGTTATCTGGACGTTGCGCGAGGATCTTGTCAATCCAGGCTGCCTTGTCCCTCTCGGCTTGGTCGGCCTTGCGTTCCGCCGAGGCCAGTTGACTCTCCAGTATTTCAGTGTGCTTGCCAGCAGCCGCTACGCCTGCTTTGGCCTCGATGAGCGCCTGCTGCGCCAAGTCGAGTCGGCGCTCTGCGTCGGCTCGTACCGCAGTCAGTTCCTGAAGTTGAACGGCCTGCTGGTTTCGCTCCAAGCGAACCTGTTGCAGTTCATTGTGTGCGTCAGTCAGGGCATCGCGAAGTCGTTTCAGTTCGCTCTCCTGGTGCGCTAACGTGGCCTCCTGCTGGCCCAGCGTCACTTGCTGAGCCTCCTGGCGCTGCTGGCCGGCGAGATTTTCCTGCTCAAGGCGCGCAAGACGCTGCTCGAACGCCTGCCGCTCCTCGGCGCGCTGCCGCGCCGCCGCCTCCTGGAAGTGCTCAAACTGGGTGCGAGTCTGTGTCAGCTGCTGGTTCAAGGCATGAGCCTCGGCGGCGCGATCACTTAGCCGTTGCAGGAGGCCGGCATTCTCAGTTTGAGCGGACGTGAGTTTGAGAGCATTGGTCTGCAGATCCTGCTGGCATCTCACCAAGGCTTGCTGTGTCTGAGCATGCTCTCGGGCTAAGGCGGCGTGGACCTGGCAGAGTTGTTCTTCGGCGGCTAGGGCTGCGTCTCTCTGATTGCGCAAGGTCGCCTGGGCCTGCTCGTGTGCCTCGTTGGCCGCCTCGAACTGCCTGGCCACACCATCCTGAAGCCGCTGGTAGACGCTCTTGACAGCATCAACAAGATCGTTTGGCAAACCTGTGTCGACGTCGGCAACCACTTCCTGATGTTCGGCCTTCCAGCGCTTGAGCATCGGGGCAATCGTGCTCTTGCTTCCCGTATCTCCGAGCGCTTCGCGAACCGTGTCGATGGTGGGGGCTTTGCCAGCGGCGGCCAGCTGGGAAGCCGCTTTGGCGACTTGTGAGTAGAGGATGCCAGCACGGGCCATGGGAGCTCCATCAAATAAGGTATCGTATTACGTTATACGTAATAATACGTTTAAATACAATTGGAAATTTATTATGAAATCAGTTTTATAACGCTCTATAAGAAGCGTTATGGAATGTTATAGTGCGTCATTCATCGTTTATGACGCCCCGTTGCGGTACATGAGCCAAAATGAGCGACAAATTGCCTCCCTCTGAGATTATCCCTGCCATTAGCAATGCGATGACTGCCGGTACGCTATTGCCCGCAGATGTTGAAGCGGCCCATAGGGATTTCCTCGCCGCAGCGACGTCCGAAAATACCCGGCTCACCTATCGTTCCGCCATTCGGCATTTCCTGGCCTGGGGTGGCATCCTGCCGGCTGACGAGAATGCAGTCATCCGCTACCTGCTAGCCCATGCCAGCAGCCTCAATGCGCGTACCCTGGCCTTGCGCCTGACGGCCTTGTCGCAATGGCATCTCTACCAAGGCTTTGCTGATCCTGCCGGCACCCCGACGGTCCGCAAGACCCTGAAAGGCATTGGGCGCACCCACGGACGCCCCAAAAAGCAGGCCAAGGCCCTCCCGATTGAGGATCTTGAAAAGATCATCGTGAAGTTGGATTCCGTGGATACCCTCAAGGCTAAGCGGGACAGCGCGCTGCTGCAGCTGGGCTTCTTTGGCGGCTTTCGGCGAAGTGAGCTCGCAGGATTGCAGGTTTCTGATCTTGCATGGGAGCCGGATGGCTTGATCGTGACGCTGCAGCGCTCCAAGACAGACCAACAAGGCCAGGGGATCGTCAAGGCGATTCCCTACGGTGCCGGCCCGTGCTGCCCAGCGACCGCTCTGAGAGGTTGGCTGGAGACCGCAGGAATTGGCGACGGAGCGGTATTCCGTTCCATTAACAAATGGGCGATGCTAGGCGAGCACGCCATCCACCCCGCCAGCATCAACGCGATCCTGGCTGATTGCGCAAGTATGGCGGGACTGGACTATGTACCGGATCTTTCCAGTCACAGCCTGCGCCGGGGCATGGCGACCAGCGCTTATCGCGCCGGCGCAGACTTTCGGGACATCAAGCGCCAAGGCGGCTGGCGCCATGACGGAACGGTGCAAGGCTACATCGAAGAGGCTGGCAGATTCCAAGAAAATGCCGCTGGCCACCTGCTAAGGAAGCGCACCAGCTGATTTCACCAGATCCAAGCGCGCCACACGGGCTCTGGCCTGGGCCTCAGTCTGCTCAGTAATTTCACCTCGGACCGTCGTGAAGGTTTCGCTTAGCTGGTATTGCAAATAAGTAGTAGCGTCGCCGGAAATCTCATACTCCCGGTTCGCCACCCCCGTTGTTTCAATTCGAATCCGATGCGTGCCTTGCTCAGCCACGATGCGGAAAAAGGTCATCGGGCCTAGCGTCGCCGCCAGACGGTCGTCGACGAAGACTTGCGAAACGGTGTTGCGCTGTTGTGCGTAGGGCCGCAACACGTAGATCGCCACTTTTCCAACCGGTGCTGAATTGAGTGTACGGGCCTGTGCCGCCACGACTTCCTCTTCGACCGGTACTTCAACGCAGTGGCTGGACTGCAGCAGAATGGTACAGTGGGCGACGCCCGGATGTGTATGGGCACAAGTGTCGAGAAAAATTATAAGTGGACAAGGAAAATTATAAGTGAACGACTGACCTATAAAAATCAATGGCTTAGTAATGAGGACAAATATCGACCTCTTTATATGTGGACAAAGCTTAAGCAGCGAACTGCGAAATATATTTCTACTTGGAAATAAATTCAAGGTCAGATGCTGTTGATTTGCTCGCAGATTTGACCCTCTCAAGTTGACCCACCTTCCACTGACATCCGAAGGCCGCCACACGGTCATAGGAGCCTTCGTATCCCAGATCTCTCAGATCCGGGAACATCTGCTTAAGCGTTCTTCGCTGCTTTCTGGATTTGACCGCTTCGGTGACTAGCCAAGTATTCAGCCTCGGTGCGTACTCACCCAGTGAGCTCAATTTCTGCTGGCGGCATAGGAAGGTTCAATCGCTTCGGATCGAATGTAGCTTCGAACGGTATTTCGAGAGATATCAAGCCGTCTGGCTATTTCTCTGATCGAGACGCGGTCTCTGATGTACCAGCGTCGAATAATTCCAAGTAGTGCCACGTCTATCACCCCATTCTCTTACTCGCTGTCTTGAGCAGGATTGTGTTCTAAACATGGGGCACCATTGGATGCAATTTAGGCCCTCAACAGTGAGTATGCTCAATTTTAATGATGTCTGCGTCTGACAGGTCGCAGACAGCGCCTATGTGACAATTTAGGTATAAAACGAGCCAGGTGAGCGAATGACCTATCAGAAAACTAGAACTCATTTCATAAATAGGGTCTGTTAACTTTTTGTCGTGCGTGTTAACTTCTTCGTATGGCGCGAAGAGAAGAACTAACAGACGAACAATGGGCGATTCTGGAGCCGCTGATACCAGAAACACCTAGACGCGATGATGGGCGTGGGCGCCCGGAATTGCACAGCAACCGCGCCGTCATGAACGGAATTCTCTGGGTGCTCCGCACCGGTGCGGCCTGGTGTGATTTGCCAGATCGGTTCCCCTCTGGCACGACATGCTTCCGACGATTCTCGCGCTGGGTCAAGAATGGCGTGCTACGGCACATACTCGAAGCACTGGCGCAACACCTCGAAGAGGTTGGCCAAATCAATCTTTCTGAATGCTTTATTGACGGCACGTTTGTGTTGGCAAAAAAAGGGGCCCAAAGGTCGGAAAGACCAAGCGGGGCAAGGGTACGAAGCTCATGGTTATTGCAGACGCTACTGGTCTTCCACTCGGCGTGCACACGTCTTCTGCTAGCCCACATGAAGTCACCCTTGTCGAGGCTACCCTCGATGAGATTGTCACCGTGGGACGACCCGAACGAATTATTGGGGATCGCGCCTACGATAGTGATCCGCTCGATCAAAGACTTGCTGCCAAAGGCATTGAACTGATCGCACCACACAAGAGCAATCGAAAAAGAGCGGTCACTCAAGATGGCCGGGCGCTGCGCCGATACCGGCGCCGATGGAAGATCGAACGGCTCTTTGCCTGGCTTAATGCCTTCAAGCGTGTACTTACCCGATGGGAGCGTTGCGCCGATCATTACATCGGCTTTGTTCATCTCGCTTTCTCCGTCATCCTCATGCGGCGCTATTTATGAAATGAGTTCTAGGAACAACCATTACGTCCCGCAGTGGTATCAACGCGGTTTTCTCGCTCCTGGCCAATCCCGCCTCTTTCATCTCAACTTGGCCCCGGATCGCAAGACGCTACCTGATGGCCGGCAAGTTCCACGCGCCGAGCTTCACGAATGGGGCACGAAGAACTGCTTTGTGGAGTACGACTTATATACCACCCACTTTGGCACAATTGTCAACGACGATGTCGAGAAGCACTTGTTTGGTGTCATTGACGATCAAGGAGCAAAAGCAGTCCGCGCCTTCTCGCTCGGGAATCCTGCCGACGTGCATGACTCGTTTCAGGACTTCTTTGAACACATGGCAGCGCAAAAGCTTCGCACGCCCAAGGGGCTGGACTGGATTCTCTCGTGTTACGGTACTTTGGGGCAGGTTGATTTGATGGTCGAGATGCAGGCACTCCGGTTTATGCACTGCACGATGTGGGCCGAGGGTGTTAGGGAAGTCGTGTCTGCACACGATTCGGATGTGAAGTTCATCCTGACGGACCATCCCGTTACGGTCTACAACGCGGCGATGAATCCGACGTCCGAGAAGTGTTCTTACCCGCAGGATCCGATGGTAGCGGCAGTTGGATCTCAGACAGTGTTCGCCATGGACGCCAATACTTGCTTGATCCTGACTCACTTGGAATATGCTAAGGAACAGAATCATCTTGACCTGACGCGATTGCGCACGAACGCCCGGCACCTAGGCGAGGGAATGTTGCGCACTGATAACTTCATTCGCGGCCGTCGCCTAAGTCGGGAGGAGGTGATAGCGATCAACCATCTACTGAAGTCGAGGGCGAGGCGTTACATCGCAGCCGCCGAAAAAAGGTGGCTCTATCCGGAGCAGGAGTTCAAAGGAGCATGGGCGCAGATCGCTAACGTGTTGCTACCTAAGGCCGATCTATGGCGCTTTGGTGGTGAGATCTATGTCGGTTACAAAGATGGCACTTCAGGCTATTGGGACGAATATGGCCGTACGTCCAAAGCCCATGAGTTCCTCACCCGCAAATTTCCCCGCAAGAACATCGGGGCCAACGAATTCTGCGGCTGCGGCAGCGCATACGCGTTCAAAAACTGTTGCCAGCGTTTGCCACCTTCAGAGCGCCCTCCGTGGGAGATCTACGGCCTGCGTGAACGCAACCTGATGTTCTGCAACGCGGTCCAGCGCATCTTGGGTCTCTCTGAGGGGGCATCTTGGGAGGATGTTCGCCGCGACCTGAGCGACGAGCAGGTCAAACGAATTCATAGCGTTTTCGCTAGCTTGTGGGCGGATGACACCGATCTAGCCTCACTATTACCGCGACCCAACTCGAAGGTCTTGCGGTCGGTATATATGGGCTTCAGTGATCCGCGCACCATTGAAGCGGCGGTACTGGGGTGGCTACCGTTTGTTGATGAGATCGTACTTGTGAACCCATTTTTCATAGGTACGCGCATGAAGCCAGAATTCAGCCCCATAGAGTCGCCAGCTGGCCACAAGATGCAGACGCTCAAGAACGTCATGCTGCTTCTGATTCTGGAGCCGTATATCCGCGCCGGCCTCGTTCATCTAGTGCCCGACCCTGGGGAGATCAGTGCGCCACTTGGTCATCATGTACGGAAAGTGCTTACGCAACGCACAGAAGGATGGAAGCCTCCGAAAGGCGACGGCCAGAAGCGTTTCCTAGAGCTTGCAAAAGAGGAAACGCGACGCGCCATCTTGATGCTGCCGGAGGAGCACCAGCGCCGTTTGATTGCCAAACAGAGGCCTGACGCCGACACTGAGATGACGGATCGGCTTATCGCTTACTGTAAGGAGCAGGCCGAGGCGGATCCATATGCGCTGCTGCAAGCGCTTCCCGTGGGCAAGGACGGTGCGCAGCATCAGATATTCAAGGGTCTGAATCTAGAAGCTGCTATGTATGTGGCATTACTGACAGGCTCAATCGTCCACGTGGACACTGAGGCTCAGTGGGCGCAGCTCCTGAAGGACGCCCAGCCTTGTTACGCACCATCGCAGTCCACATGGGAATCGGTTCGGCGGGCGTTGGGGGAAATCTCATTCCCGGTTGAACTCGACTCGCAACGAGTGGCAGAAAACATCGCTAGCGTCGACCGCCCACCGATCCGGTTGCTGTTACGGAGGCTGGCGGAATCTATCGCTCACCCGGGAGGAGGATGTGATCCCAACATGCTGGCAAAGCAACTGCGTCAGGCGCGCGGTAAGGTCGAACGCTCAGGGAAGCGTACGAATGATGGCAGCCTGCTTCACGCCCGCCTAGAGCTGCATGTGCCACCGGCAGGATTTTCCAGTCATGAGGTGCAGCGGCTGCTCGTGATGTTCGCCGGTGTGACCCGGCCGCGATCCATTCCATACGCGCTGCGTTTCGTGTTCGATGAGCCAGAAGATGACAAATGAAAAATTTGAAAATCCCTTATGTCCAGCTTGCCCGAACTGAAAATGTCCACCTCTCCGAACTAAGGTTCCACCATTACTGAAATACGCACGAGCGATTTCCCGGATTGAGATATGGTCTCTGGTGTACCAGAGTCGAATAATTCCTAGTAGGGCCACGTTTATCACTCCGTTCTCCCGCTCGCTGTCATGAGCAGGATTATGGGCTAAAACATGGGGTAACTTTGGATGCAAATTTCCTAAGAAAGTGGAGCAGATTTCAATGCAATTCAGCATTATCTAGAAAATCCGCGGCCAGGTGATGGCGGTTTGGGGCCGCGATCATGGCGTTGTTGTGGTCCATTTCTCAGAATTTTTTCGTAATGACGCGAAATCTCTTTTACGAGATTATTTGAATTCCACTGGTGTTCATAGCGACTCATGTTTTGAGCTGCGACCACTACGAAAAGTGGCTTATTTGGTGCGATGGATTGAAGAAAATTAATGACATCGGAGTGTGTTGCCAAGTTACTTCCTGTCGAAACTGAGGAGGAGGAAATGTGGTTCATTACAACCTCAGAAAAGCGCGCACCTGTCTTCGCCAAATCCACTCGTAGACTCAGATCGGGTGAGTGCATTGAAAGCGAGAAAGACGGGATAAACGGTAGGCTAGTGTTGTAATTGATGTAGAGTCCTATTGAACCCACGTCGGGCTGGTGAACCTTTCTAAGCAGTTTGAGCTGGTAATCGCCTTTGCTTTTATGGGCGCAGTGAATTACATAAGGATTGGAGTCTCCAATGCTTCTCTTGGCTTGGATCCATAAAAGCCGAGCGCCTCCATCTGGCGTTAATTTCTTTCCCGCTATGATGAGGAGAATGTCGGCACCGACATCTTCTTCCTTGAGGCCAGGGCGAGCTTGTTCGTATATCGCGCAAAATCCGATTTGAAGTGGCGAGCTATTGTCATCATAGGTTGATGAGAGATTAGCTGCTTGTACCTTTAGTTCGCTTAAAAACTCATTTGAAATGCCATTTTCAATCTTTTGTGCTGTGTGCCGAAGCGCTGCCTGTGATGCGTAAGTTAGGCACCAATATAGTCCCCATTGTCCGGAGAGCTTGAATCGGTCTTGTTTGGTCAGATCATAAAGGCTGGGATGGCCATTTATCAGTGTTTTGCGAAGGTAGTCTAATGTCAGATTTTGGAACTCTTTAGGCGTATCTGCCGCCATCTCCAATAATCTAGGATTGCACCAACCATCTCTTGCCTGGTTGATTTCAATGAGTCTGCTTGATTTCGCAAGCTGGTTCTCTAATTTATTTCGCGCAGCAATCTCAGCGTTTAATGATGTGCGGATGTCAGTGTTATCAAGTCTGGCGCTTTTTAGATCCGCTTCCAGTTTGGCGATTTCTAAGCCTGCCTCTCTCATGTATTTTCGAAACACATTAGCAATGTATGAAATCAAGCCAATGAAGATAACGCCAGCTATCCAAAGAAAAACGTCATCACGCATATTGCTCAACTAGAGATGATTGGGTGAAAAGTTCTTCAGCGCGCTTGATCTTGGGGGGGCGTTGAAGGGAATTGAATCCAAGCCAGAACTCAGACTTAAGGGCGGTGCCAATACTGGCGATCCAAGCGGTAGTTCGCCCTCTGTTTTGAATCGTTCCGGGAAACTCGACTTGAATTGTCCGCTCGATGACTAGGCGAACATGTTCGGAAAGATCGCTTTTTTGGGTGCATGAAAAGCGACTGAAATAGGGCAGGACTTGATACCCTTCATTCCGACTTTCCCAGCCGGCATCTTCTGAGGTCTTGAGGGGATTACTAGTCATCGTGGATGAGCTTAGCGTTCATTTATTTAAATGATAAATCGAGTTTTATGAAGAACGGAAATCTAGATCAAATTAAAGAAGCCATTGATATTGGTGCAAAATTCGTTGGCGTCGGTATTGCAGGAGGTGCTTTTCTTGTATTTCTCTATTGTTTTGCTGAGGGAATTCGTCCGAATAACCTTTCTGTGTCTGACACGATCACGTTGCTTTACGCCTTATTCTCTTTCGCTGTTGTTCTTGCGGTAGGAATCGGGGTCGGCATCTGTTCAAGCATTTGGCTCATCCGATTATTTCAATGGGTAGAAAAAAAGCGTAATCGGCCTAATATCGTTAAGTTTATCTGGTCCGAGTTAGATAGATGGTATGTATCCTCGTTGTCAATTTTGGCGACCCTCATATTGGCATTTTTCCCTATCAGCGCAGATCAAGCTACGGAGTATTACCACATTGTGGCCTTTTTCTACGTCGTTGGATTTTTCTTTGCGCTGTTCTATTTGTGTGATGGACCTAAACTTCCCGCTAAGGAAGCCAAGGTCTATTTCGCAATTGCTGTATTTTTTGGTACCTCAGCTATCTTTACGCCAAAGCTACTTAATTTCACCTTTTCTGTGATCGGAATTCGTTCAGCACAAAGTGATGTAATTCAGCTTGATGAAAAAACGCAAAAGGAACTAGCGGGTCACTTCAAGAATATCAAGCGCAGATGGCTTGCGTGCCCATCGGCAGATGGCGTGCATTGGATTACAACGGATATCAAAGCCATTTGGACAGGATTTGGCGATACCAGTTATGTCAGGTTAATTGGGCGAGAGGAGATAGAGACGCGACATCCGATCCAACCATTGGTGCCTGTTGCCAGTGGCGGAATACAACTGCTACGAGGTGCTCGGTCGGTTATGGTTTGCTGAACTTGGACCTGGACAAGCAGCTGCGGTGGCAGCCTGCCCGTCTTTAGTCGCTAAATCAAATCAATGATTAATAGACACAGAGACTGCGTAGGGCTGTTGGAATAGCCGATGAGACTCTCAGCGGAGCTTACAGTCCTGTTTTTTCGATGATGATGGCCAAGCGAATGTCTAGAGCATTGGCAATTCGCAGCAGGTTGACGACGCTCACGTTTCGTTCGCCTCGCTCAATTTTTCCCATGTGACTGCGGTCGATCTCTGACCGATCAGCCAATTCTTCTTGCGAAAATCCCCGTTCCTTGCGCAGCGTTCGGATCGTTGATCCCAATGCTGGCAAGGCATTTTCATAATCGACTTTGACGGAGGCTCTTGGCATCCCGTAATCGTCGGATTACAATGCAAAAACGGCCACGGCATTTACGACCCATTTATGTAAGGAGCGCTCGCTTGGGGGCGTGCGCAACTGCCGGCTGAGATCAAGATCTCAGCGCCGATTCCTGAAAGTCTCTATTCATTCCCGTCTCATATTGATCTCGGAGCTCTAATGCATTCCGCTGTTGCATGCTGCGCGCGAGCGCTGACGTTGGTCGCCACATCCATGGCATTGTTTGCTTGTTCAAGTTCCGTCGAATTGACGCCGGATAGCGCTAAGAGAGCGTTGGACGAGTACTACAAGGTCAATGGAGACCTCTGCGTATATTTGGGGAAATTACCGATCTCGGTGTCTGAGCGAGAGCTAAAGCCAGCAGTCTTGTCCATCATGACTGATGATCCTCCTGCGAAATTGCTGGCGCTCGAGCAGCTCGGCATAGTCTCGCGAGAGAAGGGCGGTAAGGATTTTACGAACTCACCAACGGTCCGTTTTGACGTCACAGAGAAAGGGCGGAGTAGCGTTCGCAACGTTGATCGTCAGGTTTTGACGCTGCGGGGGCCGCAAACCGTGAATCGCGATGAATTTTGCTTTGCGAAGCTGAGGGTTGCGAACGTGCTCAAAGTCGAGGAGAAGGAGGGGGCAGACAAGCAGCCCCAGAGAGGGTTGGTCACCTACAAGGTTGAGGTGTCTGACTTTGCAGTTTGGGCCGATGATGCTGCAGTCATGAAATCATTTCCTGAGATTCGTGCAGCGCGCAAGTTACCTGAAAAGGAGATGGCGAAGGGCGTCATGTTCACGAACGGGAAATGGGAAGTGGGAACCTCTTTCTGATCTCAGACTGAACACAAACGAGGTTTTTGGCCCGCGAAACTTCCCGGCTGGCGTGCTTTTTTAACCTCGTTCCTAGATGGATCTCAGGCAGACAGATCTGTCTTGGCTTCTTGGAATTCTTGTTCCAAATCGGTTCCTTCTTTGGTTGGAGGGCCGATATCAAGCAACGGCCGGCGTGGCGGAGTGATCTCGCAAGGCTGGCCAGGAAGATCACCTAGCACAGCGTGCATTATGTTGTACTCATGACGATGATGTTGCTGCCCAGGCCGTCGCGATACTGCGTAGACGACCATCTCCGTGGCGCCGCATATGTTCTCAAATTCATACAGATCCCACTGACGGCAATATCGCCCGTCTGTCGCATATTTCAGAACGCGATCGACGTAGACACGATAAATGAGGGTTCCCACTTTGCCTTTTTCGAATGTGACATTTAGCAGCAGCAGGAGCTGAAAGATCGAGATTGAGCAGGCCCACATCGCAGGTGGATTCTCGGCTTCCTGGTCGAGGCGAAACAGAATGGTCAACGCCGCCAATGCATCGAGATCTTGTTCTCGAACAAGTGAATCCAGCTGCAATTGAGTCGCTGGTGTGCGTACGGCCCCACCCGTCTTCAGCATCAGTCTTCGAACTCTCCCTCCCAATTGTGCAATCCAGGCTAGTGCGTGAGGCGCGACGCTGCCTTGGTGCCGTAACACCGTCCAGAGAACATGATTGATCAAGGCACGGCTACCGGGTGCCGCGAGATTTGCGAGATCGATAAACGTGCTGTTGGGCATTCGGGCGCCTTTACGAAAGAGCGCCATCTTTTCGTTCTTGTCTGGTTCCCCGAACCGATTTCGACCACTTTTGTGGGATTCGATGATTTTACGAATTGCGGTCGCAGTGTCTACCCGAAGGGCACCGGCGATGAAATAAAACCAGTGGATTGATCGAATCATATCCACTTGGTCGTCACGCCTACTTTTCCGAGTTTTCTTTGTTGTCTCAATGTCAATTTGATTGCCCAAAGCAAATTTCTCAAATCAAAAAATATTTTCAATAAAGTTGCATCTTTGGCAACCGTCGTTTTAAGGTAGTAAAGTGACAAAGAGTTCTGAAGTTTCGCCTAAGTATGCAGGTTTCACGGGGGGGGCTGTGCAACGGTGGATATATCATTAAATTAATTCGTCAGGTTTGCAAGTGATGAATTGCTATTTATTCTTGGGAAATATCCAGCACTACGGCAACTCAGAATTTGAGTTTGCATAGAGGAAATCTCGCTATTGCGTGCCGAGGACGATGAGGTTAGTGCTGGTTGGAAACTTTGCAGGCACTCGTTTGAGAGTGTTTTCGTGTTGCGAGCAACATTGCAGAGAGAGCCTTCGAAGAATGAAAATTCGACAGATGGCGGACCTGAAATTGAATTTTTTCGGAGCGATGCCGGCGATGTTGCCGAACGGAGATCGTCTATAGACGAAATTTAAAATTGACCTGCGGAAAAACTTGGTTTGTGAACCGTCGTGTGCGTTCACAAACCAATTTTTTCACGCGCCTAAAGCAAAAAACCGACCAGAGGCCGGCTTTTCGGGTACCGCACAATTGAGATGCGCAGCAGACTAGGAACCTGCAGTGTGCATTTTCAAGAGTCCCCCGTCAAGTTTTCTCCGCGGATTTTTGCGTCCATTTCAAACGTTTCTTTCGGGAAGCGAAAAAGGAACACGCATGTCCAAAATTGACAGGGCACCTGTTGCCACGCCACTTCGCAAAAAGCGCGCATCGCCGCGTAGTCCGCTGCAACGTCAAAAAAGAGCCCTCAAGCAAAAGCGTGGCCTTGGCTCGGGAGCCGCGTACCAATCTTTTATTCGAGTCGAAAGACATGAATTCGGTAGCGTTGGGCGTTCCCATATCTGGCTTGACCCGATCAATCCGAAAATCACCTCGCATTTACTGAGTGACCTTGAGCGCTACGTGCTGATGCACTTGGCGACGGCCGGCGCACAAGTTCGGAGTCAATATCCGTTGTGGCGAGCCGGCGTCGAGCCCGAATTCGTGGGAAGTACGGCCATTCCTAATAGCGGTTCCGTCAGGATCGCCAAAGAGATGAGCATCACGCACCCAGCGATGCAAGGGGAGTTTCTCGTCCTGACCCTGGACCTTCTGGCCAAGTTCGACAACGGCAAGTATTTGGCGATCTACGTCAAGTATCGTAAGGATCTGCCGCCGCGTGACAGTCGGGGGTACGAGTTGTATCAACTCGTGAAAAGGTACTGGCGCCGCCGAAACGTCCCGCTACTAGTCATCACGGAAGAGCAGGTCAAGATTCCCGAGACGATCCGCTGGCTGGATTGGGCGTCCTCGATCAGGGGAAGCTATGTACCTGGTACGGAGCACGCTCTCCTGGCATTGGTAAGGAAGGTCGTCACAGAAACTGATCCTCTGTCAACGATGCACGCAAGGATTAGCGCGCTTGGAGAGACCACGTGGGACGTTGTTCATGCAATCAAGTATGCCTTATGGACGGGTCACGTCAGCATCGATTTTCTGCCCGGTGGCGCAGATCTAAGTGAGGTCTGGAATATCAAGCTTCGAAAACACAGCGTAGGCGCGAGTTTTCGTCGCGTACTTGCCTTGGCGACCAAGATATAGGTGCGCTATGGATATCACCGCATTTGACTTTGTTCTCGTCAAGGCCCCGATTCCCGGCTTACCCGAAGGTATGTATCGCATTGTTTGGCATCTTGAGTCCAAGCCAGAGATTTTGCTTCTTGCAATGCCGAAGGCGAACGATCCAGACAAACCTTGGAAGCTTCAATCCAGCCTCAGCCAGCCCTATGTGTTGGCCAAGCCAACGTTGGAAAGGGCCATTGAGGAATCTGTGGCCGATGTCGCCAAGAGTACCGAATTCGCAGAGACCTCAAGAATTTCTGCTCGTGCCAATTTGAGCGAGCAAGAGAAGCAAAAGGAAAGCCTTTTGCGGGAGTTTGATTCCGTTAATTTATGGACCATCGTCGTCACCGGTGGCTGGTCTGCGGAAATGAGTCGGCTTTCGAAGAGGTACGGTTTTGGGGTGTCCACAGTGAAGAGACTGGTGACGACGTATTTGCTATCTGGTCGAAATTTCGAGGCGGCATCACAGAGGAGGCCGAGACCCAAGGGGCTTCCACGTGTGGTGAAGAAGAAGCTTGGTCGCACTCGCGACATAGTGAAAGCGGGGCGAAGTACCAATGAAGGTGTGAATAGCGCCGACTATGAGCCGTTAGTACGAAATTTCATGCGTGCGAGAGGGAAGAAGAGGGGGACGATTGCTGAGCAATACGACGACTTCTACACGAATTTCGCGATCGAAGGATTTTCGCAAGACGAACATGGCCGGCCAGTACCAGTTCGAATACCGATCGAGAAGCGCATCCGGGCTCCGGCATTCAGGGCACTCATAAAGAAGTTCGATATTGAGGGATACCTGACGAGAGATGAGTCGGAGCGGGTTACTCAAAAAAGGCAAAAGCTCAGATCAGGAAGTTCGCGAAGTCAATGCCCGTTTCCTGGGCATACCTATTTGATTGACTCCACCGTTGGAGATATTTATCTCGTCTCGGCATTTCACCGATGGCGAGTGATAGGTCGTCCAGTTATTTACATCGTGATAGATGCATTGACGTCATATATTTTGGCAATTCACGTGACGCTTTGGGGGCCAAATTTTAATGAGGCGAGGAGGGCAATTTACTTGGCGATGGCAGATAAAACTGCGTATCTGAGCTATTTAAATCTAGAGGAGTTTGCGCCCTACTTTCGCAAAGGCGTGCGCCCCAATTTCTTGTTTTACGACCGAGGCGAATTGCATTCGAAGAACGGTGAATACCTTGGGCAGGAGATGCAATTCTCGTCCTCGGTAGCTGCTGCTTATGCAGCCGTTTGGAAGACTTTGGTGGAGAGATCGTTTGGTGTTCTGAACAAAGAAGTGATTCATCGTGCTCCCGGCGCAGTGCCAAAAGAGCGAGAAAGAGGTGACCCCGACTACCGCTTGCAAGCCATGTATACGTTGTCTGAGTTCAGAAGATTGATGGCTTTGGCACAACTTAGATGGAATATAGGTAAGGACATGGGACAACATTTAAACAAGAACATGATGGTGGATTCGACGCAAGACGCTAACCCTTTAGCTATGTGGGATTGGGGCTTAGCCAATCTGCACGGCTCTCCGAGTTACTACTTGAAGGACCAGTTAATCTCTACTGTGTTAGCGCCGAAGGAAGTGCCCATTACCGGCGCTGGTTTTAAGCTGGACGATATGTCGCTTGGAGCTACGTGGATGGACGATCATCCGGATGTTCGGTTGGCGAGTTACATGAACACCAAGGCGCGGATCGCTTTTACACCAGAAAACCCGCGGATGGCCTATTGCCAGATGCCATCTGAGGCTACGTTCCGCGAGCTTCATCTGATCAATATCAAGGATTTTTCCACTGATATTTTGCTTCCATCGCTGGAAGATGAAGAAGATATGAACGCTCTGCGGAAGTTTGCCAATGAATACAAGGACGAGAACAACTTCAAGCTGTTGGATGAGGTGTCTGCAAAGGTGCATCAGATGGAGGCGGAAGCCAAGAAGGCTACAACTACCAGTGTTGCTGCTGCTTCTCCGACGATCAGTGGACGGGTGAATCATATGAAGAAACACCGTCATGTGGAAGACGAGTATGAACGTACTGGGAAATATCCCGAAACCGCTTCCGGTGCAACTCCTCCAGAAAAGCCTGCTGAACGAAGTCCGAGTGTAGCTGTAGCGCCATCAGTGGCAAAGCCAGTTAAGCATGTGCCAGTGCCTAGTGTGGCATCTGTCCAAAAAGCGATCAGTGACGAAATGGAAGGGTGGGGGGCATGACGCTTGCCGTGTATAGCGAAAAGGACGTTCATCCAAGCCATTTAGGCAACCCGCTGATTCTAGCGCTCCGCCCGAGTATGTCTGATGTTGACGCTTCGACGGCCTTGATGGTCAAGCCAGATTTGGTGGTCAGTGAAGAACGAAAATTGCCTCCACACGTCAGGGTGCATGGAGTGGCAGCGATTGCAGATATCTTTATACCGACGCAGAACACGATCAGCTTGTACTCTCGCGTGGACATCGAGCTTAAACGGGCGTTGCGCAGGAAGTCGCCATTTCTTGCGGAAACGCAAAGGAGATTGGATACGCTTCAAGAGACAGCATCCGACGCATGGAAGCAAACGGAGGGACAAATTGGAAAGGCAGTCAAGAGCAATAAAGATCCATTGCAAGAGATTGGCGCTGGCCTTCCCAATATCCGCTCGATACTGGTTGTTGGACCAAGTGGCAAAGGAAAGTCAACCTCAGTAAGACGTGTGCTTATGGCAAATAGCCAGGTCATCGAGCATCTGGAATTTGAAGGCAAGATATTCAGACAAAAGCAGCTGGTTTGGCTTTCTGTCCAGGCGCCGATCAACGCTTCTATTAGCGGTCTGTGTGAAAGTATCCTCCAAGCGATCGACCGAGCGCTGGGGCTGAGCGGTGATAAAAGCTACAGTAAGCAGTACACCGGGAAAAGGCTGACCAACGACGTTTTGATTGCAAAGGTTGCGCAGGTACTTGCCTCGCACTACTTGGGGATCTTGCATATCGACGATTTGCAAAGAATTGCGGAAGGGACGAAGGCGAATATCAGCGCCCTCATCAGTTTCATCATGCAGCTCTCCGATGTGGTCGGTTCTCCATTGGTTCTCTCGGGGACGCCAAAACTGGTCGGCATTTTGAGCCGCTCGGTAGAAGTGGCTCGACGCTGCTGTTCTGCTGGGATGGAGGAGTTGACGCTAGCCGACGAGTACATCGAGAAAGGTAATTTCGATCTTTTGATGAACGGTCTCTTCAAGTTTCAGTTGCTTCCCAAGGATTGCGAATCAAAAGAAAAGGTCACGAAGGTCATTCTGGAGCGCTCGCAGGACATCACCGCAGTGGCCGTGAGTTTGTTCATTCATGCGCAGATTATCGGTCTGCGCACAGGAAAAGAATCGCTTGATTCTGATCTGATCGAGCAAGCTTATGAAGGGTTGAGGCCTTTACACGTGGCGTTGGATGCTCTGCGAAGGAAGGATCACGATGCGTTGTCAAAATACGAAGATATCGTTTCAGTCAATGATGCGCTAAAGCTCGCGATATCAGGCGGAGCAATGTGAGCGGGGCGTAGGTTCGGCAGGCATGGTCAAAACAACGTGCCTTGCCGTGTTCGCCTGAAGCCTGATTGTTGCTCGCGGGCTAGCCAATCTGGCTCGTGAGCTTTGAGCCATCGCAGTGCTTCGGCAATTTTTGAGTCTGTAATATTCGGCGTGGCGCTTTCGCTATGAATGCTTCGTAGTGCGATATCTCTGAAGCGTCGGCGCGTGATCTCGTATGTCGTGCTCATGAGGAGTCTGAGGGCCGGCGCGGACGAGGATATCTCAACCATATTTTGATCGCGAGATCGGAGCAATTCTGCGCCCGTGGCGGAAATCGACCGATCGGCAGCAAGTACCGCGCGATATAGGCGATCAGTCTCGTCTTCAATAGGCGAGGGGAGTTTACTTGCGGGCGGAAAGGGCAACTCTGTACTGAACGCGGTTTCAGATTCGAAAGCGAAATCCCAATGGTCGATGGGGATGAAATGGGCAATCAGTGCTGACCACTCTATGGGGTGCAGGGTAGCGTGGGGTAGAGAGTGTTTCTCGATGGACCGCAGTAGCGCTTGAATTTCCAGAATATCTAATCCGATAAGTGGCGTCAGGAAATTCTGACGGCAATCCCTCAGCATATCTTGGAAGAGAGTGTGCTTTGTGAGAGTAGATGTTCCCTCTTTGCTTGCTTGGGTAAGTATTTTTGAAAGAAGTGGGGCGCTTAGATGTCGTTGCCTGCTGAGAAAAGTCGCTGCCTTTGCGAGTGTGGAGAGGGTTCGCTCGATCTCTGGCTTTAGTGATACGGGGGGCGTACTGGCGATGTCTGTTGCTCTTGGCGGCAATGCCCAGGAACGCTTGCTTGATTGACCACCACGGAGAGGTGTCAAAAGTACGTTATGAACTGGGCATAGCCACGCACCAGGTAGTTGATGCGCGTTATGCCAATAGGAATAGCCGTGCTGCTTGGCGTCATCGCGTACGCAATGGAGGCAGTATTTCAGTGGGTGCTCAAGAAAATCTTTATGCCCAAACAATCCATATTTCTTGCTCAGGGAATTCGTTGGGGAGGCGCGGCGGGCGGCCACAAATGATGCAGCCTGGTGTTCTGTCAGGAAAGCGAGATAAATGCCGGCAATTGATTGCTCGGTCAGTAGGCTCAGCGGACTGGGTGCGTCTACCTCCAGGGCGAGGAAGTGCTCAAGGCTGCTAGGGATTTGATGGTTAGTGCTTGCCTGGTCATCCCCAAACAAGATTCGACTGGTTGCGGCTGAAGAAGCGTGGCCGGACAAACGATGGTAATGGGCACACTGACTATAGAAGGTTTCATCAACAGCACGCTGAGGGAAGAAAGAGATTTCCATGACGTCGTCTCGTGTAGATGGGCGCTTACGGGCTTACTGAGATTGACTTCGAGTTTGGACGCAGCGGCGTGCCTAAAAAACTATAGGCTAGTTGTAACTGCAGGCTGACCTTAAAAGGAGTTTTCGATGTTGAGTTTCGATGTGCCAGAAGTAGAAGATGAGCTGTACTACAGCTGGTTTATTGCTTTGTTTAAGCGTTCTGGTTACCGCAGTGTGAAAGAATTTCAGAAAATGTTGAGAGGGCATCGGACGTTAGCTCTACTTTCGCAAGCGATGCATCCTGCGGAGCTGTTCGGACTTCAGCAGTACTCGCAGAGGGATTATTCGCCTGAGAAAATTGCTTCCTTAACGATTTTTCCATACTTCCGTCCCTTTATTTCCGAGTGGGGGCGCGAGAAATTCGTGGACCAATGGAACGATGTGTCGCAACGTGATCGCGGATATCTATCGACATCAAGTTTCATGGCTGACGGGGTCAAGTATTGCCATGGTTGCCGTCAGCTAGATTTTCTTGATAGTGGACGGTATGTATGGAGGAGAAGCCATCAGTTGCCCGGCGTATTTGTTTGCGAACAGCATGGACAACCTCTGTGTGTAATCAAAGAGTACGCAACTAAATGTGAAATAGCATTGGAAGCGTTAGCAATGAAAGGGGAGCAAATTGTTGATGATGTGAGCGATGATCTAATTTGGTTGGCTCAAAAGTCGAAAGAACTGCTGGACCTCGCCCAGCCATTTTACTCTGACCGTGTACTTAAGGCGTTGTATGGCGATGGCTTTGACCAATTGATTCCCTACAAGCGGGTGACTGGATGGACTGAATTTTGGTCGGAGAAAACATTGTTGTTGCTACTGCGCCAATATGGTGCATTAGGCGCTACTCATCCCGATCATCCGCGTAGAAATCCTATCCGTGGAAAGATACTAAAAATTGGTGATAGCTCAAGGCCGCTTATGTTTTTATTGGACGCCAAAGGCTATTGCGAAGATTTGGAATCGCACTTCAAGGTGTGTCGTCTCTTTGAAGAGAGTACATCGCAAAAACAATCTGCCAACTAGAGTAGGAATTTTGTGGTTCGGGTTAATTGAATTGAAGTGCCATCTGTGTCGAGAGGAAGCCGTCTTCATAACATGGGAAAATTTAATTCCGTGTTTCCTACTATTTTTAATTTCCCAAGTCATCTTGCCATATCGAAAAAGATAGATGGGGGCGAATCAAAGGCCGTCGTCAGGTCGTTTTTTGGGGGCGCGGCAGGCGAAAGAGCCAGCCGTTGCAGCAAGTTCTTGGCACTTACTAAAGATGATCTTTCAAAGATTTAAGGTCGTTCAAAATATTGAGTCGGGGACGGCTGCACATTATCTTTCTATGTCGTCGGTCTGGAGCCGAGGACTCGCTCTAGGTGTTTTCTGAGGCAATAATCCGCATGGAATAAGTCTCCTGGCGCTTCACCGCATTTAAATGAGAGCATTTCAGAAAAGGAGAGAGGAGTGAGAGATCTTGGGGAAATGGGAGAAAGTACATTTAGCCTTTGGTGCGCCCAAGCTGGACTAGCAAGTAACGGCTCTAAAATTGATAAACATGGATGGGATTTCTTCGTTGAATTTCCTTCCGAGCCGAGTATTGACGTAGAAATTCTTCATCAGCCTGCCATTGAATGTAAGGTTCAAGTTAAAGCCACTGATAAGACCAAGCGAAAGCTCGCTATTAAATTGTCTAATTTAAGGCGCTTGATCACGGCCTCAATGCCTGCTTTTTTTGTATTCATTGAATTCGATGGCGGAGATAGCGCCGCAAAAGCATTTTTAGTTCATGTCAACAAAGATTTGATTACAAAAACGCTAGAGAGAATTCATCAGCTCGGAAGCGAGGGGGAAATAGATCTTCATAAGAGATCAATGACAATCCAGTATGGTCCGGAAAATGAAATCGGATCTATGACTGGTTCAGCTCTTAAGGCTGCAATCGAAGGACATGTCCCGCGGGGGATGATGAATTACGTTTCTGAGAAAAACGAGCACCTACGCACTACGGGCTTTGAAGATGGGTTTGCCCAAATGCGCATCACTACATCGGGTGAGGAAAATTTAATTGATTTGATCGATGTTTCTATTGGTCTTAAAAAATCTGTTCAAATTGCGACATTTGAAAGTGCTTTTACCAGATTTGGGATTAAAACATCCGATCCCTCCTCGGTTCACTCAGATGCCCGCCTTGAGATGCCTGATCTCAAACCAAGCGACATAGGAAAAATTATTTTCAAGGAGGATCCACTCCTTCCTGGGCTAGCGTTTCCTTGTCGCTACTACTACTCGCCATTGAACAAAGTTGTACCGAAAAAATTCGTAAAAATACGAATCGAAGCAGATTGTTTTGACTTGGTAATAAATCCATTTACGGGTGCCGCTACGTATAGTTTCAATGCAGGTGCGGGCGTCCGCCTTCAAGTGAAGGAGCTTAGAAACGTCATCAGGCTGATGTACATGCTGTCATCTTCGGCGAAGTCCATTTCTCTCAGCATGATGACAAGTACATTTAAAAACGTTGGCTTTTGGATCAATGCCGCCGATGTGCCTTTCGCATACACCAAACTACTAGATGCCCTTGATACAGCGGTAAAAATTTGCGACTACTTTGAAATGAGTGAGCCCGTGCTTGTGTCGCTGGAAGAGGTGATGCGGGATGCTCCTAAAATTAATTCACTGATCCTCGTGATAAGTGGAAACCCTCGCACTGTTCGGTGTGACTTCTCAATTCAGGGCGAAGATTGGGATCCTTCTAAAGAAACCGCGTGCGTTGCCGTCAGCTCGATACGAATTGGCCGTAGAATTTTCGGAATTATTTTTGTCATTATCGGAAAGGTGACTGAAATAGGTGAGAATCGTTACTCACTGGCCGGAACACTTACCAAAGTTGAGCGAAAATTTGTATCTCTAGAAGATGGGGAGTTGAATCGGGATGATGTAATTTCCGCCGTAGAGGAAATCGAGAAGATATACGAGGCGGGCTACCAGGTCATCACCACTGTTGATAAATCGGCCGCCTGAATATTCTCTGCAAGGAAATCACGCCGTCTTTTTCAGCAGTGCTGAGCATGCTGTGGGATTTTCGGCCCTGTGGAAGGTCATCCTCTAGACGTAAAGACTGTAGATCGTGATGCACGGTCGTTGGCCAAATTTAAATTCTGGTGACCATGCTTGGAATTTATGAGAGTGGTCTCAATCTTGATGTATCGTCTTCGCTCATATTTATTTCCTCGGTTGCCTCAAATTTTGGCTCGAAGATGTCTGTGGAAGTCTGGTCAGTCCAAATGCCGTTCGGCCGCACAGCTCACTGAAATACCGGTCGCAGGCACCGCAGGCTACACTACCGGCAACAACCCCAGTACCACTGCGGCTTTCCGCTTAGACTAACTTCAAGTCTGAACCAGTTGTTTCAGGCCGGCCAGGTTAATCTGCAAGCAAATAAAAAAGGGTCGACCGCAATGCGACATCGTAACGGCCTCCTGCTTCAGAAACCTCTCCTCTCTATTTTTGTAATATTTTCTTGAGTCAGCTATGACAGCTCTTGTCTTCGCACTTCAGTCCGAGCAAATATGTATAGCGATGGACACCTTGGTAATTGGTGCCAAGGACAGAATGCCACTTTATTTTCAACGAAAATTCTTGTCGATTCCAGAGAGTGATTTGGTTGTTGCCGGGACAGGCCATGCAGGCTTCATCAATGGATGGCTTCAGTTTCTACAGGCCCATTTCCGAGAAACGACGATTGACGATTTGGATGCGGAGGTCCCAGGCATCCTTTGTGCATCTGTTGAAGCCGTAGGGGGGCTAGACGGCCTGACAGCGACGATTTACCACTTTGGCTACTCAATCAAAGAATGTAAGTATGTCGGGTATGTATATCGTTCTGAACGAAACTTTCGCTCTGAAAGACTTCAGGAAGGTCTGGGCTATAAGCCGGTCATTCCAATCGCAACAAGTGATGACATTCGCTTTCCTGACTTTCTCATTGGGATCATATTGGAGCAGCAGCGCCGAGACAATCTTCAGCCAATAACTGAAAGGGTTGGCATAGGCGGTGAAATTGAGTTTGTCGTTATGTCAGATCGATTGATCAATGTTGAAACCGTATATCGTTTTTCTTCGTATGAATCGGAGCTGATCCAGATCGGACGGCGTACAAAAGCATAAGCATGTTTCTCATGAAGGGCATTTGGAAAAATCGAGGCAATTAACAATTGTTGATTTGCTCGCAGAGATTTGACCGCCTCTGCGCTGAGCTAGGCGAAGAGCTTGGCTGTGAAGTCGTCGAGCGAGCTTGGCAAACGCATTGCTGGATAAGCGGGGCGCCGATATCGGATTGGATGTGGTGGCGAACTGCGTTGCGGGAAATGTAGAGCGTTGCCCGCGATTTCTCGAATTGAAATGCGGCCTCTGATATACCAGCGTCGAAGATTCCAAGTAGGGCCACGTCTATCACTCCGTTCTCCTGCGCGCTGTCAATGGGCCAACTTTGCATGCAAATCTCTCGGGAACGCGGAGCAGTTCTCAATGCAAATTAATATTGCTACTTCGCCATTTCATTTTGAAGGCGTTTCCACAATGGTCTGAGCTGACGTTTAATGTGGTTAGATTTCATTATGTCTGCCGCCCGGTATCCATAACTCAAGAAATTGCGCCGACCAACACAGGAATACATACGGTATAGCTTCTTCTTGAACAAAGGGCGTGCTTCTTCGCCGCGAGAACTTCGTAAAGCATTGCGGCTTTCCATTGTCGCCTTTGCTAAGGCCGTTCCTTTTCGCATTCGTTCTGAGAAGCGTGCCAATGAAGCTGATCGTAATAAAACGCGCTGGCCATCAAAGAGAAAACCCAGATATTGGAGCGGTTTGTCTGCCTGCAGCACCCCAGTAGCTAAAGAGAACGTCCTTCTTTCGGTTTTCTTTTCTTGTATTTGTAGTCGGATTTTCTTGATCTCATCCAGTGCAAGCGCATATAAATCGTCCCCCATGTTTTGGGGACAAACGATTAAGATATCGTCGCAATATCTTAGGTAGATCCCTTGAACATTGCTGATTGCAGTGCTCAGTCTTCGGTCAAATTCAAGCATGTAGATATTGGAGAGAAGCGCGCTTATGGAGGTGCCTTGGGGGATGCCTGTCTTCTCTCTATGCGTTTTTATCAATTTTTCTGATGTTCGCACCTTATCTCGGAACTCATTTGGTTCGCACAAGCGCCTGCGACGAACACCAAAGTTACGCCGAGTAATGCCAAGCGCTGCATGGAGTTCCTCTTTCGGAACGATCGAATATTTGGTTAGCGAACGAAAGACAGAGTAGTGATCGGCCGGCAAAGATGGCTCCGCGAGTAATGCTCGCCATCTGTCTTTAAGGTAGCTATGGTTGAGATTGTCGAAAAAGCCTTGAATATCTAATCCGATAACATCGCATGCGCCGAACTGCCGAATGCTTTCAAACGCTTCGGCCGCGAAATGTATGTTGCTTTTGCCGAGCGATCGAAATGCCAAAATGGATTTAGTTAGTCCATGTTCTGTCAACTTGGTCTCATAAAGAGCAGCAAGTTTCCGTGCATAAAACGAATAGATATGACTGTCGAGATGGGACGCGTAGACGATTGGGCGATTCTTTTCTTTGCGTTCTAGTTGTCTTGAGGTTTTGTCGAACTTTACTTTGACTGATTTAACAGTGAAGTGGATGAGCGGATAAAACGAGTGACTTGCCACTCGAGACGAATTATTTACCAGACGTTCTGCGCTGGAGCGATCAACTGGTTCATCAAAGTGTAAATAGCGTCGACGTCTAAACCAGTCTGATGTATCCATACTATCCCCCCAAAGGATAGATCTAGCAAACCGGGGAGGCGATTGATGGCGGCGATCAGTTTTTCGCCCACCCCGGATAACCAAAATAATCTTATTACCATCTGCCCGACTTAAAGCCGAGGCGAGCCGCATATGTTAGCAATGATGTATCGTGTACATATCAGAGTCGAGGTAAATGTGATTACGCTCTATCCAGTCGTGTTGTCGATGCTGCTGGCGGCCCTCTCAGGGATGCCGGCGGGTATTGACAACCTGTACGGTGCCTCAACTCCACGTTCAAGCTGAGCTTTTTAAATATACGTCACAATTTCCGCCAGCTCAACAGTGGTGACGAAAAATCAACAAAAAGTATCCACTTATCGATTGCGGGTGTGATTGAGCCTCTGTGAAGTGGCTTCGCTGGGTGCGGGCTTGTGCAAGCGGAGTCGTAGATTCATCTCTCGGGAGCCGAACGCGAAGGGTGGGCCGACTAGCTTTCAGTGGGCACTCACGAGTCATCCAGCGTGTAGCGTTTTTCAACAGATTCAAGTGGTACCGGCACAGCTGCGTCCACTTTTTCTCTCCATCTCTACATCTACTTCGTACCAACACAATGCATCCCCATGCGTTGACAACCAGCTTTTGCCTGTTTACTATTCAAACACGTATTAATACAAGCAAATACATGTAATGAGTCGATTAAGTACATCTAATCGGTGCTCATGCTGTTGTTGGCCACCCAGCCGGTATGCCGGACGTTGCGGTGCCTCACTTTTAAACGTCGATGGAGACAGGGATGAGACTGAATGATGAAGAAACCGCCATGCTCAATGGCGAGTGCGGGAAGGTGTTGCAGATGGCCATGCGCCATCAGGTGCAGGTAGGGGAGTTCTTCGGGGCCGCAGATTTCGTGCCGGTCACCCAGGCACACATCATGGCGGACACTGAAAGCCTGGGCCAGGCCGGCGTGCTCTGGCTCGAAAAGCTGGCAGAGATCAATGCGGGTGGCGCAGGCCTGCGCGGTGTGCGCATTCCGACCATCACCGATCCGCGCGGTACTGACTTCGCCCATGCCAACAACCTCGGCCAGCGCGACTGGATGGTCGACCTGGAGCGCCGCGCCATTGGCGCCTTCGAGCGTCTGGGCGTGAGCATGACCGATACCTGCATCAACTACCAGACAGTGCTGGCGGCCACGCGTGGCGAACACGTTGCTTTCGGTGACACCGGTGTAGTGATCTATTCCAATTCCGTGTGCGGTGCGCGCTCCAACTTCGAGGGCGGCCCGTCGGCGCTGTCGGCAGGCCTGACCGGCCGCACGCCGCGTTACGGCTTCCACCTGCCGGAACGCCGTATGGCGACACGCCGCTTCGTGGTCGACGTTACGCCGACCAGCTGGAACGAGTGGGGCGCGCTGGGCGGCGTTATCGGCCGTCTCGCCGGCAATTATTGGGAAGTGCCGGTGATTGAAGGCATCGAAGGTGCGCCGACATCGGACGACCTCAAGCACTTTGGCGCGGCCATGGCGAGTTTCGGCTCCATCGCGCTGTTCCATATCGTCGGCGTGACGCCCGAGGCATCCTGCCTGGCCGACGTTGGCGGCGATCGTCTGCCAGTGCATCACCGTATCGACCGTCAGCAGATCGAAGCCCTGGCGGCGAGCTATGCAGTGACCAAGCAGGTGGATGTGGTGGTGTTCTCGGCGCCGCAACTGAGCATTTATGAGCTGCGCCAACTGGCTGAATTGTGCGATGGCCGCCGCTTCAAGGTTCCGCTGCTGGCGGTGACCAGCCCGCAGGTGTCGCCGGATTCCGAGCGTTTCGGCTATACCAAACGGATTGAGGCGGCTGGCGGCACGGTGCTGTCCGGCATGTGCTTCTACCAGTCGTATGCCCGCGAAATGGCCGAGGCCAAGGGCTGGAAGACCCTGGCCACCAACAGCGCAAAGCTGGTCAACATCCTGGGCGGCTATGGCTACACGCCGATGCTGGCGTCCATGGCGCAATGTGTCGAAGCAGCAGAAAAAGGAGAACTGGCATGACCGAACTCGTCTTCACCGCGCGTCACGCGCTGGGCAACAAGGTGACAGCACAGGCGCTGGTCGCCAAGGATGGTTTTTCCGCACGTTACGACCTGAACCGCCTGGAAGGCGTGTTCTCCCGTCCGGCGCACAAGCTGGTGGGGCAGTCGTATGTCGGCCGCATCCTGATTCTGGATACCGCCAAGGGTGGTGTCGCCAGCGCCTGGATGCTACACGAAATGCAGTCGCGCCACATGGCACCGGTGGCGATCGTCTTCAATACCGTCAATCCGATTCTGGCGCAGGGTGCCGCGCTGGGCGACATCGCCATGTTGGCGGGCTTCGATGAAGACGTGACGGCGGCCATCCCGCACGGTGCGATCGTCGAGGTGGACCCTGAAGCCAAGACCCTGCGGGTGGTAGCGCAGCCGGATGACGCCGTGGCGCAGGATAAATTCCGCCACGGGCAGCCGGACTTGTCGCCGGTGCATGTCGTGCCACGCGGCTGACGCAATACGAGGGTGTCATGGGGATGAAGGACGGGGGAGGGCGCTGGTCGTTCTTGCGTCTGCAAGGCGACCACACGATGCTGCTGTGGGCGGTGGTCGCAGGATTGGCAGGGGCATTGGCGACGGCGGCCTTCCGGGAAGCCATCGATCTGCTGCAGCGGATGATCGGTAGCCGTCCCGGCGACTTTGTGCAGATGGCGCGGCATTTGCCGTGGCCGCTGCGCTTCGCGTTGCCGGCCGCAGGGGGTGTGATTGCGGGGCTTTGTCTCGTGATCGCGCAAAAGCGGCCATCGCCCAAAGGTGGCGCGGACTACATGGACGTGATCGTGGTCGGCAACGGCGCGATCCCCGTCTGGCAAAGTCTGTGGCGCAGTCTCTCGTCTCTTTTCTCCATTGCAAGCGGTGGGTCCATTGGTCGCGAAGGCCCGATGGTGCAGTTGGCGGCCCTTTGCGCCTCGCTGATCGGCCGGGTTGTCCGCTTCGACACGGCGCGCCTTCGCGTGCTCGTGGCTTGTGGCGGCGCGGCGGGTATCACCTCCGCCTACAATGCACCGATCGCTGGCGCATTTTTCATCTGTGAGCTCGTGCTGGGCTCCATGGCCATGGAATGGTTCGGGCCGATTCTGGTGGCTTGCGTCGTTGCCAATATCGCCATGCGCAAACTGGGTGGTTATCACCCGCCTTACGAGATGCCGGCATTTCCCGCGATCGAGGGCATGGAAGTGGTGCCGTTCGTGCTGTTAGGGCTGCTCTGCGGCGTGCTGGCACCGCTGTTCCTGAGGACGATTACGGTCTCCAAGCGGTGGGTGGCCGGTTTTACCATGCCCTTGCCGGTCAAGTTGGGGTATGGCGGCCTGGCAGTTGGCTTTGTGTCTATTTGGGTGCCGGAGGTGTGGGGCAATGGCTATGAAGTGGTCAGTGCGCTGCTGCACAATCCCTGGACGTGGCAGGCGCTGTTGCTGGTTCTGGCGGCCAAAATCGTGGCAACTATGGCCAGCGTTGGATCCGGTGCTGTGGGCGGTGTTTTCACGCCGACTCTGTTCGTCGGGGCGGTGCTGGGCAATCTGATCGGCCTTGGCGTGCATGCCATGTGGCCTGCAGCTGCCGCGGCGCCCTATGCCTACGCCATGGTGGGAATGGGCGCGTTCCTGGCGGCGGCGACGAACGCGCCGATGATGGCGATCCTGATGATTTTCGAGATGACCTTGTCGTATCAGATCGTTCTGCCTTTGATGCTTTCCAGCGTGCTGGCCTATTTTGTCGCGCGCAGCACGCAACAGACCGTGATGTATGAGGTGACCGAGCGTCGTCAGCATGACCTGCGTGACCGTCTTCGGCTGGCTGAAACCCGGATGGCCGACTTGCTACGCCCGGCGGAAACTGTGGTGCCTCTGACGGCGGGCCTGGACGAGATGATGAGCATGTTTACCGCGCATTCGGTCAAATACCTGTATGTCACTGATGAGGAAGGCGGTTTCCGTGGCGTGGTGGCGCTGCGGGAGCTGACTACGTATCTGCACAGCGGCGGGGAAGGGAGGTCGATGGCAGCGGACTTCCTGACACCGGGGTTCTACGTCCTCACCTCCGATATGTCCCTGACGGACGCGCTACACCTGTTCCGTGAATTCAAGGGGGAGCGACTCCCTGTCATCAACGACAAGTTGATGTCCCGGCATCTGCTGGGGGTGGTCCATAAGACGGCGTTGCTCGACGCTTATGTCCGCCTCGGCCCGGCGCCAGCGGCGAGCCGCTGATGCCAGTCCCGTCAGGCGTTGCCGTGCTCTGCAAAGATCGCGGTGAACTGCTTGGCGGTCTCCGTCATCAGGGGCAGCTTCTCCATCAACTGTTCAAGGCTGCTGCGCGCCAGCGCCGCATGGCACACCAGCGCAATCGCACTGCGCTCGTCGCCGGTGGCGATGGGCACGGCCAGTCCGACCATTCCCTGAATAAACTCCTCGCGATCCGTCCCGATCCCCTTTTCAGCGAGGCGCCTGAGCTCTTCGTTGAGCTCGCTGCGTGACGTGATCGAATGCGGCGTGCGCTTCTCCAGCGTCATCCGGTCCAGCAAGGCCGTCCGCTCGGCCAGTGGCATGCGCGCCAGGAAAAGCTTGCCGCCGGCGGTGCAGTGCAGCGGGTGGCGCGACCCTAGGTCGAGGTGCATGCGCAGGGGTTCAGACGTTTCCACACGATCCAGATACAGCACGCAGTTGCCATCCAGCGCTGACAGGTTGCAGGTTTCGCCAAGCTTGTTGACCAGGCCGCGCAGCATGCTGCGGCACAGGCGCCGGAACGAGCTGTTGCCCAGCGTCGTCAGCGCCAACTGCACTGTTTGCGGGCCCGGCACCAGTCCGCGTGATTCGGGCAGTCGACTGATATAGCGATTGGCCACCAACATCTCTACCAGGCGCGCCGCGCTGGCCTTCGGGATGTCCAGGCGCATGGCGACCTGGGCGATGGTCACCGGCTCGGCAGAGGACGAGATGCGCTCCAGCAGGCGCAAGACCCGCAAGAGTTTGTGTTCGTGGGATGAATCGTCTTGCAGCATAAGTCTCCAGGTGTGGTCGTGGCCGCAGCGAATTCAGTTCAAAGAACCGTTTTCCGGCTCAAATTCCGTTCGCGTGGCCGATTCTTGTTGTTCTGTGGTGCCAGTTGTTATATCTAGATATTAAGACATGTTGATACAAGTTGGCAAACGCGCATTGCCCGGCGCACGGTTTGCTCACTGCATGGCGAAGACCATTTTGACGCATCAGACACGCAAGGCGCAAACGGCGCAACGCGGATAGAGAGGAATGTGATGGAGAACGACTACAAGCGGTATTCGGTGGATGCCGGAAAGGTCATTGAGCAGCTGCAGCAATGTGGCATCGATTTTGTGACGACGGTGCCTGACATGCTGCAGATTGCCCTGCACCAAGCGCTGGAAGACGAGCGTCATGGCATCCGTGTGGTGCCGACCACGACTGAGGACCAGGCTGTCGAAGTGGCCGCCGGCCTGTATGCGGGCGGTAAGAGCGTGGTCATCCTGGTGCAGAACCAGGGCTTTTACGCCGCGATCAACAGCGTGCGCGCGCTGGGACTAGATTCTAAGATTCCGCTGCTGTTCATCGTCGGCCAGTTTGGCCGGGAGTTCTCGAACCTGGGCAAGCCGCCTGCAGAGTCGCGCCGGTTGATGGTGCGCATGCTAGAGCCTTTGCTCGATACGCTCGATATTCCCTATTGGCACCTGGATGCGCCCGGCGATGAGAAAAACATCACTGCGGCCTGGAAGGCATCGCGGGATCGCAAGGGGCCGGTCGTGTTGATCGCCGGCCATTTCATCGGATTTTCGGCGTCGTCCGCGGCAGCGCGACCGGCGCAGGCAGTGTAAGGAGAGCGCCATGACCATGACCGCCATGCAGGCATGCAGCACCATTCAACATCATCGCGGCGATGCCATTGTCGTCACCACCATGGGGGCAATGAACACGCTCGACAAGATCTCCAACAATGCGCTTAATGTGGCGTGCGTTCCCCTGATGGGCGGTGCTGCATCGCTCGGTCTGGGTCTGGCGCTGGCTCGCCCGGAGCGACCGGTGCTGGTGCTCGACGGTGACGCCAGTTTGCTCATGGAGCTGGGCGGGCTGGTGAGTGTCGCTCAGGCGGCTCCGCCCAATTTCGCCCACTTCGTCCTGAACAACAGCACGCAGTTTGCAGGCCTGGGCAATCTAGAGACGCCGGGCGCCAAGACGGTGGACTTTGCCGGAATGGCCAAGTCCGCAGGTTATCAGGCGACGCACCGCATCACGGATGCCGACGACTTCGAGCACCGGATCGCCGCCATTCTGGCTGGGCCGCAGCCAGCTTTCGTGGAATTGATCATCGAAAGCGATCCGCCGGTGCTGGGTGCTGATAAACCATCGGTCGAGATGACGGATCAGCGCTTCACCCGCATGGGTGACGAGTTGCGACGCATTCGCGCCACTCTGGTCGAAGCTTAAGGATTTCGTGCCACATCAAGGTCGGTCAGCTGATGCTGTGCCGGCCTTTTTGTTCTGGCTCAGTCGTTGGGGGTGACGTTCTTGATGGAGGAGCCCACGGGCAAGGGGCCTTGCACGCTCAGAGTGAATTCGTAGTTTTCGGGGCGGATGTAGAACGAGGTGTGTTCCCGCAGTGCGCCGTTGGTGCCGTAGGAGTCACGTTCCATCACCAGCAGCGCCGCGCGTGTGGGCAAGCCAAGCGCCTGACTGACGGCGCTGCCGGCGGAGGTCGCACGAATGCGGATATCGGCCTTGGTCACCGGCATGTCAAGAAAGGTCTCTAGCAGCACATAAATGGGATTGCGCGTGACCTGCTCCCAGGTAAGCCCGCTGGCTGCAGGCGGCAGATAGGACGTTACCAGCGCGACCGGCTCGTCATTGACCAGGTACAAGCGGCGCAGTAAGAAGCAATTACCTTCCGGCGAGCCGAAGGCCTCATGAATGCGGAGCGGCGCCTCGACGGGGGCGAATTCGAGCAGTTTGGTCTTGGGCTCGATGCCTTGCGCCACCAGCGCGTCGTAGAAGCCGCGCATCGGCTTCAGATCGTGCAACAGCTTCTTCCCCGAGACGAAAGTACCTTTGCCTTGCTTGCTGATCACACTGCCATCCGCCAGTAATTGAGAAATCGCCTGGCGGACGGTGACGCGGCTCACGCCAAACATGTCGGTGAGTTCGCTCTCTGCCGGCAGCTTGCTGTCTGCAGGATAGTGGCCAGCGGCGATGGCGCCACGGAGGTGATCGGCGATTTGTAGATAGAGCGCGGTAGCGCTGTTACGGTCGATTTGTGGTTCGTCTATGGACGTTTTTTTACGGGAATTGGGAGTCATGGAAAAGACCTGTCGGTGGGCTGATGGCAGCGGTTTTCAATTCGAAAAAGCATCTTCAGGCTCAATTTCCGACTGGCGGGGGCATTTTCCTTGCGACGGTTTGTGCGCTGTTGTATCTAGATACTAAGACATCTGCATACAAGATGCAAATGCCCGCCATCAACACCACGACGGGCAAATTCTGGAGACCTGAAAAATGCAAATCTTTGACTATGTCATCGTCGGCGCCGGCTCTGCCGGTTGTGTGTTGGCCAACCGCCTGAGCGAAGATGGCAAATATTCGGTGTGCCTGCTGGAGGCGGGCCCGAAGGACAGCTATGCGTGGATCCATATCCCCATCGGCTATGCCAAGACGATGCAGCACCCCAAGTACAACTGGCGCTTCTACACCGAGCCCGAGCCGAACATGGGCAACCGCAAGATGTACCAACCACGCGGCAAGACCCTGGGGGGGTCCAGCTCGATCAATGGTCTGATCTTCATCCGCGGCCAGCGCCGCGACTACGACGAGTGGCGCGACCTAGGTAACCCGGGCTGGGGCTGGGATGACTGCCTGCCGTATTTCCGCAAGCTGGAAACCAATGACCTCGGCCCGTCGGCTACGCGTGGCGTCAATGGCCCCATGCATGCCACCAGCGTGCCTCCCGGCCACGAGCTGGTCGATGCCTTTATCTCCGGCGCCGAATATCTGGGCGTGCCGCGCGTGAAGGACTTCAACGATGGCCGTCAGGAAGGCGTGGGCTATTTCCAGGTCAGCACGCGTAAGGGCTTCCGTTGCTCGACTGCCGTGGGGTACCTGAAGCCGGCACGGCATCGTCACAACCTGCATATCGAAACCGAGGCGTTCGCCAGCAAGGTGCTGTTCCATGAAAAGCGCGCTGTCGGCGTTCGCTACCGTCAGAACGGCGTGGAGAAGGAAGTGCATGTGCGCCGCGAAGTGCTGCTGTGCGCCGGTGCGATCCAGAGCCCGCAGTTGCTGCAATTGTCCGGTATCGGGCCTGCAGCATTGCTGCAGGAGTTCGGTATTGACCCGGTGCATATCTCCGAAGGCGTGGGCGAGAACCTGCAGGATCACCTCCAAGTGCGGCTGATGTACGAGGTGACCAAGCCGATCACGACCAATGACGCCATGCGCAGCCTGACCGGCAAGATGGGCATGGGTTTGCGCTGGCTGATTAACCGCAGCGGGCCGCTGGCATTGGGCATCAACCACGGTGGCATGTTCTGCCGCGCCTTGCCGGACGAGAATCCCACGCCCGACATCCAGTTCCACTTTGCGGCCTTGTCGGCGGACAGCACCGCAGGCAATGTGCACGATTTCCCTGGTTGTACCTATTCGATCTGCCAGTTGCGTCCGGAATCGCGTGGTTCGATCCGCATCCGTTCGACCAATCCGGAAGAAGCGCCGCGCATCCAGATGAATTATCTGTCGACCGAGACCGACCGGCGCACCACCATCGCCGGCGTCAAGTTCGCCCGGCGCGTCGCCCAGTCGGCACCGATGGCGCCCTATATGAAGCGCGAATACCGCCCGGGTCCGGACGTGAAGACCGATGACGAGATCCTGCAATTCTGCCGCGAGTACGGCACGACCATCTTCCATCCTTCGTGCACCGCGAAGATGGGCCCAGACAGCGACCCGATGGCCGTGGTGGACGCGCAACTGCGCGTGCGCGGTGTCACCGGCCTGCGCGTGGTCGATTGCTCGGTGATGCCGACCTTGATTTCCGGCAATACCAATATTCCGACCGTGATGATTGCCGAAAAGGCAGCCGACATGATCCTGGGGCGGGGGGCACAATCCGTCGAGTCCGAGAACATCATCACGCTTGACCGTGTTGTTGACACGAAGCGCCAGGAGGTGACCACGAGCTGACCTCATCCTGACAACAACACCGGCCTGGCTCAGGCAAACACCGATTCATAGCAACAGAACGCGAACATAGAATTGCGTCGAAGGAGACATCATGAAGAGTGAAAATGGAGGAATGCGGCGTGTCGCCGCAGCGAGCGTCATCGGCGCCATCATCGAGTGGTATGACTTTTTCCTGTACGGCGTGGTCGCCAGCCTGGTGATCAACAAGCTGTACTTTCCGCCGGGTGACGAGGCGACCTCGACGCTGTTGGCCTATGCCACCTTTGCCGTGGGCTTCATCGCCCGTCCGTTGGGTGGCGTGATCTTCGGGCACTTCGGTGACAAGGTCGGACGCAAGAGCATGCTGGTGGTGACACTGCTGATCATGGGGGTGTCCACGATGGCCATCGGCCTGGTCCCCACGTATGAACATATCGGCTACTGGGCGCCAGGTTTGCTGTTGCTGTTCCGCGTGATCCAGGGGATCGGGCTGGGCGGGGAGTGGGGTGGTGCAGTGCTGATGGCCTATGAATATGCGCCAGCGGACAAGAAGGGCTTCTATACCAGTCTGCCGCAGATCGGCCTGTCGGTTGGCGTGTTGTTGTCGGCCGCGATCATCGCGACCCTGTCTGCGCTGCTGACCGATGAACAGTTCATGGCCTGGGGATGGCGTCTGGCCTTCGTACTGTCGTTCTTCTTCGTATTGTTCGGTTTGTGGATTCGCCTGAAGGTCATGGAAACCCCGGAGTTCGCCAAGATGAAAAGCACGCACGGCGAAGCCAAGGTGCCATTCTTCGACATGTGCAAGCGCTTCCCGGGCAACATGCTGCTGGGCCTGGGCGCACGGCATATCGACGGCGTCTTCTTCAATATCTTCAGCGTGTTTGCGATCAGCTACCTGACCTCGCACATCGGCATGACGCGCAATGATGCGCTGGTAGGCGTGATGGTCGGTGCGGTGGTGCTGACGATCTTCATCCCGATCTTTGGCCGGATCTCGGATTGGGTTGGTCGTCCGAAGCTGTATGGCATTGCCTCGCTGGTGGTCGCCGCCTCGATTTATCCGGCTTTCTGGGTGTTCACTCACGCCAATGGCAACACCATGATGATCTGGGCCGCCATTGCAGTACCCTACGGCATCTTCTATGCAGCGGTGTACGGTACGGTGGCGGTCTTTCTGTGCGAGTTGTTTGATGCTCGGGTGCGTTACACCGGTATCTCCTTCGTGTACCAGTTCTCCAGCGTGACCGCCGGTGGCCTGACGCCAATCATTGCCACAGTCCTGGTGACTTGGGCTGGTGGTACGCCATGGCTGGTGTGCGCTTACGTCGCGGTGTCGGGTGTCATGTCGTCGATCTGCGCCTTTATCATCAAGAGCCGTGCCGGAAAAATGTCGCACACGGCTAACCTGGAAACGCATCGCGAACACGGCGGTCGCGCCCAATATTCGCAGAGTTCCTCCCGTATGTAAGACGCTGGTCTGTCTTGCGTTCTTGGCGGAGGTGTACGTCGGTCTGGCGTCTCCTCCGCCTTTTTTATCCAACACTTCCCTTTTGCGGCACGTCACGCTGCGCGTCTTGCGCAAGAGGGGCATTTGACATTCCGCCATGTACCCAACGCTTTATCTCTATATCAACGGTGAATTCATCGGGGCGGACGCGTCCCGTAAATCCGAGACAGTGCTGAACCCGGCTACTGGTGACGGCCTTGGCCAGCTACCTCACGCGTCGTTCCAGGACGTTAAACACGCTTTGATTGCTGCAGACGCGGCCTTCCGCAGCTGGAAGAACTCATCGCCGATGCTGCGCAGCGAGATCCTGCGCAAAGTTGCGGTGCTTGCCCGTGAACGTGCTGATGATATTGCCCGGGGCATTACTCTGGATCAGGGCAAGCCCTTGGCCGAAGCCAAGGCCGAAGTGCTTGGCTGCGCTGAACATGCCGATTGGCATGCAGAAGAGTGCCGTCGCATTTACGGGCGTGTCATCCCGTCCCGGGATCCGCGGGTGCGGCAGATGGTGGTGCGGGAGCCGGTCGGCGTCTGCGCAGCCTTTACGCCGTGGAATTTTCCGTTCAATCAGGCCATTCGCAAGATGGTCGCGGCGATCGGCGCAGGATGCACTCTGGTGATCAAGGGGCCGGAAGATGCGCCCAGTGCTGTGGTAGCGCTTGCCCGGCTGTTCCACGATGCCGGCTTGCCGCCGGGCGTGCTCAATATCGTCTGGGGCGCGCCGGCAGAGATTTCAGAGCAGATCATCCGCCACTCGCTGGTGCGCAAGATCTCCTTCACAGGATCAGTGCAGGTCGGCAAGAGCCTGGCGGCTATGGCCGGCGGGCACATGAAGCGCATGACCATGGAGCTGGGCGGGCATGCGCCTGTCATCGTCTGCGACGACGCAGACGTGGACACCGCCGCCGCGACCATCGCCAAACTGAAACTGCGCAATGCTGGTCAGGTTTGCGTGTCGCCGACGCGTTTCTATGCGCAGGCCGGTATCTACGACCGGCTTCGCGACCGGCTTGTGGCTGCGTTTGAGGAGGCACGGGTGGGCGACGGCATGTCTCCCGAAACGACCATGGGACCGTTGGCGCACCAGCGCCGTGTGATGGAGATGGAAGCATTTGTGGCGGACTCCCGGGCGCGTGGCGGCGACATCCTGACCGGTGGCTTTGCGCCGGACCGCAATGGCAGCTATTTCATGCCCACGTTGGTCGATGGTTTGCCGGAGGAGTCCTCATTGATGACACGGGAGCCCTTCGGTCCTATCGCATCGCTGAGCCGGTTTGACACCCTGGATGAGGCCATTAGCCGCGCCAACAGCTTGCCATTCGGTCTGGCTGCCTATGCATTCACGACCAATATGCAGAGCGCGCATCGGCTTGGAAGTGAGCTGGAAGCGGGCATGGTCAACATCAATCACTCGGGTATGGCCCTGCCTGAAACGCCGTTCGGCGGTATCAAGGACAGCGGGATCGGGAGTGAAGGCGGGACGGAAACCTTTGATGGTTACCTGACAACCAAATTCATCACGCAAGTGTAAGAGCATGATGAGGACGAGTGTGGAGGGGGAGAGGATGTACGGCATCGACAGCACGGATAGTCAGGTGGTGATCGACCGGCTTCTGCGTATCGGACTCGAAACGACGCATGGGGAAAGCGTGCATGAGCAAATCGGCGCCGCCCTCGAATTCGCTGCATCACGTTTCGAAGGCATGACTCCGCACCATGCAAAAGCCGCCTGGACTGGCATGCTGGCTCAACTGCGCCAGCTTGCCTGCCTGATTGCGCAGTCTTCACCATGGCAGGCGGAAGTATTGATGGATGCCTACGAACTCGCGAGAGCAGGCATTCACCTGCATGGGGGCAAATAGGGTGCGGGTGCTGTTTTGCGACGACGGCGGCCAGAACCTGGCCTTGTCTGATGCATTCCGTTCGTGCGGCTGTGTCATCGATCACGTCAATACCGGTAGAGAGCTGGAGTTGTGTCTGTCTACCGGCGCATTCGACCTGGTGATCCTCGACCTGGACCGCTACAGCGGCTGGGGCGTGGACAAGCTCGAGCGGCTTCGTTCTTGCTATCCGGAGATCCCGGTGCTCGCTCTCGGGACCTTCCGCCATCTGGACGACAGGATGTCGGTCCTTGAAGCTGGCGCCGACGATGTCGTCGCCAAGCCATTTGCGTTCAAGGAAATTCAGGTTCGTTCACGTTCACTTATCCGTCGTGCAGCGGGTGCCAATGCGCTCCCGATCCAGTTGGGAAGGCTTAGCTTTGATCGCGTCAGACGGTCTCTTTACCTGGAGGGGCGTGGCGTCATCCTGCCGGCCAAGGAGTTGCGTGTTCTGGAAATCCTGTTGAACCGTCTCGGGCACTGGGTGACGAAACAGCAGCTGATTGATGGCATGTACGCGTTGAGCGATGAAGTCAGCGGCAATGTGATTGAAGTCTATATTCATCGCGTCCGCAAAAAGATCATGCCAGCGGGTATCACCATTTCCATGTCACGCGGCTTGGGCTACCGGCTTGAGTCAGTTGTCTTCAATAACTAGCAGCTTGAAACCGGTATGTCCGGATTCTGTTGCCGGATAATTGATGGGTCGACTTCCCCTGTTGTAAAAATCCGTCTTGCTCAATTCGCTATCGCCCCGCCTGAGCGCGGTGTCGGTTTCCGTTCCATCTGCATATAGCGCCCTGTGTGCGAACAGGCCATGCGGTCTGTGGCAGTCCGGCACCTGACAAGCCCGTGTTGACGGGATAGTCGATGCCGGCTGCCGGTGCGCTCTTGCATTCCTCGACTGACCATTCAAAGCTTGAACACTGAAACAGCCGCTTTCAGACAGGTAGCCTGTTCGTCCAGAGATTGCGCTGCCGTGGCGGCCTGTGCGACGAGTTCGGCATTCTGCTGGGTGGTAGCGTCGAGCTGACACACGGCCTGATTGATCTCGTTGATTCCACGACTCTGTTCGTCCGACGCGGCGGCAATGGCGGAAATGATGTCTGACACCTGGCTGATGGATTGTTGAACTAGGTCGATCGTCGATCCGACTTCCAAGGCCTGTCGCGCTCCACCTTGAGTCGTTGTGACGGACAGGTCGATCAGGCTCTTGATTTCCTTGGCAGCGGATGCCGACCGTTGTGCCAGCACCCGGACTTCGCTCGCCACGACGGCAAATCCGCGTCCCTGGTCACCCGCCCGGGCAGCCTCAACTGCAGCGTTGAGCGCCAGCAGGTTGGTCTGGAAAGCAATGTCCTCGATCACCCGGGTAATGTTCCCGATGCGTTCCGAGCCGCTGTTGATTTCCGTCATGGTCGACAGCATCGCCAGCATGGCCTGATTGCCGGCGAGTGCCATGGTGTTCGCCTGGGTGGCAAGATCTTTGGCGTGCATGGCGTTGTCGGCGTTATTGCGCACCACCTCGGTCAGTTGCAGCATGCTGGCTGCGGTTTCTTCCAGTGCGCTTGCCTGTTCTTCAGTGCGTGCCGAGAGATCGATGTTCCCGCTGGAAATCTGTTGCGACGAATCACTCACCGATTGTGTGCCGTCGACGACCTGTTGAACGATGCCTCCCAGGCGGCGGATGAAGGTGTTCAGGCTTGCTGCGATTGCGGCGAATTCCTTGCCGCCAGTCTCGGGAACGCGGCGAGTGAGGTCGGCCTCGCCCGACGAGAGCTCATGGATCTTGGATCTCAGCGTATTGAGACGAGACATCATGGCGCGGATGCCCAGGATGACGAGCACCATCAGCAGCACGGCCATGGGGATTTGGACGCTGGAGAGCTTGGTCAGTATCCGCGTCGTATTCTTTGTCAGGCTCGATGTCGGAACGCTTGCCGCGATCAGCCATGGCGTGCCTTCTATCTTCTTCACGAAAACGCTCTGGGGCACGCCATCGGCAATATAGCTGCCACCGGCTTGCTGTTCATCAGGATGCTGCAAGAGTTCTGCGACTTTTGCGGCCATGGGGGATTTTTCGGCGAGTTCTGACACGTTCTTCAGTAGCGCAGACGCATCAATCTGACTATTGCTACTCACCATTTTTCCGTCGGATTCAATGATCATGACTTGGCCATGAATGCGCTGTTCGACGTCAGCAACCACCTGATTGAACAAGTCGAGCGTCACGTTGATGGTGACCACGCCGTAGAGTGAATCCCCCTTGTACAAGGGCATGTCACAGTTGGTTTTCGGTACCGCGCTCGCCGCATTGTTGTAGGCCGCTGCCCAGATGCATCGCCCCTTCGGTGCGCGCACGCCATTCGCAAACCATGGTTGCTCCCAGTATCGGGGGGAGGACTCGGTGTTCCAGTAATCGTTTTTCTTCAGTGCGCCTTTGGAGGGCTCCCGGACGTAGAACGTGCTGAAGCGTTCCTTGCCGGCCTCTCTTTTCCCGGGCAGAGGCCAGATGCCGCCGCCGATCACATTGGGGTCCCCAAACTGATCAATCAAGGCGGGCAGGAAGGCGTCCATGGTTTCTGGTGATGACGTTGCTGCTGCCTGTGAGATTCCGCGACTCTGGGTCTCGACGCGCTGCAGCTGCTCTCTGATGATCGACGAAATGCTGTCGACTTGGGAGATGACAATGTCACGTTCCAGATGGCTTAAATCCGGGGCGACGAAGAAGTGAATGACTGCGTACGTAGCGAGGATGATTGCGAAGAATGAACCGATGGCCAGGATTGTCAGTGTCGTCTGTATCGACAGCCGATTTTTCCAATGATGAGAAGGCTGGGATGTCGAGGGGATAAGGATGTCCATCATGGCGTCGGCTATTTTTATCTGGATTGATGGAGGATGCGATTGGGCCAAGCGTCCTAGATATCTTGTATTGGAAATTTAATACAAGTATTAATCGGTTAATTACGCTGCCTTGATCAAAAATAGCTGAATTGAAAAATCATTTAGATGAATTTTTTATGTTCGGAAGTTATTGAAAATTTTGTGTATGGACGTGCCTGCGTCAAAGATGCCTGATCGTGAGTGGATTCGGAAATCTGCTTGCTTTACTTGCGCCGAAACTGGTCTGCGCTCTCAGGTAATTTGCAACCAGTGGTGGCTCTGTTTTCAGACCGCGATCTTGTTCATCAAGTCGGGCAGGGGAGCGAGGTGATAGGCGGGGCCTTGCCCGGCATGATCCGGAACAGGTGCGTCAGAGGCCGCCCTCTCAAGCTGGAAATCCGCCTGCGCGCTTGATGTACCAGGAAACATACTTCGCCGCTGCATCCGAACAGATACCAGCAATCGCGCTTATTCAGTAAGGCGTTCGTCGAGGCCATCGACGAATTCATCGTCAGGAGTCTGTCAGGATCACCGCAGAAGATGGTCCGATCCCGGAAGTAAAGATGGCGCCTGAAGAAGCTATTCCCGGTATCAGGAAAACTGCGATGCGAGAGAACACATGACCGCGTAACAGCCTTCATAAGGCCATGGGAAATGGGGCGGGGAAAATCTGTAGGCGAACCGGCACTGTTCTTTTTCTTTGCTCTATCACCGCCAGATCATCGTATTAACCATGCGTTGACAAGTGCCTTTCGGCTGTTTACTATCAAAACACATATTAATACAAGTAAATACATGTGATAAGTCGATTAGATACGTCTTTCGGCGAGCTGTAAACGAGCACCTGGCCAGTATGGCAGCCGTGGCGGCGCCTCACTTTCAAACGTAGATGTGCTGCCACGCTTTCATATGGTCAAGGGCAAATGTCTGTCGGTATTCAATTCCAGTCTCATTTCGAAAAAACTGGTGGGCGTGCTCTGCGAAAGAGCCCTATTCGATGCTCATGTCAGCCTGAGCATCGGTGCCCTTGCCAGCGGAGGGTTCTGTCAGGAACCAGAGAAGTAGAAGGAGCTCGCGGATACCTCAAACCGCGGGGCGGTTTCAATCCCATGCGTCGTCAGAAAACAAAAACAGGCGGGACATGTTTCAAGTCCCGCCTTGATTTCGCCAGGCCAGGCCATGAGCCAGGCCTGCGTCAATTGATCAGACATCGATACCGGTCGATGGTGATCGCGGAACCAGCACCTGGTCATCCCCTGGTGCCAAGGCGTAGTGAATTGATCCAGTTTCCGGGTGAAAACCGGGGCCGGATTTGACCAGACTGTGCTGGCGGCGTCGGTTGATCCAGGTTCTTGCCAGCGATCAATCTGGAGGCCTTAGTCGATATGTCTCTGCGGTGCGAAGGTGCTGCAAGAGACCGCAATGCTGATTCACGAAAGCGTTTTATCGGGCTGCTCCAGCAACGACCGCTTGGGGCATTCACGTCAAGATCAAAGAGGTCAAAAGACCCTTCAACCGGAGACAGTTGTAATGACATCGATACAGATTTTTTCACTTTTACTATTGGGCTGCGTATTTATCCTCAGTTTCTGGCGGCATATCAATCTGGGGCTGGCGATGTTGCCTGGTGCGTTTCTCCTTGCGCATATTGCCGGTCTTCCGGCAAAGACCTTATACAGCGGCTATCCCACGCAGCTCACCATACTGGTATTGGGCGTCATGTTCTTGTGGCATCACGTCCAGGAAAGCGGCCTTACCAGCCTGATCGTGCGCAATGCGGTCAAGCTTGCGACCGGGCGCGTATATTTTCTGCCCTGGATTATGTTCTCCCTCACTGCGCTGATCAGCGGCATCGGCGCCTTGCCGGCAGCAGCGTTCGCCATCACTATTCCGGTCGCCTTGGAGATTGCCAAACGAGAAAAGATCAGCGTCGCTCTGATGGGCATCATATGCATCCAGGGCGGATGTGTCGGAGGGTTTTCCCCCTTCAATCCATGGGGAGTGCTGGTTGCCACAATGGCCAGGGGCGCAGATATCGCTTTCCTCAGCACGCACTTTTTCGTCTTTAACTTTATTCTTGGCCTGGCGGTCAGTCTGGTGGCGTTTTTTGCTTTCGGCGGCATCCATCTGCTGCGTCGCAAAGAATCGATTCAGACTATTGGCGTTAGTGCGCTGCAAGATGAAATGCCGACTTTCTCTGACCGGGCATATCGATTTTTCGCCGGCTTGTCGGTTCTGGTGTTCATCGTCATGGTAGTGATGAAATTCGATATTGGCCTGACTGGATTTGCGCTGGGATTCTTGTTGATGGTGGCGTTTCCCAACCGCGTGAAGAACGCGGTAATGAAGCTCCCATGGGCGATATTGATCATGATCGCGGGCGTACTCCTGTACGTGCATTTGCTGGAGGCACTGGGCGTCATGGAGGAAATTGGAAGTTTCCTCAGCAGTGCGAGCAATCCAGCCCTGGTCCGCATCGGCCTTTCTTTCGTCGGCACCATCGTCGCCAATTTTGAATCCTCGTCGATTGCCGTGCTCGGACTGGTCATCCCGATTGCCATCAAGGCATTACCGCATGACCTTTCCGCAGTGAGCGCGACATGGCATTTGTCCGTCCTTGCAGGAAGCATCGTCGTCATGTGCAGCAGCCCGTTCCATATTGGCGGCGCATTGGTTCTTGCAGAAGCAAGCAGTGACGAAAAGGTCTACAAGCAGTTGCTCATTTGGGTGCTTTGCCTGGCGGCATGCTTGCCATTTGTTGCGCTTCTGGCGTTATGAAATAGTGCATTGGTGCTTCATTGCGCAGTAACTCCCCTTGAAGCGCAGCGCGATGGCGTCGATACGATGTCCATCGCGCTGAGCTGGTGCCATTCGTGCCTGAGGGACCGATTTTATCAATCCATTTCGGATATCTACTGCCACCAGTTTTCGGTGAAGCGCCCTTTGAGCCATGCCACGAGCTCCCCGACTTTTGCCGGAATCATGTGCGGAGATGGATAAACTGCATGGACCTCCTGGCCAGGCAGCCGCCATTCGGGCAGGATTGGAACGATTTGGCCAGTGCGCAAGCCGTCGCTTGCGACATAGTGCGGTAGCACCGCCACGCCAAAGCCATCGCGTGCCGCAGACATCAGCACCGACAGATTGTTGGAACGCAGGCGTTCATTCACCGGCACAGCCAGTGATTTCTTTTCAGGTCCGGAAAAGCGCCAGACGGAATCGCCATGCGCAGTGCTGTACACGAGTGCGTCGTGTGCCGACAAGTCGCCGGGCTGCTCGGGCATTCCCTGTTTTTGCAGATAACCCGGCGCTGCCACAGCGATCCAGGGGCTGATGCCCAGATAGGTTGCGCCGAGGCTGGAGTCGTTGAGGCGGCCCATGCGGATAGCAATATCCACACCTTGCTCGACCAGGTTCACGTACCCATCGTTAAAACTAAGATCGATCTGCAATCGCGGATGTGTGCGCATGAAGTCCAGTACCATGGGGGCCAAGACGCGCCGGCCAAATGCGATAGATGCACTGATGCGCAAAACACCCTGGACCTGGGATTGCATTAATTTGGCAACTGATCTCGCTTCTTCGTCGAGACTCACAATGAGCTTGCATTTCTCGTAGTAGGCGCTTCCAACTTCGGTGGGTGTCACGCCATGCGTTGATCGATGCAAGAGCCTGGCGTCCAACTCTTTTTCCATCCGCGCAACCTGCTTGGTGGTTGCCGGCTGACCTATGCCCAATTCGCTGGCGGCCCTGCTGAATGAACCTAGTTCAACGACACGGGTGAATAGTCTTAGCGCTTGGATTCGATCCATTTTTTGCATCCTCTGGTGTCCGGGTTAAGCCGCGCAGGTGAAATCATTTTTTTCGCACTATAGCGTCTCATCTCTATCTGGAATAAACAAGGAATCTGTTAGTGAGTGCGATCCTCGGGAAACTGATTCGCGGATCTTTCTTTTTGACGAGATGGAGAGGAAAGGAGCGCGTATTCCTGCGTGGAATAAACGTCATTCGATGGATCTGCCTTCCGTAGCTCTGGTGAAGTTGGGATTATGCGTTCTGACTACAACATATTCATTCGGCAGGAGAGGCGTATGGCAAAGATGAAGGCTGTGCTGGCTGCAGTGCTGGTTCTGGAAAAAGAGGGCATCACACAAGCGTTCGGCGTTCCCGGTGCCGCCATCAATCCGTTCTATGCAGCATTGCGTGAACGGCAATCGATCGCTCATGTATTGGCGCGCCATGTCGAAGGCGCTTCGCACATGGCCGAGGGCTACACGCGCGCCAAAGCCGGCAATATCGGCCTTTGCATAGGCACAAGCGGCCCTGCCGGCACCGATATGATCACCGGCCTTTACTCGGCAAGTGCTGACAGCATTCCCATACTGTGCGTTACCGGACAAGCACCACGCGCAAGGCTGTACAAGGAAGACTTCCAGGCCGTCGATATCGAATCCATCGCCAAGCCTGTCACCAAGTGGGCAGTGACTGTGCGTGAGCCAGCGCTGGTGCCGCGAGCGTTTCAGCAGGCTTTTCATCTGATGCGATCAGGCCGCCCTGGCCCAGTGCTGATCGATCTGCCGTTTGACGTGCAGATGGCGGATATCGAGTTCGACATCGATACTTATGAGCCGCTGCCCGTGTACAAGCCCGCAGCCACGCGCAAGCAGATTGAAAAGGCGCTGGATCTGCTGGGCGAGTCGTCCAGGCCGGTGATCGTCGCCGGCGGCGGCATTATCAACGCCGATGCCTCCGCATTGCTGGTCGAATTTGCTGACATCACAGGTGTGCCTGTGATCCCGACATTGATGGGGTGGGGAGCGATTCCGGACGATCACCCTTTGATGGCTGGTATGTGCGGCCTGCAGACGAGCCACAGGTATGGCAATGCCACGATGTTAGCCAGCGATTTCGTTCTTGGCATCGGAAATCGCTGGGCCAATCGCCACACCGGATCTGTCGAGGTCTACACCAAAGGCAGGAAGTTCGTGCATGTGGATATCGAACCCACCCAGATTGGACGCGTCTTCAATCCCGACCTGGGCATTGTCTCGGATGCGGCTGCGGCACTTCGCCTGTTCGTCGATGTGGCACGTGAACGCAAGGCTGCGGGAAAACTGAAGACGTATACGGACTGGGCCGGGCGCTGCGCTCAACGGAAAATGGTGATGCAGAGAAAAACTGCATTCGACAATATCCCGATCAAGCCTCAGCGTGTCTACGCAGAGATGAATGCAGCATTTGACAGGGATACGGTGTTTGTCTCCACCATCGGCCTGTCGCAAATCGCTGGCGGCCAGTTTCTTCAGGTGTTCGGTCCGCGCCAGTGGATCAATTGCGGACAAGCGGGCCCGCTGGGCTGGACCGTTCCCGCTGCGCTGGGCGTCGCCGCTGCAGACCCTTCAAAGACAGTCGTGGGCTTGTCTGGCGATTATGACTTTCAGTTCATGATTGAGGAGCTCGCAGTCGGCGCCCAGTTCAACATTCCGTACGTTCAGGTCCTTGTCAATAACAGTTACCTGGGGCTGATCCGCCAGGCACAGCGTGGATTCAGCATGGACTATTGCGTGCAGCTGGCTTTTGAAAACCAGAACGTAACTGATCCTGCGCTGCAGGGGTATGGCGTCGATCACATGCAAGTTGTACACGGTCTCGGATGCAAAGCGATTCGTGTTGTTGATCCAGAGGATTTGCAAGCTGCGTTGCGGACTGCGCAAACGCTGGCGCGGGAGCATCGCGTGCCGGTCGTCGTAGAAGTGATCCTGGAGCGCGTTACCAACATTGCGATGGGAACTGAAATTGACAATGTCGTTGAATTTGAGGAAATCGACTGTCGTTATCCTGGCGGCTTGAAAGGGATCGAGGAAGCCGGCCTTCTCGAATAAACGTAGATCCAACGCCTATCAGCGGGTGCCTTGCCAATGGCAGGGCGCAGGCTTAGACATCACTTTTCAGGAGGTAAACATGCCACGCTTTGCGGCGAATCTCACGATGCTTTTCACTGAAGTGCCTTTCCTCGACCGTTTCGAACTGGCCGCAAATGCCGGTTTTACCGCCGTAGAATTCCTGTTTCCTTACGCATTTTCGGCGCGACAGATTCGCGACCGGCTCGATACGTATGGATTGGAGCTGGTGCTGCACAATTTGCCAGCAGGCGATTGGGAGTCAGGCGAGCGTGGTATTGCCTGCCTGCCGAACCGGATTGACGAATTCCGCACCGGCGTGATGCAAGCGATCGAATACGCTGCCGCCCTTGGCGTCAAGCAGCTCAATTGCCTTGCAGGCAAGGCGCCTGCCGGTATTGCGGATGACGTCTTGCGGACCACCCTTGTCGAAAATCTTCGGTTTGCCGCCCGTGAGCTGAAAAGCGCCGGCCTGGATCTGTTGGTCGAACCGGTCAATACCTTCGATATTCCGAACTTCTATCTGTGCCACACAGAGCAGGCGGTAAGCATCCTGCGAGATGTCGATGAGAGCACCGCTTTCCTTCAGTATGATATTTACCACGCGCAGCGCATGGAAGGAGAGTTGGCTGCCACTGTGCAAAAACACCTGCATCTGATCCGCCATATCCAGCTGGCTGACAATCCGGGCCGTAATGAGCCTGGAACAGGGGAAATCAACTACCCGTTCCTGTTCTCCTTGCTGGACCGTCTTGGATATAACGGCTGGGTCGGGTGTGAATACAAGCCAAAGTCCTCCACTGAAGAAGGTCTGACCTGGCGCCAACAGCTCATCTAAACATCATTCAAATTTCATCCCAAGGAGAAAATCGTGAGATCGACTTTCCAAAAACTCAAGATCGGCTTTGTCGGCCTCGGCATTATGGGGGCGCCAATGGCAAGTCATCTTGTCAAGGCAGGCCATCAGGCATTCGTCTACACCCACGGAAAAATCCCATCGGAAATAGCGGAATCTCCTGCGATTCAATGCCTCAACGCTCGTGACGTCGCGGAACGTGCGGACATCATTTTTATCATGGTCCCGGATACGCCCGACGTAGAGGCCGCGCTATTTTCGCCAAACGGCATCGCCGCCGGCCTTACAAAGGGTAAGACGGTCGTCGACATGAGTTCAATCTCGCCGATCGCGACAAAAGGCTTTGCCAGAAATATCAGGGATCTCGAGTGCGACTATCTGGATGCCCCGGTTTCTGGGGGCGAAGTAGGTGCAAGGAACGCGACACTGTCGATCATGGTAGGCGGTGACGAGGCTGTATTTGAACGGGTGAAGCCACTGTTTGATCTCATGGGAAAGAACATCACGCTAGTCGGAGGCAACGGTGATGGCCAGACTGCGAAAGTCGCCAATCAGATCATCGTGGCGTTGAATATCGAAGCGGTCGGAGAGGCTTTGTTGTTTGCTTCGCGCGCAGGCGCTGATCCGGAACGTGTTCGTGAGGCACTGATGGGAGGCTTCGCGTCCAGCAAGGTCCTCGAAGTTCATGGCCCGCGCATGATCAACCGCAGGTTCGAGCCTGGCTTTCGCATTGAATTGCATCAGAAGGACCTCAACCTGGCTCTCTCCAGTGCGCGCGCACTTGGTGTTTCGTTGCCTAACACCGCCACGGCGCAAGAGCTCTTCAATTCTTGCGCTGCACATGGCGGAAAGGCCTGGGATCACTCGGCGATGGTGCGCGCCCTCGAGAAGCTTACCAACTTTGAGATCGGTCAAAAGGCATGAAAAGGTCCGCGCCCGCAGCTCTGTTGCATCACATGTTCGAGGCGGCCCAGGCGTTCCGCCATATTTTCGCATCCAGAGATCTTGCGTAGGGCCGCCGTATTATTGTCATTTGTGCCGGCAAGGCGTCGGAAGTGGGGCCAGCTTTGCTACAGCTCTTCCTTATTTTCCGGGGAATCGGTATAGGGGAGAGGGACTCGGTGCCGATGGTCGAAAAGCACACGCCAGGGAATGATGGGCCGGCCGGGGTTCAGTAGATACTTGCGGATCTTTAAGCGCTTTCAAAATCTATAAGCGACAGATGCCAGCGTAAGCATGTCGGCGAATCTGGTTGTAGAACATCTCAATGTATATATTTCGGGAGCGCTCGTGAGAACTCAGTTCGGTTTGAGTCGGGTGCTCAAATCGGATTGAACTGGACAGTGCGGCGGCTAGCTTGATGGAGCGAAGCGTAGAAGTCCGTTATTGGCCGATTGCAGCCCTATCCAGCAATTCAATAGTGGGGTAGAAGTGCGCCTGGTGGGGCGTTTGAATTGCAACTACCTAGTGCTTTTAGAGGCAATTTGGTGGGGAAGACGAGTGCACATATTCAGTCAAATCTCCAGATGAGGTTTTAACGCGCCAGTTTGATGAAAATGCAGCCCATCGACAGTCACGCCGAATTGATATGGACATAGGCACCCCACACTTTCCCCAGAACGCCTCCTTAATACTCTACGCGCGACGACATCACAGGCACTCAAGGTTTGGCCATCGGGGCCAGCGCCGGGAATTATCTGACACCGTTGCCCGATGCAATTTCAGCGTCTCTGGACAATTTCGACACTGAGGATGAAGGTTCACTCATTTTCACTGAGCAGGCTATGGGACATCAACGACCGCTGGTTATCGACAGAGAAGGAATTTGGGCTGAAACCCTCCATATCCACCGCACTCGTTCCCAAAATCAGGCTAAACGATCAATATGTATGCCTGCCAATTCCAGCAGTTTTCCCCGTAACTCGACATCATCACCCGCAGCAACCATGCTCGCCTCAATTAAACGGAAGAACTCGTCACCGCCTAACGCTGCAAGTTCCTGCCGTATCTCGAGCCGCCATAATTTAAAGACCTGGTAAATTTCGTTAGCGATATTTGTTTGACCTAGCGTCGTTGATCTTTTGTAAGCAACGACATTGCTCGTTGGCGAAATGAGAATCTTATACGAGATATAGTCTGCATAATTAGCTAAGTTGGGATGAAAAGTATGCCGTGCAGTTCTTTTCGCAACATTGCAGTCAATGCAACAGACAGCTAGATTTTCAACATCAAAACAGAGTTTACGCGCATGGCTCTGCGCAAGTGCCGACTTGGTCCCCGGTGTTTTGGGTAGGACATGATCGATGTTGATGGCCATACCATGCAGATATAGTTGTCGGCGGCAGTAGCAGCAGAAACCTCGTTGGCGATCAGTCAGATACGTGCGCAGTAAATTTCTGGTCTTACTCAAACATTTTTCGTTGCCATTCTGCAGCGTCTCGAAAAACGTGTCGGCCCTTTTCTTGTAGGCAAGCTGATTAGGTGTTGGTTTTTTAGGCAGCGATATCTTTGGCAGTTTTCCTCCAGTCGAAAAGAACGCCCACGCATCTACGGTTGCAATATCGCCATAGATCGTTTCCCACCGAAGCGTATCTAGGATCTCTGCTTCATTAAGGTCTTCCTTGGTCGGATCAGGGAGGAGGTCGATTAGGTTATTCATCGTGAGCGTCGGCGATATCGATAATTTCTAGCGCTTTTTCCAAAAAAAGTTTGTCACGCGGCGTCAGATCGTTAGCATAGAATTTTTCCAGTTCTTGGCGTGCTTGTACTGATGTGGTTGTTTCATGGGTCAGGCTGTGCAGAATCTTCGCGCATGTCTCCGGCACGATACTGCTCGACAAGGGAAGGTAGTGGAACCGGTTAAATAAAAGTTCTTCGATATTCGATGGGATTTCCTGCGATGTGACGGTTTCACCGTCTGGAATCGTGTAGATAAAGTCTAGCTCTTGCGTCGTGTTGGAAATGATCACAGGCGAGTGTGTTGCAACTATCAATACACATCCTGTTAGAGACGAAAGGGTTGAGCGAAACAGTTTGGGCAACTCTGCCTGCCATGTCACATGCAGACTGATCTCCGGCTCATCGATCAAGATCAGGCAATTGTCTTCTGCCTCTTGTGCCACTGTGAGCAGCAACCGGATTTTTTGTACGTACCCCGAACTCAAATCTTCTGGAAAATAGCGGTCCGGCTTGCCTTTTGGGCCAAGCTTGCAGAAGAACCGCAGATCGAGACTCAGGCACCGCTCCAAAATATCTGCATCGTGAACAGCAATCCCCCGCCAATCGACTTCCTCACAACGCTTAATCGCGCCTTCTGCAGTTGTACGTTGAGCCTCATTTGCACGGCGGCCCAGCGGGGTACGCTTGTCCCACATCGTAGCGGCAGGAGAAAACGACAGCTCCATGTGCAAGTCTTCTAGGATGGTTTCGATCAACTTTTTTTTCCCGTTCTTCAACAAGCTTAATATCAGCAACGTAATACTTTTATTTAAGGTCGTAAGAAAAACTGCATTTTGTTTGGAGCGATAGCCTAGGTAGCGCACCTTTCCGGTCGATCTCGGGTCAAATCGATCCATCATCCCGCAGGGTAAAGCGATGATTTTGCCGAAATCGTTGGCATAATTTTTCGTGCATTTCTGCAAAAAAGTACTTTTCCCGGATCCGTTATCTCCGATGATGTAGAAAAACAGGTTATCTTTTGAGCGAGTATTGCGGTCTAGAACTATCATGATTTTATTGTTAAGGAATCTAAGATACTTGGTGACCCGAGAGGAGAATTGTCAGATCCTGGCCGTTAGATGCCTACTCAAGCGCTAGTCCGCTCGTAGTAGCCTTTGAGTTCTGCGCATGCCTTATCAAAGTGTTGATAATAAGTGCTGCAGAAAGCTTCCTCATTGTCAGAGAGTTGCAGCCACGATGGCAGCACTGAAAGCTTTGCGTCTTGCGCAAAACGGGCCAAATCTGAGAGAGCCGTTTTGGCGCCCATGTCCTCTAACGGCCCAAAACAACCTGCATTTCGGACTGAATAGTCGATTAACCACATCCAGTGAACAGCACGTTCAGGTGCAGATAGAGCACTTTCACCCTGTTCGGCCATTTTCTGAATAGCAAGGCCGCCAGCATCAAGTAACCACGTTTCAAGGTCAATATCCAATAGTTTCCCCTTTTTAGAAGCAATGTACTCAGTACTGCTGGATGCCTGCTTCTGGCCGAGAGTGGACTTCTGTGCCTCCAGTTGTCGATCTGTCCTCTTGGCCGTCAGGCTGTCTTGCTTGCTAATTCCATTTTTGATGTCCAAGTCCAACTGAGACCTGTCCAGAAACATCCGGAATATGCATTTTCAGCATACAAATTATAAATGGACAGGAATTCCACATATAAAGCCGTTTTTCGCGCGCAAATTGTGTTTCCAAGTGCTTGATTTAATAAGGGGGGCTGTCCATTTATAATTTTTCTCTACAACAAGCAACCAAGATCGGAATCGCCACGAGTGCGCTGACATAGGCGGCGATCTTGCTGTGCCTGGCGTGCACCACCTTGGTGGCCTCAAGTAAATTAGACAGAATAGACATCATTAACCTCACCCATATCAATACCTTGAAGATGACGCGCATACCCCACCGAACTGGGGCACTCCGTCACACGACTTAAGCGATCTCACCGAAAATCGAAGGAATTCATTTTCTGCTTTCATTTTTCACACTTTTTATCCGAGTGAATAAGTAGACCGCAGATCCCAACTCAGGGGGGATCAGCATTTTCGCTAATTCTGCTGCCTCCACCATCTCAAAGTTCTCTTGTTCAGAATAGGCTCCCCAACTTCCACTCGCCACTTGATACTGGCTTCCGATCATGATGTAGAGCTGTACGCTGGATGTCTGAAAAATATGATGCTCAAACGGATTTTCTGCCGGGGGCCACGAACACACTACGACTTCTGGCGCATACCGCTCAAGGGCAGAGACCGCATCGCATTTCACTACGTCAGAGGGATACTTTATCCGGTGGCCCCAACTGTAATCATCGGTTGCGGTAACCTTCACTCCACATCCCTTTAAGAAGCGTGTCAGAGTTCCGTCGCCCGCACCTATTTCCAGCGTTTTTCTAGGGCCGATCAGCTTTGCAAGAGTCCTGACGAAATCGCGACTGTAAAAACAGTAAATCCCCTTAGACGATACCAACGGCATCAGAAGCTCCCGCTGGCCCAACAAGGGCCAGATCAGCCTGAATAGTCGCAAGCTGACCATCTTCCGTTCCAACCCGCGGGAGAATAGCAGCCACTGAGCAAGCCCCCCGTTCCAGAAGTTGAAGCGCACTTTTCCTCTGGCATTTCCGCTTGCCAACGACAAACTGCAGTCCTTCACGGCCAAGCAAATCATCTGATATCGAACCTGCCTGTATGTCGCCTCCCACATGGCCTTTGTTAGCACCTCTTGCCGAAAACCCTTACGATGCCGTGGCCACTCGGGCGGATTCTCTGTCAGTCGCCTCAAATCCTCGGGACTGCCTGTTGTAATCACTTCGTTCAATTGCTGCTGGGCGATTTCCCATTGTTCTGGAAACTCATTACAGAGATCCATCAGTTTGGGTCTGGTTGCCAACCAGCGGACGATATCTTGGGGCGTCTTCATCATCTATAGACGTGAACATACATATCCCGGGCCGTCTGCCAAGCATTCCATCGATCAGCCGGCGGCGCTCAGGTCAGTTCTGTTCCAGCCCCCAGATCAGATGAGAGTCAATCAATAGTTGGTAATAACTCCTGATCGCCGAAGTCTTGGCTCCCAATGCCCCTTGCTGGGCAGTGGCGGCTTGGCGTTGGGTAAGCAACAATCCTTGCAAATCGCCCTCACCCAACAAGTAGGCTCGCTGCATCAGACGCGCGTTCTCACGCATGGAGTTCGCGCTTTCCTCTGCCAGTAGCATGCCATCGTAGTTGCTTTGCACAGTGATGATCGATGAATCGATTTCGGCGCCGATCTGCCTCCGAATAGCCTCAAGTTCCTGGCGTTTGGCCTCCGCCACATGCGTCGCTTGGATAGCCCTCTCGCTGCGGGACCCACTCGGGATCGGGATGCTGATCGATACGCCGACGAGTCGCTCCCTGCCGCGCGCCTCGGATCCACTGAAGACCCCAAGAGTGGGGTCTGGCGTCCGTTCGGCTCTGCTGCGCTGTGCTTGTGCATCTGCGCTTCGCCATGCGGCCTCGGCAGCCTTAAACCGGTCACTTTGCTCGCGAATTCGGGCTTGTAAATAACCAGAATCCTGCGCCAGCGCGGAGATGTTGGGGAAATTGGAGAACTGTCCATCAAAACCTGGGAAGCGGCTATGCAGTTGTGTCCATGTCAATGAAGCACCAAGCTTGGCTTCGTTGGTCTGTCGACGCTGTTCCGCCAACTCGGACTGCGCCAGGCTCACATCGAGCTTGGCGGCATCACCGGCTTTCGCACGCTTCTGTACGGCAGAAAGATTTTCTACCGCAAACTGCTGCATGCTCTTGCTGAGTTCATAGTTGGCATTGGCCTGCAACCAGGCCATCCATAACTCCAGTAGATCGCGCGCAGCCTCGTGCATGGCTTCGCCGTAGCGCGCCTCGGCTTCATCCACCGTCGCCTGACCAAGTTTGCGGTCTGCCGACGCCTTGGCGGGCAGGCGGATCGTGCGCTCCAGAGCGACGTTCCACTCATTCGAGTTCGCTTCGTTTTCGACACGACGGCGCTGGCCGGTAGCGCGCGCCGTCCATTCATAGGGCGATGCGTCAAGAATATTGGATTCTCGACGTGCCGCATCCAGCGTGGCCCGCGCAGCAGCAACGGAGGGATCCTGTTCCAACAGGGGGCGCGCAACCAGCGCCGGGATCGGACCGTCCGGTATGCCGGGGGAGCTTTGGGCTTGCGCGAACAACGGCAGAAAGAGCGCTGTCAGTAAAGTGCTACGAAGATTCATGCAAATTCTCCTTGTTCGAACACGGCCGTCACCCAGTAGCGCAGCCCCGAACGAGCAAATGTGTTTTTCAGACCGGAGAGCAACTTATCTTTGGCTTGCTCAGTGCAGAGGATTTGAACTTGCGTCATGACCGCACGCCCCAGAACTTGTTCGGACGCGGACAGGCGTTCCCGCTCAACCCCGTGTGCTGCCACGGTTACGCTGGTAAACACAGCGACGTCAGGCGCGACGAGCAATGAATCCAGCAATTGCTCTTCAAGATTGCGTGGACATAAGATAGTGATGATGGAATCAGACATGCTTGATCTCCTGGCTGGGTTCTTTGTCGGCGCCAGCGAACTTAAGATAGAGGATAGGCAATAGCATCAGGGTCAATGCGGTTGCAGTAATTAGGCCACCAATGACCACGATGGCCAGCGGGCGCTGGATCTCGGATCCGGGACCGCTTGCGAACAGCAGCGGAATCAGGCCAAACGCCGTGATGGACGCGGTCATCATCACAGGCCGCAAACGTCGCTTGGCACCGGTGACTACGACTTCGCGCAACGGCATTCCCTCATGTCGCAGCTGATTGAAATAGCCCACGAGAACGACACCGTTGAGCACCGTAATCCCGAGTAAGGCGATGAAGCCCACCGAAGCAGGAACAGACAGGTACTCACCGGTCAGCCACAAGGCCACGATGCCACCCACAAGCGCGAACGGAATGATGCTGAGAATAAGCAGTGCCTGCCTGATCGACCCGAAAGTGGCAAACAGCAGTACGAAGATCAATCCCAGCGAAATGGGCACTACTACGCCCAAACGGGCCGCAGCACGTTGCTGGTTTTCAAACTGCCCACCCCAGCTCATACGATAGCCGGTTGGCAATTTCAGCTTCTGCGCCACTTTGGCTTGCGCTTCTTGCACGAAGCCCACCAGGTCGCGGCCGCTGACGTTGGCGATAACAACACTGTAGCGGCTACCCATCTCCCGGTCGATTTTGACTGGTCCAGCCGCGCGCTCCAGAGTCGCAATACTGGACAGAGGAACCGTCATACCATCTTTTCCAGTGATACGAACTGCCGAAAACTCGGCAGGTGACAGCCGAATCGATTCAGAAGCACGTAACAGGATGGGGGTACGACGGTTGCCTTCGATCACCGTGCCTGTCTGCTGGCCCTCGATCTGCACCCGCAGCGCATCCTGGACGTCTTCCACCGAGAGGCCCAAGCGGCCTGCCTGCATACGGTCGACGATCACCCGCATGTATTGCACCCCATCGTTTTGAACCGTATATACGTCCTGATTGCCGGAGATGGTCTTGAGCACTTGTTCAACCTGGGTCGCGTATGAGTTGAGCTGTTCAAGGTCGGGGCCGAATATTTTGACCGCAATGTCGCCCCGTACGCCAATGATCATCTCGGAGACGCGCATTTCGATAGGCTGGGTAAAACTGTAAGAGATGCCAGGCAGGGTATCCAGGACCTTGCGAATTTCTGCCAGCAACTCGTCCTTTGTCTTCATGCGCCACTCACTCTGCGGCTTAAGCAGCAGATAAGTGTCGGTCTGATTAAGACCCATTGGATCCAAGCCAATCTCATCGGAACCGGCGCGCGCCACCACTCCCGTCACCTCCGGGATCTCTTTCATCAGTGCCTGATGAATCTTCAAGTCAATTGCTGCGCTTTCCTCCAGGCTCACGGAGGGGAGTTTTTCAATGCCGACAATCAAGCTCCCCTCATCCATGGTCGGCATGAATGTCTTGCCTACCTGCGTGTAGAGCACGCCAGCCAGCGCCAACATCAGGACTGCGCCAATCGATACCACCCGCTGATGTCTAAGTACCCATTCAAGCAAAGGGGAATATGCTTGCAGCAGCTTACGCGGCAGCCAAGGTTCTTCATGGCTGACATTCTTGATGAGATAAGATGCGATGACGGGAATGACGGTGAAGGAAAGCAGCAGGGAGCCGGCCAACGCGAAAACGATAGCCATTGCCACCGGCGCGAAAAACTTGCCCTCCAGATCCTGCAAAGTCAGCAACGGCAAAAATACGGTGATGATGATCAGGATTCCAGATGTCACGGGCACTGCAACTTCCTTTACGGCCCGATATACGATATGCAATCTGGGAAGTTTTCCGTCACTCTTGTCGTCGGCCAGCCGCTGCACGATGTTTTCAGTTACCACCACTGCTGCATCCACCAGCATACCGATCGCAATCGTCAGCCCTCCCAGGCTCATAAGGTTGGCCGACATGTCAAAGCTGCGCATGAGGATGAATGTGATAAGAGCCGCGAGCGGTAGTACTAAAGCGACGGTTACTGCTGCCCGCACGTTGCCGAGGAACAGTCCGAGCAGTACCAGAACCAAAATGGTCGCTTCCAGCAGTGCACGAGAAACCGCACCTACCGCCTTATCAACCAACGAGGCCCGATCATAAAAGACATCGAGCGTTACCCCTTTGGGTAAAGTCGACTGGATCTCTTCAAGCTTCTTTTTGACTCCTTCGACTACCTTTTGTGCATTGGCGCCGGCCAACCCCAATACCAGCCCTTGCACCGCCTCGCCTTGTCCGCTCTTGGTGACCACACCATTGCGTGTCATCGTTCCGACACGAACTTCGGCCAATGAACCGACACGCACGGGCGAGCGGTCCTTAACGGTGACGACAACGGAACGCAGGTCATCCAGATTCTGGATACTGCCTTCGGTTCGGACCAGGAGAACCTCGCCACCTTCAGACAGGCGTCCGGCACCATCATTCATGTTATTACTGCGCAATGCATCTTTCAGTTGCGCCATCGTGATACCGGCGCTGGCAAGTTTGAGTGGATCGGGGATGATCTCGAACGAACGGACCATTCCACCCAATGAATTTACATCCGCTACGCCTGGGACCGTACGCAACGCGGGACGAATTACCCAATCGAGCAAACTGCGCTTGTCCGCCAGACTCATTCCATCCGCTTCGATGGTGAACATAAACATTTCACCTAATGGTGTTGTCACGGGGGCCATGCCGCCGCTGATTCCCTGAGGAAGCAACTCTGCGATCCCGGCAAGGCGCTCGTTAACCTGCTGGCGTGCCCAATAGCGGTCGGTTCCATCTTCGAAGTCGATCGTGACATCGACCAGTCCGTACTTGGTCACCGAGCGCAGGATCTTGGTCTTGGGAATGCCAAGCATTTCCACCTCGATCGGTACTGCAATACGGCTCTCGACCTCTTCGGGGGTCATGCCGGGCGCTTTCATGATTACCTTGACCTGCGTACTGGATACATCGGGGAATGCATCGATCGGCAGTTGGGTGAACGCAAACCATCCGGCTCCGGCAAGCATAAGTGCCCCTAGCAACACGAACAGTCGCTGGGATAGGGAGAACTGGATAAGTCGGGCGAGCATTATTTCCCTCCCTTGTCATCCAACCACGCGCCTTTCAGGGCAACGATGCCGCTAGTGGCAATTTTTTCATTGGGTTGCAGCGCGCCCAGGATACGCAGACGCTGAGCTGCGCTAGCTTGCACCTTAACCGGACGGGCGTCGAATCCTTTTGCCGTGCGCACGAAGACAACCGCATAATCCCCGTCGTACGCGATGGCGGATAGCGGAACATCCCAGCTACCGGGTGTTTTCTCAGGCATCAGCTCCATGGTCACGAATTGGCCGGGCAGCAGCGCTCCCTGGCCGCCCTCCAGAGAGGCGCGCAAGGTCACGCTCTGGCTGCCCGCGGCCACGCTGGTGCCAACGCTAAGGAGTTTGCCCTTGACATTGATGCCTTTGACCTTCACCGGCGTCCCGGCACGCCAAGTGGCTGCATCCGAAGCAGAAACATGGATATCTGCTGTCAATACGTCAGCCTGTGTCAGGCGCATCAGCGGCGTACTGGCATCAACACGCTGCCCAAGTTTGACCTCGATATCAGTCACGATACCGCCCTTGGCGGCGCGTAGAATGAAACCATCCTCGACCGTGCCGGCGGTGCCCAGCCTGTCCATAAAACCTGCCATACGGAGAGCTGCTTTGACCTGGAACAGGGCCGCCTCACTCTCCTGCAGCGCGGCTTGCGACTCCTGCACCCGGCGCTGGGCAATGATGCCTTCATCAAAGAGCGCCTTCTCTCGCTGAGCATTTTGCGCGGCCAGGCTGTACTTTGCATTCGCTGTCATCAACTGCATCTGCAACTGACTAAAGTCCGGACTCACGACGCGCAGTAGCGGCGCACCTTGCTTCACGGTCTCGTTATGACGTACAAGAATCTGCGATACCATGCCGGCCAGCGGAGAACTAATGATTTGCTCGCGATCAGGCGGCACGGTGATTTGGGCGGGATACTGTACTGCCAGCGCTTCGGATTGCTGATCGAGCCGCACGAGCTGAATACCCAGTGCCTTAATCTGTTGATCGGTGATGGAGAATGATTTTGGCCTGTCGGCTGCATGGGCCGACAATGCTTGGAAGATGAGAATGGCAAGAGCAAGTCGCCCGACGAAAGCAGGTGTTTTCATATGGATGTCCTGATCTCCATCCGTCCGGGCAACACAAGGCAGCCCAGAGGCAGACGGATTAGTTCACTGCGAGAAATGTTGAGACGCGATGCAGCGATGGCCGAGCTGACGAAGACAGCCCCCGAACGGCGGGTCACTCCAAGTCGCCAGGATTACTGACGCAAAAAAATGGCGAAGGAATTAGATCGACGAACGTCGAGGGGGCCGGAATGGCGCAGGAAATACCGACTCCGGAACACGGGAAGCCAGTAAGGAAAAGATCAGGATGGTAGCTAACGCCCATACCTGCAGTGTCGCAGACATGGAGGCAGGAAGGGGCTGCCCGTGATCCGCAGCATGCAGCAATTGATGTTCTGCGCCGGTGAGAATGCCATGATCATCTTCGTCGGCATGCTGATCCATCAAGGAAACAAGTTTCCCATTCAGGGTGTGATCCAGATCATGATGAAGCCATTGCGTGCGCAAGTGCGCAATGCCAATGTTCGCAATAAAAATCGCGAGCATTAGTAAAGCAACACGTCGGCAGATGGTTCTTTTCATAAAATTGGATAAAGCACATTTTAAGTGCTGAATATTTCAAATTATCCGTTAAGGCCTGCTAGTTCTCAACCGTTATCAGGGGTAGAAAACATCCTTAATTTAATCCATTAGGATGTATTGCAACAAAAAATACAGGCTGAAGCATAGCACCAGCACAATGGTGATATAAGCGATTATCTTGAGCCATGTCATGGATGAGGCCAGTCACGATGATAGTCATCGATGACGTAATGGTGGCAATGACGCTTTCCGCCCCCAGCGAGATGCACATGCTCTTCATCTAAATCTGCATGCTCGTGCTCTATTTGCTCAGGATCAACAGCGGGCCATAGTTTTGCAGCGGCAATTACAGCCACTAGGGCAATCAAACCAAGGACGACAAATGTTAGCGACAAGCCGATACGCGCTCCGAGCCAGCCCGCAACCGGATAAGTAACTAGCCAGCAAGCGTGCGACAGTGCGAATTGCGCGGCAAACAGAGACGGCCGATCTTCCGCTGACGAGGATCGACGTAACAGTCGCCCGGACGGTGTCTGCGTCAAGGAGTAACCGATACCCAGCAACCCCCACAGTACTAGCATCCAATGATACGAGTCTACTGTACTACCCGCGAATAGGCCGATTATCAGTACCGAAGCACCGGATAACATCGCAGTACGATCAGAAATGCTTTTTAGGAGGCCCGGCAAGATAAAAGCGGCCGCCATCGAGCCTCCACCAAAAGCGGCGAGAGCCCAAGCAGTTTGCGTCTGCGTCAACCCGAACCTGGCCTGGACGTACACCACGGTGTTGACAATCACCATCGCGCTCGCCGCAGCAACAGCTAGATTGAGTGCCAGAAGGCCACGCAATCGGGGCGTAGCCAGGTAAGTCCGGAGGCCCTTGGTCGTGCGATCGTAGATGCCGCGGGGTGGTGATAGCTTTGCTTTTGGCAACACGACGGAGACCACTAGCAAAGCGGATCCGATGAATCCGATTGAAGTTCCCGCAAACAACATGTGAAAACTGATCACGCTCACTAGTGCAGCCGCTAGCATCGGACTGACGACACTTTCCAAGTCATAGGCCAGGCGCGACAGTGACAAGGCCTTGGTGTATTCGTCCTCCTCCGGCAACACATCAGGAATGGTGGCCTGGAAAGTCGGAGTGAAGGCAGCCGATGCCGACTGGAGCACAAAGATCAGGATGTATATCTGCCAAATCTGTGTAACGAATGGCAGCGAAATGGCCACAGCGGCGCGAATGAGATCAAGGGTCACCAAGGTAGTGCGTCGCGGCAGGCGTTCGGAAAACGCGGACGCGATCGGCGCCACGCCAATGTAGGCGATCATCTTGATCGCCAATGCAGTCCCGAGTACCGTGCCGGCTTTATCTCCTGCGAGGTCAAAAGCCAACAAGCCCAACGCAACTGTGGCAAGTCCCGTACCCACCAGCGCAATCACTTGCGCCAAGAATAAGTGGCGGTAACTGCGGTTTCGAAATACGGAAAACATGGTATTTCCTTCTTTAAGCCGGCAGTGCAATCCAGCCGTGATAGAACACATACAAGCCCACCATAATAATGACTGCGCTGGAGAAGTAAGGCGCCTTGCGGGCAAATGTACCGAAACCCGACCAGCGCTTGCTGACATGACGGATGCTCAGGGCTGCCACGATACCCGAGGCCACCATGGTCAGCGCCAGACCGATACTGAAGCACAGCACCAGGCCTGCGCCCAAGGAAACCTTCTTCAGCTGTAGGCACAGCAGCAGCACGGTAATAGCCGCCGGACACGGGATCAGGCCGCCGGTCAGGCCGAACATGACGATCTGGCCGGTGCTGATGTCCCTATTAGCGAACCGCCGCTTGATGTCGTTCGCGTGGGCTTGCTCGTGAGCATCCTGGTACGTCCCATCCGATACGTCCAGTCCATCATCGCCATGATCGTGGTGGTGATGCTCTTCATATTGGACGTCATAAATGTGGAAGTGACCGCCGTGCGACAGAAACACTTGTGCTTTGAACTCATGCGGCTCGGGAATCTCATCGATCGACTCCAGAAATGCTCCCTTGTCGACAAACTTGAAGGTCTGTTCGGTGCCATCTGGGCGAGTTGTGTGAATCTCGACGCCAGCGGCTGGCCAGCGATGCATGCCGTGCTCGGTCGATAACCGGAAGCGCGGCGGCACATTCTCTTCGAAGATATCGACACGCAGCATGCCATGGCCGGTATTGATCCACTTGGTCTCGTCGTGATGATGGCCATGCACCTCTTCACGTGCCTGCTGCCAAGTTCGGTACGCCATCCAAAGCGCCACGCCGATGATCAGTACGCCGGAGGCGACCTGGAAGTAAGGCTCCGACGATTCCGCGCTCCACTGACTGCCGAAGTACATGCCGGCTAAGGCGACCAGCCACACCACGGCCGTATGCGACAGCGTGGCAGAGATGCCCAACAGCACCGCCTGCGAGACGGTGCCGCGAATGGCCACAATGAAAGCAGCCATCATGGTTTTGGAGTGCCCTGGTTCCAGGCCGTGCAGCGCGCCCAGGAGAATAGCGCTGGGGATGAACAGCCAGATGTTGCCGGCGCCTTGCTGGAGCAGGCCTGCGATATCGATCATGGAGGTGCCTCAGAGGTATTTGGTGATTTCTTTGAATTCGCGTACCGCCTCGGCGGCGTCCTGGCCGTCTGACTGCATGGCGTGATCCAGGCAATGGCTGATGTGGTCGTGGATCAGAGTGCGCTTGGCATTGCCGACAGCGCTTTCGACGGCCTGCAACTGCTGGGCGACATCCAGGCAACTGCGTCCTGTTTCCATCATGGCAATAATGCTGCGCAGATGGCCTTCGGCCCGCTTCAGGCGTTTGATGATGTCGGAATGGGAGGCGTGGGTGCTCATCGCATATTTATCCTATCGGGGGGGATAGGATATCACGATTGCTAATCAGCACGATAGCAATGCCCTTAAAGTTAACTTTGTAATTTTCGTTACATGGTGTAGAGTTTTATACATGAATACTACATCGACACACTGGCACCTCCTCATTGCCAGCCTTCCCACCACCGGCGCCACCGCCCGCATGCGCCTTTGGCGGGCCATCAAGGCCCTGGGGTGCGTCCCGTTGCGCGACGGCGCCTATCTCCTTCCCGAACGCCCCGGGCATGCCGACACCTTGGCCGAACTGGTCGACCAAACCAATGCCGAAGGCGGCGAAGCCTGGCTAGTGAAGGTGGTTCCCCGGAACGCAGACGATGAACAGGCCTTCCTGGCACGGTTTGATCGTGCCAAGGAATATGGCGAATTTCTGGAAATGGTGGTGGAGGCCAAGAAGTCGCTGATGTCGCAAGCCACGGCGGATATCGCCAAGACGCTCAAGAAGCTGGCCAAGGAACGTGAAGCGATCGAGCGCATCGATTTTTTCCCCAATGAAGCGGCCCTGGCCGCCAATGCTGCCTGGGCCGATTTCGCCGAGAAGGCCGATGCGATCTTGTCGCCTGGCGAGCCGCAGCCGCAAGAACGGGACATTCCCTACTTGCAAATTCAGGATTACCAAAGGCGTACCTGGGCGACGCGACGCCATTTATGGGTGGATCGGGTGGCTAGCGCGTGGCTGATCCAGCGCTTCATCGATTCCAAGGCGGCCTTTTTGTGGCTGGACAGTCCTGCCAATTGCCCTGTGGATGCCTTGGGCTTCGATTTTAACGACGCCACGTTCACCCACGTTGGTAACAAGGTGACGTTTGAAGTGCTGGTCGCCAGCTTCCAACTCCCCTCGACGCCAGGCATGGCCAAACTGGCCGCCCTGGTGCATGCGCTCGATGCCGGTGGCGAGGCGCCGGCGGAAGCGGCCGGGTTCGAAGCGATCCTGACCGGTGCGCGTGCCCGTTTGGCCGACGATGATGCGTTTTTGGCGGAAGTCGGTTCCATCCTCGATTCTCTCTACGCTCATTGCAACAAGGAAACGCCATGAGTGCCATCGCAGAAAAAATACCGTACACCCTCTGGCAAATGGCGCTCTACATGCTGCGCCTGGGCACCCTAGGATTTGGCGGCCCGGTGGCCTTGGTCGGCTACATGCACCGCGACCTGGTCGAAGAGCGCAAGTGGATCAGCGATGCCGACTACAAGGAAGGGCTCGCCTTAGCGCAATTGGCACCGGGGCCGCTAGCGGCCCAACTGGAAATTTACCTGGGCTACGTCCACTACCGCATCTGGGGTGCCACCATCGCCGGACTCGCCTTCGTTCTGCCGTCGTTCTTCATGGTCGTGGCGCTGGGTTGGGCCTACATGCATTTTGGCGGCCTTAGCTGGATGCAAGCTGTGTTCTATGGGGGGTCGGTTCAGAAAACGGAAAATAAAGCACGCTAAGCCGTTGCCCGACATCCCAAAGGACGATGGCCCGGCTCAGTGAGAGCTAAGTCCGCCTGCGTACCTTCTCCACTGTGCAAATCCCTGCACTCTTTTGGAGAAGCATCATGTACCGCTACACCAGACTTTCCCTTCTAGCCGTCGCCATCGCTACAACCGGCGCGGTCGCCTACGCCGCCAATGGCGGTATGGGAAACGACGCAATGGCTATCGCCAAGGCCAAGATTCCGCTCACTCAGGCGGTCACCGTTGCCGAGCAGCACGCCAATGGCAAGGCGTCACGCGCCGAGTACGAGAACTCGAAGCAAGGCTGGGTCTATGACGTCGAAGTCGTCAGCGGGGCCAAGGTCTTCGATGTCCGGGTCGATGCCAACAAGGGCACGGTCATCTCGTCCGCCGAGGACAAGGCGGATCACGATGACGACCACGACAAGCGTGACTGAATTCCCGACAGCATGGCTGGATCGCCCACGTGTGAGGCGATCCAGCCCGGAGACCCTATGGAATCACTCAACCAAACATTGTTTCTCTGGCTTAACGCACCGGAGCACCCCAGCGCTTTGGCGCTGACGCTCGCCGTCTTTTTTGCCGAGCGGCTTATCTGGGCGATGCCGCTCGTGATAGGTATCGGCTGGCCGACTACACCGGCCCAAGCGAGCGGCGACGACAGTTCGAGCGGGAACTGATGTGACGCCAGCGCCGCGCTGGCCGCTGCATCCGGCTCCCAGAGAAGGCGAAGCCTTGTCTTCGTGGCTCAACCGCGTGGCCCTTTGCTATCACATGGAAGTGTCCGAGCTGCTGGAGCACGATCTTGGTCACGGCCAGGCTGATGACATGGATACCGCGCCACCACAGTCGCTGCTGACAATGCTCTCCCGGCGGAGCGGCATCGAGCTGGATCGGCTGCGTTGCATGAGTTTCGCCGGCTGGGTGCCTTGGTTACTGGACAGCCTTGATGATCAGATTCCTGACGCTTTAGAAACCTATACGTTCCAGCTCTCGGTGTTGCTGCCGAAACTCCGCCGTAGGACGCGATCTATCACGAGCTGGCGCGCCTGGCTGCCCAGCCAGCCATTACATCGCGCCTGTCCACTCTGCCTGAACGATCCGGCAAACCAAGCCGTATTACTTGCGTGGAAGCTGCCCCTGATGCTGAGCTGCCCGCTGCATGGGTGCTGGCTGGAATCGTATTGGGGCGTGCCTGGGCGGTTTCTCGGCTGGGAAAACGCCGACGCCGACCCACGCACGGCCAGCGACGCGATTGCGACGATGGACCGGCGTACCTGGCAGGCACTGACGACCGGCCATGTTGAGCTGCCGCGCCGACGCATCCACGCCGGATTGTGGTTTCGGCTGCTACGCACGCTGCTTGATGAGCTGAACACCCCGCTTTCGGCGTGCGGAACCTACGCGGGGTATCTCCGCCTGATCTGGGAACGCTGTGGGTATCCGCTGCGTGCTGGGCAAAGTCTGTGGCGACCGTATGAAACCCTGATCCTAGCAGTAGGGTTGCAGATGCTGGAGGCTGCGGCAACGGCAATCAGCTTGATCGAAGTGAGGGATATAAGCCCGCCTGGCGAGCATGCAAAGCTATTCTGGTCCGAGCCCCAAACCGAGTTCACCAGTGGCCTGCCGGCGAAAGCGCCGAAGCCCGAACCCGTCAATCACTGGCAACGTGCAGTCCAGGCCATCGATGAAGCCATCATTGAAGCGCGGCACAACCCCGAGACGGCACGCTCGCTGTTCGCGTTGGCTTCCTATGGTCGGCGCGACCCAGCTTCCCTGGAACGGTTGCGAGCCACCTTCGTGAAGGAAGGCATCCCGCCGGAATTCCTGTCACATTATGAGCCTGATGGACCCTTTGCATGCCTTAGACAGAATGACGGGTTAAGTGACAAATTTTAACGGCCTGAGCTTTCCGGCGCACACTGTCACATAATCGAACGTATACGTGACGGGTGAAAAGGTGCTGATCGGCTACATGCGGGTATCGAAGGCGGACGGATCCCAGTCCACCAATTTGCAACGCGATGCGCTCATCGCCGCTGGTGTGAGCCTTGCGCACCTTTACGAGGATCTGGCCTCGGGCAGGCGCGATGATCGCCCAGGGTTGGCTGCTTGCCTGAAGGCGCTTCGTGAAGGGGACACGCTGATCGTGTGGAAGCTCGATCGGCTTGGCCGTGATCTGCGCCACCTGATCAACACCGTGCACGACCTAACTGCGCGTAGCGTGGGCCTGAAGGTCCTGACCGGTCACGGTGCGGCGGTCGACACGACGACTGCCGCCGGCAAGCTTGTGTTCGGTATTTTTGCCGCGCTGGCCGAGTTCGAGCGTGAGTTGATTTCCGAGCGAACAGTCGCTGGACTTATCTCGGCGCGCGCTCGCGGCAGGAAAGGGGGGCGCCCCTTCAAGATGACCGCCGCCAAGCTACGCCTGGCGATGGCCAGCATGGGGCAACCGGAAACCAAGGTGGGCGATCTCTGCGAAGAACTCGGGATTACCCGGCAGACGCTCTACCGGCACGTGTCGCCCAAGGGCGAACTGCGGCCAGACGGCGTAAAGCTGCTCTCCCTCGGTTCAGCCGCATAAATGGAGGCGACCTGGAACGGGGCGCTGTTCAGTGCGGCAACGATCCGATTACCGGTGTCGACCCTCAAGAGCCGCTCAGAATTTCTGGCCCAGCGCCGGCAGTGCAGCGGTTGCGGTCAGTGAGATGCGCGCAGAGAAGGTCAGCTCTCGGCCAGAAGCAGACATTCGTTTTGCTATTTATATTCTATTGAGCCTAAATCCGGAGAATGGGGTTGTAAGCCGGAACCGCCGAAAATTCCGTCAGCCGATCAACGTGGCTTATCTCGCGCCCGGTCGATACGTTCCTGCATCGCCTGCATGACTTCTTCGTGAGTGTACAACTTGGCGTTGGGGTCGTTGGCTTCCCGTAGGGCTTCTTGGACCTCGCGGGTCATACGATCATAGTCCTCTGGCCACAGTACTTGCTCCATGCGCAGCGACGCCTGCCCCAGCAAGTGCAGCAGGCCGAACAGCCGCATGTCGTTGGTGGCGACGATGTGTTCCCGAATCCGCTCCTGAATGGCTTCACTGGCCTCATGCGCTTCGGGCGAAGCCGTGCCCTCGTAGTCGGCGGGGAACTCCACTTCCTCGGCAATTTGTGCCCATGCGCTGGCCAGCGCCTCGATGCTCGGCATGCTCATTTCCGTCGCTCCTGCGCTCTTTGGCGAATCAATCGGCCAAGAGGCCATGATGCGAAAACCAGCAGCATCACGCCTATCGGATACCAGGTCGAGAAGACCACCAAGGCATCGAAGGCTGGCCGTCCCGTGTTGGTCGGCAGAACAGTAGTCACGGCCATCAACCCGCCGACCGTCCAGATGATGCGCCACACGTAGGGCACCACGCGGGACACGTAGCCGTCATCGAAAGCGATCTGGTAGTAGCGGCGCAGGTTGCGCTGGGCAAGCGCCTGGCGCTGACGCTCCGACAGCGCATCCGTCCAGCCGTACCAGCGCCGGAATGGTGGCCAGCGCAGTAGTAAGGGCGTGAAGAGGATCATCACCGCCACGATGGCGACACCCCACGCCATGACGACACCGGCATCGGGCCGCTTGGCGTTCTCGATCACGGGCGCGAAGACGCCCGGAGCGCCGATCATCCAGAACAGCGCGATGTGCTGATGGAGGGAAAGCTTCACTTGCTCATCCACTTGCGCAGCAGGCGCTGTTTCAGGGAAGTGCGTTCCTGCGGGTTGCGTCCCTTGTGGTTGGCGATGCGATCCGCTGTGGCGGCCTGGCGCTTGAGGGGCCAGTAGGAACGGCCATCCTTGCCCATCGACCAAACGCTGCTGACCTGGTTTTCCAGCAGAGGCAGATGGGTGTTCAGGGCGTCCGGCGATGCGCTGGCCAGCGCCATGCGTTCGCGGGTGCGCCAGCGCTGATGCCAGAGCTTCTTGTCCTCGCGCTCGCTGCGGCAGGTCGTGTGCCCGACGATAGGTGTTTTGCGGCGGCTGCGGCTCATGATGTAGCTGTCTCCAAAAACATTCAGGACTGATCCCAGGCGTCGATGGTCAAGACCTGATCGGCAGGACAGGCCGCCACGCGGTCGGAATGCACTTCAACCTTTCCCATCCAGCCGGGCGGCTGCGCGTATTCCTCGCCCTCGTCGATGCCGAAAATCCAAACGCCATCCTTGGGCGGTTGGATGCCGCCGCCCTGGATCAGCGGCAGCACGTCGCCAGCACGGGCGGTATAGCGGTTCGGGTAGCCCCCTCCGGCGAGCTTGGTAGCCTTGCCAGCTTCCGCCAGGTGTTCAATCCAGCGGATACCCTCCGCGCCCGTCTCCCACTGCGCCAGGATGGCCGCACGGCGGGCGTCCTGGTCGGCGCGGTCGCGTTCCTCCGGGCTTTGCGTCGATACGACGATCCACCAGCCGATCATGCGTCACCGTCCATTCCGCCGTAGCACAAGCTGTCCGGGTACAGCGCCGTCAACCGTGACAGCGTTTCCTGTACCTCTTCCAGCTTGGTCATCATGGTGGACACCTGCTCATCCAGATCGCCGGCCAGCTCGAACAGGTCGGCCACTTGGCTGCGCGATCTCTCGTTGATAACCGCCATCGCCAGTTGATGCAGCTTCAGCAGGTCAGTACGAAGCTGGGGCGGCGTAGCGTATTCGCCATCGTTGAGGTCGTCGCGCAGCTCGTCCACGGCATCGACCGCGCGCAGCAGCGAATGCGTCTCGAAATTCTCCGGGGACAGCTTGTCCCATTCGTCGTCGGTGATACGCGCGGCCATTGGTGCCCCCGGTCAGGCGGTGGCGAGCGTCAGATGCCCGACTGGCTCGGCCGCCGGCCGCACCTTGATTTCGATGTCGTAGCCGAGACGGTTCAGGCAGTCCATCAGCTTGCGTTCGGACAGATTGGTGAAATCGCCGTGCATCATGCCCGACACCTTCGGTTGCGGGATGCCCATGCGCTTGGCCGCCGCCTGTTGTGTCAGGCCAAGGGCCCGCATCGCCTTCCTGATCTCGATCACCAGGCCGGTCTTGATCTTCAGTTTCTCGGCATCGGGCAGTCCCAGATCGGCAAAGACGTTGCCCGAGCTGCGTTGAACCTCGACGCCTTCAATGATTCGTTTTTGCATTTCGTAGCTCCTGTGCCAATGCCTCGGCCACCTTCAGCCGAGCGCGGATGATGTCCATGTCCACCTTGGGCGTGGCGATCCCGCTCTTGCTCTTCTTCTGGAAGCAGTGCAGGACAAACACCGCTTCCGCGAACTTCACCGTGTAGACCGCCCGATACGTGCCGCCGGCATCGTCTTCGACGACCTCCAGCACGCCGGCCCCGCCGAAGCCCTTGAGCACCTTCGCCGCGTCGTCCTGGTCGCCCATCTGGGCCAGCGACAGCGCGTAACCGAAACGCCGACGCACGTCAGGCGGCAACGCCATCAGATCCTTGTAGCTGCTCGCGATCCATTCGAGCGGTTTTTCTTTATCGACCATGGCGGCAGTTTATACCTGTTCAGGTAATACGGCAAGCACGACAGGCGCAAAGCAGGTGTCGCCAAACATTTGTTTTGCGACATATCTGCAACAGTCCTGTGCACCAACCTCCTGGTGGCCTCAAAATTGTGCGGAAAACTCTGTCGCCACGCGCTACCATACGGAAACCTATTTTCGATGGTTATCCGCCTATGTTGGTTGGCTACATGCGCGTTTCGTCGGATTCCGACCGCCAGAGCACGGACTTGCAGCGCGATGCGCTGCTCGCCGCCGGCGTCGATCCGCGTCACCTGTTCGAGGATCGCGCCTCCGGCGCGAAGGATGACCGCACCGGCTTGGCGCGGGCGCTCGAATTCGTCCGACCTGGCGATGTGCTGGTCGTGTGGAAGCTCGACCGCCTTGGTCGCTCGCTGTCGCACCTGCTCGCCATCGTGACCTCGCTCAAGGACAAGCGAGTGGCATTCCGCTCACTGACGGAGAACCTGGACACCACGACGCCCTCGGGCGAGTTCCTGTTTCAGGTGTTCGGTGCGCTCGCGCAGTATGAGCGCGCCTTGATCCAGGAGCGCGTCGTCGCCGGCCTGGCCTCCGCGCGCAAACGCGGCCGGATCGGCGGCCGGCCGCAGGCGATCACCGGCGAGAAGCTGGACGCCATCATCGCCGCGCTGGACGGCGGCATGTCCAAGGCGGCGGTATGCCGCAACTTCGGCGTCAAGCGAACCACGCTGATCGAGACCCTGGCACGGGTCGGTTGGATGGGCTCCCGTGGAGCGTCATCGCGATGACGACCAAGAGCGAACGATTGACCGTCCTGTCGGACGCCGAGCAGGAAGCCCTGTACAGCCTGCCGGATTTCGACGACACCCAGCGGCTGGAATACTTGGCGTTGACCGAAACCGAACTGGCGCTCGCCAGCAGCCGCCCCAGCCTCACCGCCCAGGTCTATTGCGTCTTGCAGATCGGCTACTTCAAGGCCAAGCACGCCTTCTTCCGCTTCGACTGGAACGAGGTCGAAGACGATTGCGCCTTCGTGCTGAGCCGCTACTTTCACGGCGAGACATTCGAGCGGAAAGAGATCACCAAGCACGAGCATTACGCCCAGCGCGAACGAATCGCCGACCTGTTCGGCTACCGGTCGTGGGCAGCCGACTTTTTGCCGCAGCTCGCGCAGCAGGCCGCGTTGATCGTGCGCCGCGACGTGACGCCCGGATTCGTGGCCACCGAGCTGATTGTCTGGCTCAACGAGCACAAAATCATCCGGCCCGGTTACACCACGCTGCAAGAACTGGTCAGCGAAGCCTTGTCCGCCGAGCGTCGGCGTTTGGGCGACCTGCTGGCGCAAGCGCTGGACGAATCCGCCAAGGCCGCGCTGGGTCAGCTTCTGGTGCGCGACGACACCCTGTCGCAACTGGCGGCGCTCAAGCAGGATGCCAAGGATTTCGGCTGGCGTCAGATGGCCCGCGAGCGCGAGAAGCGCGCTACGCTGGAGCCGCTGCACGGTATCGCGAAGGCGCTGCTGCCCAAGCTCGGCGTCTCGCAGCAAAACCTGCTGTACTACGCGAGCCTGGCGAATTTCTACACCGTCCACGACCTGCGCAACCTGAAGACCGATCAGACCCAACTCTACTTGCTGTGCTATGCCTGGGTGCGCTACCGGCAGCTCTCCGACAACCTGGTCGATGCGATGGCCTATCACATGAAGCAGTTGGAGGACGAAGGCAGTGCTGACGCAAAGCAGTCCTTTGCCGCTGAGCAGGCGCGCCGTCAGCAAGACACCCCGCAGGTCGGGCGCCTGCTTTCGCTCTACATCGACGACAGCGTGCCCGATCCCACGCCGTTCGGCGATGTGCGCCAGCGCGCCTACAAGATCATGCCGCGCGACACGCTGCAAACCACCGCGCAGCGCATGAGCGTGAAGCCGGTGAGCAAACTGGCGCTGCACTGGCAGGCGGTGGACGGCTTGGCCGAGCGTATCCGCCGCCATCTTCGGCCGCTATATGTCGCGCTCGACCTTGCCGGCACCGATCCGGATAGCCCGTGGCTCGCGGCGCTGGTCTGGGCCAAGGGCGTGTTCGCCAAACAGCAGCGCCTATCGCAACGGCCGCTCGCCGAATGCCCGGCGGCCACGCTGCCGAAACGCTTGCGGCCGTACCTGCTGACCTTCGATGCCGATGGCAAGCCGACGGGCCTGCACGCCGACCGCTACGAGTTCTGGCTGTACCGCCAGGTCAGGAAGCGCTTCCAGGCGGGGGAACTCTACCTCGACGACAGCTTGCAGCACCGTCATTTCTCCGACGAGCTGGTTTCGATGGACGACAAGGCCGACGCGCTGGCGCAGATGGACATCCCCTTCCTGCGGCAGTCGGTCGATGCCCAGCTCGATGCGCTGGCGGCCGAGCTGCACGCGCAATGGCTGGCATTCAACCGTGAGCTGAAACAGGGCAAGCTGACGCACCTGGAATACGACAAGGACACGCAGAAGCTGACTTGGCGCAAGCCCAAGGGCGAGAACCAGAAGGCCCGCGACAAGGCGTTCTACGAGCAACTGCCGTTCTGCGACGTGGCCGACGTGTTTCGCTTCGTCAACGGTCAGTGCCAATTCCTGTCGGCGCTGACGCCCTTGCAGCCGCGCTATGCGAAGAAGGTCGCCGACGGCGACAGCCTGATGGCGGTCATCATCGCGCAGGCGATGAACCACGGCAACCAGGTCATGGCGCGTACCAGCGACATCCCGTACCACGTGCTGGAGAGCGCCTACCAGCAGTACCTGCGCCACGCAACGCTGCACGCGGCCAACGACTGCATCAGCAACGCCATTGCCGCGCTGCCGATCTTCCCGTACTACTCGTTCGACCTCGATGCGCTGTACGGTGCGGTCGATGGCCAGAAATTCGGCGTCGAGCGGCCGACCGTCAAGGCGCGCTACTCGCGCAAATACTTCGGGCGTGGCAAGGGCGTAGTCGCCTACACGCTGTTGTGCAATCACGTGCCGCTCAACGGCTACCTGATCGGCGCGCACGACTACGAGGCCCATCACGTGTTCGACATCTGGTATCGCAACACCTCGGACATCGTGCCGACCGCGATCACCGGCGACATGCACAGCGTCAACAAGGCCAACTTTGCCATCCTGCACTGGTTCGGCCTGCGCTTCGAGCCGCGCTTTACCGACATGGAAGGCCAGTTGCAGGAACTGTATTGCGCCGACGATCCGGCGCTGTACGAGAAGTGCCTGATCCGGCCGGTCGGGAAAATCGACCGCGATCTCATCATCAGCGAAAAGCCGAACATCGACCAGATCGTCGCCACGCTCGGGCTGAAGGAGATGACGCAGGGCACGCTGATCCGCAAGCTGTGCACCTACACCGCGCAAAACCCGACGCGGCGCGCGGTGTTCGAGTTAGACAAGCTCATCCGCAGCATCTACACGCTGCGCTACCTGCGCGATCCTCAACTGGAGCGCAACGTGCACCGCTCGCAGAACCGCATCGAGTCCTACCACCAGCTACGTTCGACCATCGCCCAGGTTGGCGGCAAGAAGGAACTGACCGGGCGTACCGACATCGAGATCGAAATCAGCAACCAGTGCGCCAGACTGATCGCCAACGCGGTCATCTTTTACAACTCGGCCATCCTGTCACGGCTGCTGACGAAGTACGAGGCAGCCGGGAATAACAAAGCGCTGGCGCTCATCACCCAGATGTCGCCGGCGGCCTGGCGGCACATCCTGCTGAACGGGCATTACACCTTCCAGAGCGACGGCAAGATGATCGACCTGGACGCGCTCGTGGCGGGGCTGGAGTTGGGATGACGGAAATTTCGGCGGTTCCGGCTTACAACCCCAAGTACGTCAACAGCGGGAATAAGAAGCTGTACCAAGCCTACCGCCAGGCGTCACCGGAGGACCGAGAAAAGATTCTCGACCAGCTGGCGACCAGGTTCTATACCAGGTATCCCGAGCCGAATTTTGATCGGGAGCCGTTCACAGGTAAAAACCCATTCGCTCCAGATTACGGGTTCAAGCAGCCGAGCAGGAGCGGCAGCGAGCGACCTGACCGGGGCGAGCTGCGCAGTACACCAGGCCGCGCCGGGTATGACGGCCGCGCGATCGATCAGTTTGGCGGCCACCCGACGCGCGATCGCGCGCCGCTGGTGGCTGGAGACTTCGAGCAGAAACACAAACTCAACCAGGAGCAAGACCATGAGCCAGAACGATACGCTGGGAAAAACCGGGTCGGATACGAGTACGGATTCAAACGGCCTTCCGGCGACGCCGGCCGCGACACCCTCCAGGACCGCTCAGAACGCACCACAGGGCGCCGATCAGCTGAACTTGGTGGATATGGCCTCGGCGTGGCCGGACGAGGCCCAGGAGCCGCTGGAAGAGGCGGCAATAGAGCCTTCGCCAATCGTGCAGATCGGCAGTACGACACTCGCTCGCTTAGACAAGTCGAGCAGGCCCATAGCATCAACCGTCTGCGAAACGTGCCCGGCGGCCGTGTGGTACGCGCGCGGGAAGAAGGTTCAGTGCTATTGCCGCATCATGCACCTGATCAGTTGGGAAACGGGCGAAGCGAATCCGATCACGCTTTGCGACGGCCCCGCGATCGCAAGTCAGTAAGGGGCAGCGGCCGGGTTAACGATTCGGTCGTGAGCCAGGTCGCGCGAGACTTTACGGAACGGCAGCGGGCCGGCGGCGCCGGCAGGTTGCCTTTGTTCCAGGAGATCAAGCAGCAACTGGACGCCAACCGCTTGTTGGCCGAACTCTCGCGATCGCATGGGGTTTTGGTCGACAAGTACAAGGTGACATCGGCGCCGGACGGAAGCGCACGCATCCTGTGCGGGAATCGCCACCTAAACGTGTGCGACTTCATGACCAAGGAAATGCGTCTTCCGTGGGCGGAAGCGTCCACTATCCTGCAGCAATCCTACGGCCGTCAGGTCGACCGCCATCCCGGCATGGCGCCGCGGTTCCCGCCCGATCGTGCCTTGTGGCGCGCGTTCCAGGACCAACGGCGCGCACGTGGCGGCCTGCGTTCGCAGCTGGCGGCGCAGCTGGCCAGCGAGCGCGCCAGGCGCGAGGCGATACGACTTCGCTTGAGTGACGCCAGGTCGGCGGCGGCCGGTCTTCCGCCGGCACAGCGCAAGGCCGCGTTGTCGGTTGCGAAGATGGAATACGTCACGGCGGAATCGGCGCTTCGATCCGTAATCCGCCAAGAGCGGGCGCCGTTCCGGCTTCCGGTAGCGGACCAGTACCGGCAGTTCCTGCAGCAGCGCGCGCAGGCGGGCGAGGCGGCCGCGTTGGTCGAGCTACGGCGCCGATCGCGAAGCGCCTCCGCGCCGCTCGATCCCATTGTCGGGCAGATCCTGCCGGCCAAGGCAACTCAGGAGCCGAACGGCCTTTTCTATCGCGGCCGCGAGGTGCGCTTTCGTGTTCGGCAAAACGGTGACGTCATCTACTCGCTCGCCGGCAGGGTCATGATTGAGGACAAGGGCGAGAGCGTCAGGCTGCTACGGACTGAGCGTGTCGCGATCGAGGCCGCTCTACGGCTCGCGCAGGCAAAATTTGGGGACCGGCTCAAGCTGTCGGGACCGGCCGAATTCCAGGAGCGCGCAGCGCGCATCGCCGCCGAGGCAGGCTTGCATGTCCGGTTCGATAACAGGCGTGCCGAGCAGATCAGGGAGCAGCGCGCCGCCGAGCTGGCATCCCAGCGTGAGGCTGGCCGCCGGTTTGTCGAGCAGCAGAAAAACGAGAGTACGATTCCGGCGCGACAGCCGACACGAGCGAAGTCAGAAGCTCAAGAGCGCGATCGTGGCAATGTGAAACCAGGCAAGGAAGATAAGGACGTCGAGAGGTAGGCGAAGTTCAGCGACAAGTTAGGGCCAGCTGACCGATACAGCATTGTGTACTGATACCTTGCGGTAGAGAAGGCGATATGGCATGGCTGTTACATTTTGTGAATATTGTTCGTGCCATATTTTACTTTGAGCCAATTACGAAAATTTCGCGTCCGCGAAAATCGGACATTGTGATGCTGCAGTGGTGCCACGTCTCCGTTTGGTAGCTCTAATTTAGCAACAGACAGTCCCAAACGCTCTCCCTATGATGTCCGGGTAGCCAACGTCGTGCTTCCATCTGGAGAGAGAAGGTTATGAGCGTGCAACATACCGAACGTCGAGCCCCTGCATCTACGACTAGCGAGGGCGAAAGCCTCAGTGGGATCATCCGTCGCGCCTTACTCATCAAGTGCAGAACAGGCGTAGTAAGCGCAATCGAATACTTGAAAACTTGTTCGATAAATGCCGCGCTCATTGAGCGCGTTATGACCGACAACGGCATACGAGCAGAAGACAAGATCGCTCTTGAGACGTGCACGTTGCCTCTGTCGTTTTGACTGTGTACGCCTAGAACGTTTCTGTCTCCAATGTCTTGAGGAAAGACGAAAGCGGTGCGCGTTGTTCAGTGCCTTCGCGGTAGACGATGTAGAGTTCCTTTCTTGGAGGCTCTCCTGCGAAGGGAACGATCGAGAACAACTTAAGGCCGGCTTCGTTTGTAACCGACGCTTTCATTACGACCGAAATCCCCAACCCAGCCTGTACCGCTTGCTTGACTGCAGCCGTGCTACCAAGTTGTAGGGACACTCCGATTCGGTCCGCTGTCCCGCCGAGATAGCGTCGCAGCGTGCGTCCGGTACCAGATCCCGCCTCACCGCCGATCAACACTTGGTCTTCCAGCTGCTCTGGCCTTACGAAGTCCAGGCTTGCCCACGGATGGTCATTTGGAACGATCAGTACAAGCTCTTCGGTACGCCAAAGCTTGGCAGTAAAGCCTGGGCGCGAGTCCCAGGTTTCGACGACCGCGACATCGATATCGAAGGACTCCAGCGAACGAGCCACGGCATCGTTGTTGGCAATCGAAATGTTCAGCGGGAATCGGCAACTCTCCCTGTACTTTTTGATATACGGTTGAAGCAGATAGATCCCTGTGTTCGAGCTTGCACCAACGCCAAGCTCTTCCCTTTCAAAGAGGGTACTGGCCTTGTTTGCAAGGCGAACAAGGTCTTCGGCAACAGGGAAGAAGATGCGGCCTTCGGGCGTGAGCGAGCAACCGGCATTGCTGCGCTCGATCAACTTGGCATGCAAGTCCTCTTCGAGCTGCTTGACGTGCTGGGTTATGGCGGACTGAGATATGCCTATCCGCTTGGTGGCTTCTCGGAAGCCGCCAGCCTCTACCACGGCGAGGAAGCTCTGTACGCGCTCGATGCTGATCAATCCGTGCTCCTGGCGCCGAGGACGTCGTTGACCGCACCTTGCGGGCGGAAGCCTTCCAGCGCCTGCAAAATGTTGGTTGCAGCTTCGCGTTCGATTTTCATTCTGACGCTTTTTACGGCCGATCCAAGGTGTGGAGTGAACAGTGTAGGTAGCGTTGGGTCAAGTAGAGCAGCAGGAATCGATTGCGGCCGGTCTTGGCGTGTCCATTCTTCCATTTCGTAAACGTCGGCAGCGTATCCCGCCAAGTGGCCAGTGCGTAAGGCTTCAACCACAGCCAGTTCGTCGGCCACTGAGCCCCTGCACGTATTGATGAGGTAGGAACCCGACTTCATCTGCGCTAGCGTATTTTTATTGATTGTATGAAATGTCTCTGCCGTCATCGGCAGCATCGGTACTACATAGTCGCTGCTCGACAAAAGCTCGTCCAGGTCGACCTTGCGTGCATTGTAAGCGGACTCCAAATCTGCGGGCAGAGCGGTCTTGTCGGTGTACAGGACGTTGATGTCGAACGACGCAAGGCGCTTGGCGATAGCGCGGCCGACGGCGCCCATACCAATGATGCCGAGTGTTTTGTCGGTGAGGCCGCTACCGTAAAAGTCCGGCACCCAGCCCTTGTATTGTCCGGAGCGGATGTAGCGATCGCCAGGCAGGACATGGCGGGTTATTCCAAGCAGCAGACCAATCGTTAGCTCTGCAGTTGGAATGGTCAACAAGTCGGGGACGATCGTGAACCATATACCGCGCCGCGTGCATGCCTGAACGTCGAAGTTGTCGTAGCCTTTGAGTGCCGCTCCGACTACGCGAAGCTCAGGACAGGCTGCGAGAAACGCGTCGTCGATACTGTCCGGCATGAACACCATAATCCCTTGAGCATCCTTTGCCCTATCAAGGATCTCGGCGCGTGGGAGCGTGTCTTTCGTTAGGTTCGGGACGACCTCGGCAACCGATTCTAGTAGTTCAATGGTTTCCGGATGGGCCCAGTGGGTCAGTACGATCTTTGGTTTCAAGATTGGTTCCTTTTATAAATTTTCTAAGGCAGTAGGAACTAGGCGATATGTCGCCTTGCGGCCAGGTCGTCTATGTGCGTTGTTTCCGTGGTTTGGTATATCGCCCGGATCTTGTTGGCGATACCTCGATCGTTGGGATCATTGACGACATTGAGACTGATTCGTCCTTCCTTCAGCCCCACGATCCGATCGGCGACCTCGATGGCCAAGTCCACCTGATGAAGGCTGCAGAGGACGGCAACGTCGTCTTCCGCCGCTGCAGTTTTGAGGGCCTGTAAAGCCGCTAGCCCGGTTACCGGATCAAGGCTTGAAATCGGCTCATCGGCAATGATAATTTTGGGCTTCTGAGCCAATGCGCGAGCGATTGCGACGCGCTGTTGCTGGCCACCGGACAAGAGCTGTACAGGTACGTTGGCGAACTCCAACATGCCTACCTTCTCCAGGCATTCCAACGCAAGAAGTTTGTCCTCATGGCTAAAAGACCGGATGGCCACGCGCCAGGCCGGCGCGTCGGTCAAACGGGCTCCTAGCACGTTCTCGAACGCCGAAAAGCGCTTCACAAGATGCAGCTGCTGGAACACGTATCCGATCTTTTTGCGGATAAAGCGCAGCCGGTTGCCAGATGAATGATTGATGGGTTCACCCAGGGCGATGATAGAGCCGTCATCGATTGGTTCAAGGCCCGTAAGGCAGCGAAACAGTGTTGACTTGCCGGCGCCGCTTGTCCCGAGCAGGGCAACCATCGAGCCGCTTCGTACTTCGAAGTCGACGCTTCGGAGCACAGGCGACTTCCCGTACGTTTTGCTGACGTTTGCAATTTTTAGAGCGATGTCTTTCACGACACATACCTTTCAAACCCAGCTTGTAGGCTAGATTCCGTTAGCAGAAAGAGGAGTGTCAGAGCGCTTCACATGAAGGGCCATACTCCGTAATTTGTCGCTGATGTAATCGATGACGGCCACCATGATCAGGATCACGGCGAGTACAGTGATCATCTTGTTGAAGTTCAACAGATCCACAGTGTCTTTCAGCGTTTGGCCAATGCCGCCGGCACCGACAACACCCAGCACCGTTGAGGTACGCACGCTGAATTCCCATATGTAGAGCACGGCGGCGATAAGGTGGGGCATGACATCCGGGATCAGGCCGTAACGGATGATCTTGAGCTTGCCCGCACCGGTCAAAGCCAATGCGTCCAAGGGGCCTTGGTCAACCGGTTCGATCGCCTCAGCGAATAGTTTGCCGAGCGCACCAATCATGTGTGCGGCGATGGCCAGGACACCCGAGAACGGTCCAAAACCGACAGCCGCAACAAAAATTAGCGCGAAAACGAAGGTTTCGGTTCCTCGACTGGCATTGAGCATCATGCGCGCGAACCAGTAAACTACCGGACTTGGGGATGTGTTTCGGGCAGCTAAAAAGGCCAATGGCAGTGCGATCACGGCTGCAAAAATTGTGCCGATCGTCGCCATAGCGAGGGTTTCGCCTGCGGTCCGCAAAACAGTCGGCATGTCGCTCAGGTCGGGTGGGAACATTTGCAAGACGAATGACCAAAGACGGGGCGCACCTGCCACAAGGCGGTGCGGCTCAACGTGGCTCGCGTTCCACGCCAACCATATGCCGACCATAAGAACTACCGCCAGCGGTAGAGAGCGCTTGCGCTTCTGCAGGTCGCGCAGCTCGTGTGCGTCCAGCACGCTTTCCACTCGTTGATTCATCATTTCCTTTTTGCGCGCGAGAGTGTCATTGGATGGGCTCGTTGCGCGTGGCCCGAGAGGCATAACAACTGCCCCGCCAGGGCGGGGAAGTCTGCTCGCTTCAGTGTTAGTACGACGCATTGAGTCAGAGCTTGCCGACCGAACGGCCGGCGTCCTCGATGGTCTTATAGTCGCTGTCCTGCGACTTGACGAAGCCGTTGTAGCCCTTACCCATCATCGATTGCGCCTGGTCCTCGGACATCGACGTCAAGATGTCAACGATTCGCTTCTTCAGGGCTGGGTCAAAGTTCTTCGGCACGCAGATCGCGTCGTTCGGCAGCGGCTGCGATTCCCAAACGATCTTGGATTTGGCCGGGTTGATTTCGCCGGCCTCGATCATGCCGTTGCGGCCACGGTCCATGTCGGACGCCAGGTCGATGAGACCCTGTTGAATCTGCGCCTCGTTCTGGCCGAAGGTCGCGCCTTCACGGAACTGGAAATATGTCGTCGGATCGATGCCCACGCTCTTGAAGTACGACATCGGGATCAGCCAACCGGACGTATTGCCCTGGTCACTTAGCGAGAGCTTCATGCCCTTGGCGTCTTGGGGAAAGTTCTTGACCGGTAGGTCAGCGCGGGCAACGATCAGAGCCTTGTAGAAGGGCTTGCCCTTGTATTTCGCGGTAGCGATTACTTCGGTACCAGCCTTCTTGTGGGACAGCACATAGCCCCAGGGGCCGAGCCAGCCGACATCGACGTGCCCATTGGACATGGCCACCGAAATCGCTGCCCAACTTTCGGGAGAGACGATCTCATACGTGGCATTCAGCTGTCCGGCCAAGTACTTGAACATCGGCTCAAATTCCTTGATCGTCTCGGTGGCCGTAGGCCGCAGCGGAGCGATCGCAAAGCGCAGATGCAGCTTGCCGTTGATGACCTCGGCTGCATTAGCTGAGAGGGTTGCGCCCATCAGCGAGACGAGAAAAGCCGACGCGACGAGAGCGCGGCGCTTGTTGAACATGGCTAGCGGATTCATGTGCAGTCCTTTGGTTAGTAGTACTTCTGGGTAAGGGCGCGCTGGCTTTCGAAAATGCGATCGCCGTACTTCGAGAGCGGGTAAGGAACCGTGAGCGGAAGCCTTTCCATGCGGGGAAACACGGTCGACTGTCCGCTAACCATGAGGTTTTCGTAGTCCTGATAATTGCCGCATCCCAGGAGTGGCCAAGCGTCTGCAGCTGCGTATCCAATTAGGAGGAAGCGGCGCCGGATCACCGAGTGATTTGGACCTGAGCCGTGGAGCGTGCGGACATGGTGGAGGGTGACTGAACCGACCGGGCCGGTAAGAAGTTCAGCGTGCGTCGGATCGAGTCCGTCGTCCCAATTCGACCGTGAGATCGCGTGGCAGAATTCGCCGCTTTCGACGTTGCGATGATCGTAGATCTTGCCCTTGTGGGATCCCGGCAGACATGCCATGGCGCCGTTTTGTTCACTTGCCTCGTCCAGGAAGATGCCCAGGGTCAGGAAATTATCGTTGGTGTGGGGGTAGAACGCCCAGTCTTGGTGCCATTGGACCGGGGCGCCAGACGGCGGCTTGACGTTGATTTTGCTGTTGTGCAGGCGGATGTCGTCGCCCATAAATTCACGGAGGAGATCGACTACCTTCTTCGAGCGTACCAGGTCATTGATCGACTCGAAGTGCAAATGTGGATTCTCGACACGGCGCAAGAGCTGCGTAGTCTTACCGTCCTTCTTCTCGAACTGGAAAACGTCGTCGTCACCGTCACGCGAAGCGGACATCTCTTCGATCTGCCTGACGTCTTTCAAAATCTGGTTCATCTCGTCCTGCGAGAAGAAACTGTCGATTTTGGTGTATCCCTTTTCGAGATACTCGTTTCGTTGTGCACTGAACATGGTGTCGCCTTGTAAAGATCGCTTGAGGGAGCAACGCCACGATGGTCGCCCCGTTGGTGATCGCATTTTCATATCATTCTCGATGTTTGATATGAAAACTAATCATGCAAGGGATATTAGTTGCCTTTTATGACGCGGCGATGACAGATCATTTGCGATTGAGGAGGGTTGGCCGAGATTCAGGAAATTTCCTCCAAAAAATAGGCTAAGTGCCTGACCGTCAACGACTTTTGAGCATCAAAACTTCTCGCGTTACGCCGCCTCTTCCTTCTTCTTGAACGGGAAGCGGATGCGCGTGTTCATCGGCTCGACCGCTCGTTCGAGGTCCATCAGGTAGTCGCCGAAGCGGTTGATGTGGACCGTGCGGTACGGCGCGAGGCCCGCCAGCACCTCGGCAGTGATCTCGAACTCGCCCCGGTCGTGCATGTCTTTGGGTACCTTTGACATGCGGTGCACCGTGTTCAGGATGATCATGTTGGCCACCAGGTGGTTGTACTTGACCACCTTGCGCTGCTCGTGGCGCACGTTCTCGGCCATGATCCCCTCGCCGCCAAAGAAGGCCCAGCTGGCGAACTCGTGGAACTCCTCGGCCTTGTTGGTCTCCGCGTGGATGGTGCGGCGCAGTTCAGGGTCGTTGATGTAGCGCAGTAGGAACATCGTGCGAATCACGCGGCCCAACTCCCGGAACGCGAAGTACAGCTTGTTCTTGCGGCTGGCGCTGCCAGAACGTCCAACCGCTGTTCACAGGCCCGGCCATCGACTGGGACCTGATCGCCCGGCATTACGAGGACATGTTGCGGGTGGCGGTGTCGATCAAGGCCGGCATGGTCACGCCGTCGACGCTGCTGCGGCGCTTGGGAAGTGCGAGTCGCAAGAACAAGCTGTATTTCGCGTTCCGCGAGCTGGGACGCGTGATGCGCACGATGTTCCTGCTGCGCTACATCAACGACCCGGAGCTGCGTCGCACGATCCATGCCGAGACCAACAAGGCCGAGGAGTTCCACCAGTTCGCCGGCTGGGCGTTCTTCGGCGGGGAGGGGATCATGGCCGAGAACGTCCGTCACGAGCAGCGCAAGGTGGTCAAGTACAACCACCTGGTGGCCAACATGATCATCCTGAACAACGTGCACCGGATGTCAAAGGTGCTCAAGGACATGCAGGACAAGGGCTCCTTCGAGATCACGCAGGAGGTGCTCGCCGGACTGTCGCCGTACCGCACGATCCACATCAACCGCTTTGGCGACTACCTGATGGATCTGGAGCGAGCCGTCGAGCCCATGAACACGCGGATTCGCTTCGGGTTCAAGAAGACAGCCGCATAGCGAGCGAACTTTGAGGTCAAAAAGTCCCTGTCTCACAAGCACTTAGGTCGTTTTTTGGAGGAAATTTCCTGAATCTCGGCCAACCCTCCATTACACCTTCCAGAGCGACGGCAAGATGATCGACCTGGACGCGCTCGTGGCGGGGCTGGAGTTGGGATGACGGAAATTTCGGCGGTTCCGGCTTACAACCCCAGAATGGAGAATCAAATCTGCAAGGCTTGCCACCGGACCGCTTAACGAAGTTTCTGAGCGATGTACGAGATAAAGATCTTTGTAAACATCTTCTTCAATCGGAATTGCATGTAACCATCCGCTTGCCTGTTCATGCTTGACCGCGCTTTCCATCACAAGCGAGATTCCTAGCCCTGCGTGGACCGCGTGTTTGACCGCCTCGGTGCTACCTAACTGCATACCCACTGTGAACTCTGCCGAGTCGGCACCGGCATATTGTTGTAGTAGGCGCCCAGTTCCGGTAGCCGCTTCGCCTCCAAGCAAGATCTGGGATTTTAACCACTTAAGTGGAATGGTCGACTCGGCAGCCCAAGGATGGCCGGGGCGAACAATGACAACCATCCTCTCGCGCCGCCATACTGTTGAGACGAACCCAGGACGTGAGTCCCACCACTCCATTACCGCTACATCCACTTCAAGCGTTTCCAGCAAAGCGGCAATCTCGATATTTTTGCCGATCCTCACATCGATCTTGTTTGCTAATTTATCTTGGAGCGCCTTGATATAGGGTTGTAAAAGATAAATGCCGATATTGGAGCTTGCACCAACGACCAGGCTTTTATTGTGGAGGGCTGCCGTAGCCTTATGGCTAGTACGGAGCAATTGTTCCGCATAGGGGAAAAAAATCTTTCCCTCCAATGTCAGGCTTTGCGGCATTGTTGCGCGGTCAATCAGCCGGGCCTGCAAAGACTGCTCCAGCCGCTTGATATGCTGCGTTACTGTTGGCTGGGACAATCCAGTTTGCTTCGCCGCTTCGCGAAAGCCCCCGCATTTGACGACGGCAATGAACGTCGCCACACGCTCCAGATCTATCACGCCGCCTTTACTCCCGGATACGGCTGATTAATCGCGCCCATCGGTTTTTCACCAGCGAGTGCCTGGATGATGTTCATCGCTGCCTGCCGCTCGATTTCAAGCCGAACTTCCTTGACCGCCGATCCCAAATGCGGCGTAAAAAACGTTTGTGCCGTATTGTCGAGCAGCGCCTTGGGGATAGCCTGCGGGCGATCAGCGCGTATCCATTCTTCCATCTCGAAGACATCGGCTGCATATCCAGCTAGTTTTCCAGACGCCAGTGCTGCTATCACCGCATTCTCATCCACGACCGAGCCGCGACATGCATTGATCAGGTAGCTACCGGTTTTCATCTTGGCCAACGCGGTGGCATCGATCAGATGCAGTGTCTCTGCGGCCATCGGAACCATCGGCACGACATAATCACATTTTTCGAGCAGTTCATCGAGCGTGACGCGCTGTACGTGCCAAGCCTTTTCTTGTTCGGCATTGAGCGGAATCGGATCGCAATACAAGAGATTCATTTCAAAGCCAGCCAAGCGCTGGGCGATTGCACGGCCGACCGCCCCCATACCAATGATGCCAAGCGTTTTTCCTGTCAAACCAGAGCCATATAGTGTCGGCCGCCAGCCTTGGAAGTGTCCGCTACGGATTTGCCTATCGCCTTCCAGCATATGCCTTGTCAAACCGAGAAGAAGGCCGATAGTCAGTTCAGCGGTCGGGATCGTAAGCAAATCCGGCACAATCGTAAGCCATACACCGTGGCGTGTGCAGGCGTTGACATCGAAGTTATCATAGCCTTTAAGCGCGGCGCCGATGACACGCAGCTTTGGACATTCCTCGAGAAACGCGCTGTCGATGCTGTCCGGCATGAAAGCCATGAGTGCATCCGCATCTTTGGCTCGCGCAATTACCTCAGAACGCGGCAAGGTTTCCCGTGTGGTGTTGGGGATAACATCGGCGCTAGCGGACAACAATTCGATGATTTCCGGGTGCACCCAGTGGGTGAGGACGACTTTGGGCTTCATAAAAACCTTTGTAAGCTTTGGGAGTTATTTGAACTTGCGACGCAGGAAGGAGCTGAAGGCGTCGACGAGGGTAACCATGCCTAAAATAACCAGCAAAATAGCCGAGACATCCTGGTATTGCATGATGCGCAGAGAGCCCATCAGCTCGAACCCGATTCCACCGGCGCCGACCATGCCCATCACGGTCGAAGCACGGAAGTTGTATTCCCATCGATAGATCGCGGTATCGGCCATTTGCGGAAGCACTTGGGGAAAGATCCCATGAAAAATCACCTGCAATGGCGTGCAGCCCGCTGCATGCGCGGCTTCTACCGGTGCCGGATCGGCATGTTCGATCGATTCCGAAAAAAATTTGGCGATCATGCCAACCGAATGTAAGCCTAGGGCTAAAACACCCGGCAATGCGCCGAAGCCAACGGCTGCCACGAACAGGATGCCCATGATCAGTTCGGGTATCGATCGCAAAGCGTTTAACAGGCCGCGTGTGGCTTGATACACGAGTGGATGAGGGCTAGTATTCCGCGCGGCGAGCACTCCTAAGGGAATGGATAGCAATACCGCGATTGCCGTACCGGCGATACTCATGGCCAAGGTATCCAGTACCGGTTTGACCCAGGTGCCAGCCTGCGAGAAGTTCGGTGGGAACATCTCGCCGGCAATTTTTACCAGGCTTGGCATGCCATCCTTCAATCGCTCGGCATCAAATAGGCCGACGTAATACCAGCAACCGATCACAATCGCCAGCACAACGGCAAACTGCAGTATCGTGCGGTTCCATACGCGCTGGCGCTCGGCCAGAATCAAACCAAAATCAGCTTGCATGCTGTCGCTCACTTAGAACTTCGACAGATCGAGCTTGAGCAGTGTGCCAAGGCTGCGCACCACGTCATAGTCTTTGTCGCTGATCGGGCCGAAACCATCGGCTTTGAAAGGTTTCAGGACTTCCGGATCTTTGAGATTCAAGAAGGCTGCACGGATCTTTTCCTTCAGTTCCGGCTTCAGATTGCTGCGCATGGTCCACGGGTATTGCGGATATGGCTTCGATTCGGCAAGAACTTTTACTTTGTTGGGATCGACCAGTCCGCGCTGAACCAGGGATTCAAAAATCGGCTTACTCAAGCCGCCAGCCTGCGCGTGACCGTTTTGCACGGCCATGGCCACCGCGTCATGCGAACCGGCAAAGTGTTCGCGATAGTTTTCGCCGGCTTTCAAACCGTTTTCCGCCAATATCGACTTCGGAATCAAATGGCTGGAGGTGGATGCCTTATCACCGTAAGCGACATTCTTGTTGACGATATCACTGATTTTGGCGATGCCGGCGCCAGTATTGGCGATCAATACGGACTGGTAGGTAGTGCTACCCTTTTGCTTCATCGCTGCGAATGGCTCGATGTCGCTCTTTTGCTTAGCCAGCACATACGACAAGGGGCCAAAATATGCCATGTCGATACGGCCGTGACGCATGGCTTCGATCATTGACGAGTAATCAGTGGTAACCACCAGCTCAATTTTCTTTCCCAGCTCTTTTTCCAGATAGATTTCGAGCGGCTTGTTGTTTTTAATTACGGTCGATGCGTTTTCGTCCGGCAGCAGCGCAACTTTGAGCGTTTCTGGATCGGGATTGGATGATGCATGGCCAATGCTGCAGACGGCGGCAAGCAAGACAGACAATAATGCGGATGCGAGTTTTTTCATAATCAATCCTTTACGGTAGCAAGTTGCATGGGAAATGAAGTATCGATAAGCCGTTCCTCTCGAGCGTCTTGTGGAACGCTCAAAGAAGAACGGGGTACTTGTTCATACAGCGTGTCGTAACTGGCTTGATCCAAAGTCTGCGGGGCGGCATCAAAAATGACTCGGCCATGGGACAGGCCAATAATACGGTCGGCATAACGTTGAGCGAGGTCTACCTGATGCAGGCTGACGACCGCCGAAATCCCGTCCTCTTTACAAATGCGGTGCAGCAGACTTAGCACTCGCTCTGCAGTAGCAGGATCGAGGCTGGCTACCGGTTCATCAGCCAACACCAGTTTAGGTTGCTGAGCCAGAGCCCGGGCAATACCGATGCGTTGCTGCTGGCCGCCGCTCAATGCGTCGACACGGCTTAAGGCTTTGTGCAATAAGCCGACTCGGTCCAGACTTTGCAGGCATATGGATTGATCCTTCGCCGGGAGGGGGAATAGACTGCGTAATGCCGTGTGGTAGCCCATTCGGCCCATCGAAACGTTTTGCAAAGCCGTCAGTCGGCCAATCAATTGATGCTGTTGAAACACCATGCCAGTCTGTCGGCGATGCATGCGCAATGCACGCGAGTTCGCCAAATTTCCTAAGCCGGCGACAATGGTGGTGCCGCGCTGCGACGCATGCAGCGAATTAATACAGCGAAGTAGCGTGGATTTTCCAGCGCCGGAAGATCCGAGCAATACGGTGAACTGTCCCTGATGGAGTTTGAGAGTGGTGGGATACAGTGCAATCGCATCACCATAACTGACTGAGACATTCTGTAGTTCGATCATGACACCTCCGGTAGATTTGAAATCGTAATCAAAAATGATGACCTGATTACGAATCTGAATTGCAGCGATGGTAATGTCGTGATATGACACCCTGATGACTCGTTGATGTCATTTTTGAGACATGGTCGCGGGTGCCTGTGAGGGAAATAAGTTGTGCTATCTATGCCAAATATAGACGCCTGCTATCGGTCGATAGCCGCCGATCCAAGCGCGCAGCACGAGGGGCAGCTCTCAGCCTCAAACTGCCGCTCGGGTTCTCACATCAGTTGGTCGCTCTTGGCCGGCAGCAGCCCGTCGTTGCCTGATGGATCCAACCCCTCCGCTGCTATAGTGCAGTCGGCTTCTGACGTTCAGTGCAGCCGTCTTCTGAAAACGACAGCGCGGCCGACAAGCGGCAGCTTGCTCAAGCACAGCGACAATCCACAATCCCTTTCCAATATTCAAAGTCCAGCTATACTGAATTTTCGTGATTTATTGGACAAGTCGCCATGCTGATCGGCTACGCCCGTGTATCGACCGACGACCAGAACTTGGACTTGCAGCGCGATGCGTTGCAGGCGGTCGGTTGCGAGCGTGTCTTCGAGGACATGGTGAGCGGAGCCAGAGCGGACCGCACCGGGCTGGTTACCTTAATGAGCATGCTACGCGCCGGCGACACCGTAGTCATCTGGCGGTTGGATCGGCTGGGCCGGTCGCTCAAGAACCTGATCGAGCTGGTCGAGCGGCTCGAATCAGCCAAGGTCGGGCTGCGCAGCCTGCAAGAAAACATCGACACCACGTCGAGCGGCGGCAAGCTGGTCTTTCACCTGTTCGGCGCACTGGCCGAGTTCGAGCGCAACCTGATCCGCGAACGGACGCAGGCCGGACTGGTCGCGGCGCGCGCGCGCGGCCGCATGGGCGGTCGGCCGAGGCGCCTTGATCCTGTCAAGCTCGCGCTCGCCGTGAAATTGCACCGGGAGCGCAACCACACTGTTGAGGAAATCTGCAAGATGATGGGGATTTCCAAATCCACGCTCTACAACTACCTAGACAAGGCTGAGAGCGATGGCTGCCGGGTGGCGTAAGCAGATCCCGGCCGAATCGCTGCTGCAATTGCGGCAGCGGCTCGACCGTCTGCCTCACAAAAGTCCGGAGCGTGCCGCCCAAGTGCGCGCCATGTCCGAGCTGTACGGCATGTCCACCACGTCGGTGTATCGCGCCCTGAAGGACTTTCTGAAGCCGCGCGTAGTCCACCGCACCGATCACGGCAAGCCGCGCGTCCTGCCGAAATCGGAACTGGAGCGCTACTGCGAGCTGGTCGCTGCCCTCAAGCTACGCACGACCAACAAGCAGGGCCGCCACCTGTCCACGAAGCGCTCCATCGAGCTGCTGGAGGAATATGGCGTCGAGACGGTACAGGGACTTGTGCGCGCACCGCAAGGGGTGCTGACGCGCAGCACGGTCAACCAGTACCTCACACTTTGGCACCTCGACCAGCCGCGCCTGCGCCGGCAGCCGCCAGCCGTGCGCTTCCAGGCCGAGCACAGCAACGACTGCTGGCAGTTCGACATGTCGCCGTCCGACCTCAAACGGATCGACAAGCCGGACTGGATCGAACCGGGAAAGGGCGAGCCGACGCTGATGCTGTACAGCGTCGTGGACGATCGTAGCGGTGTGGCCTATCAGGAGTACCGCTGCGTCTATGGCGAAGATGCCGAATCGGCGCTGCGCTTCCTGTTCAACGCGATGGCAGCGAAGGCGGACCCCGAATATCCGTTCCAGGGGCGGCCGTTGATGATCTACCTGGACAACGGCCCTGTCGCCAAGAGTCGCGTATTCCAGAATGTGATGCACGCGCTTGGTATCGAGTGGATGACACACATCCCGGCCGGCAAAGACGGCGAGCGGGTTACAGCGCGCTCCAAGGGAAAGGTCGAGCGGCCGTTTCGCACAGTGAAGGAAGCCCACGAGACGCTGTACCACTTCCACAAGCCGGAGACCGAGCAACAGGCCAACGAATGGCTGTTGCGCTATCTGATGCGTTACATTCGCCAGGATCATCGCTCCGAGCAGCATTCGCGCATCGAGGACTGGCTTGCCAATTTCCCGAGCGGCGGCATCCGGCAGATGTGCGCCTGGGAGCAGTACTGTCGCTTTGCCCGCGAGCCGGAGCGGCGCCGCGTTGGCGTGGGCGCGCGCGTGTCGGTGGAGGGTACCAGCTACGAAGTCGAGCTGGACATGGCCGGTGAATATGTGTTGCTGCTGTGGGGGCTGTTCGACAACGAACTGTACGTGGAGTACGAAAGCGTGCGCACCGGCCCGTACTACCCGGTCGCCGGGCCGATTCCATTGAACCGCTATCGCGCCTTCAAGCGCGGCGCGGCCGACGCGCGCGCCGACCGTATACGCACCCTGGCCGACCAGCTCAAGCTGCCCATCGAGGCGCTGGCCGGCAAGGACCTGCACTTGGCCCCGCTGAATCTACCAGGCGAATTACCAATCCAGCCCTTCGACGCCGAGGCGCACGAATTCCATTTTGCAAACGTCATCGCCGCCAAGCTGGCGATAGCGGGCGAGCTGGCCAAGCCGCTGGCCAAGCTGTCGCCAGCAGATCGCGCCGTCATCGACCAGGTACTGAGCGAGACGCTGACGCGCAGCGTGGTGCTTGCGCGCATACGAGATTATTTCCGAAACAAGAAGACTGGAGAGGACCATGCGAGTTGAAGTGATGCAGTACTACGGGCTGACGCAACCACTGAGCCAGGCCGGCTACTACGAAACTGACCACCACAAGCAGCTGATCAAGGACATCAAAGGGGCCACCCTTGAGGGGCGGCTGATCGCCTTGTGCGGTGTTGTCGGCAGCGGCAAAACAGTCACGTTGCGCCGCCTTCAGCAGATTTTGAAAGACGAGAACCGCGTTGCCGTCGCTAAGTCGCTGTCCGTGGAAAAGCACAGCATCAAGTTGGCCACCTTGATCTCCACGCTCTTCTACGACCTTACGCAGGACAAACAGGTGCAAATTCCCAAGCAGAGCGAAAAGCGCGAGCGCGAATTGCAGGAAATCGTCAAAAAGGGGAAGCGGCCGGTGGCACTGTTCGTCGACGAGGCGCACGACTTGAACGGACACACCCTCATCGGCCTCAAACGTCTGATGGAAGTGGTCGAGGACGCAGGCGGCCGGTTGTCGGTGATCCTGGCCGGCCATCCGAAGCTGCGCAACGACCTGCGCCGCCCGACCATGGAAGAAATCGGCTACCGGACCGATATCTTCACGCTCGATGGCGTCGCCGGCAGCCAGCGCGAGTACATCCTGTGGCTGCTTGGCACCAGCGCGGCTCCGAACACTGATCCAGAATCGATCCTGAACAGCGAGGCAATCGATATCCTGTCCACCAAGCTGCGCACGCCGCTGCAAGTCCAACTGCACCTGACCTTGTCGCTGGAAGCGGGCTACCAGACCGGCGAGAAGCCTGTCACGGCCGCGCTGGTGGAAACTGTGCTGTCGCGCCAGCTTGACGATCTGGAGCCGACCCTGACCCGCCACGGGTACAGACTGAAGGATATGGTCGAACAGTTCGACGCCAAGCCAGCGGAAATCCGCGCGCTGTTCAACAACAAACTGGAACCGGCGCGCACAGCGGAGCTGCGCGACCGGATGCTTGCCGCTGGCCTGCCCATCTAATTCTGCTCATGAAATTCAAACAATTTACAGTCGCATCCTGCTTTTCGTCCTTCATGCTGCCGCACGTCCTCTTCGTTGAAGAACAGGAGGCGCGAAAGAAGGCTGCCATGAGCTGCTGTCTTGCCTGGAATATCAGTCTGTTTCCTGAAGCTGAGCAGGAGGACCACATCGAGCGAATTTGGAAAATGGTCGAGGCCGACAATCGGGACGCACCACCTCCGGGATTGGAACAGGGATTCAAGCAGGACCTGCGCATGCTGGTGGCACAGAAACAGGAGCTGTTTCCGTGGACGCATACGAACATCCCGACGGCAGACTTGATCGGAGCGGGCGTCCACGATGTATTGAGGATCGCCACCGGCACCGGCACGACCGAGGAAATCGAAATCCTTGCCTGGCCGAATCCAACCGGATTGCCGCTCATCATCGAGCATCTGCGGCGCATCCAGAGCGACACGGCCGCCCAGGTTGGCCTACAGGAGCAGGCCCGCAGTACCCCCGGAGCATTTACCGACATCGAGGCAACCCAAATGACGATCGCGTATTGCGTCCAGCGGGCCGATCTGGTCGGCTACCAGCGCATCCTGACGGTTTGGCGCGACACCCAGCCGGCATCGAGCGTCAAGCGGGTCATAGGTCATTGGCTGGGCGTGCTGGCTGAAATCGAGGCCGATACCAAGGCCGTGTTGAACATCCTGGTCAGTTGCAGATAATTCTGGTTCGCGGCGATGGAATGCTGGTTGGCGCGGATAAATGCAGGTTCATTTACAGCTAATGCTGGTTTGAAGGGGGCATCAGCTGCAGTTATTCCTGGCCGAGAATCGGCTGGAATGCTGGTCGGGCCTGTTTCAAATGCAGGTCGCTACACCTAGCGTCCCAATTTGCAAGTTTTAATGCTCCAATATCCTCTCGCATAACCTCGTTGCCACTCGCTTCAAGCCACCGTTCCAACGGGACTGCCAACTGCTTGGCTGCTTCTTGAAGATTGTCGTAGTTCATTAATTTCCCCCTCACGAGGCTTGATTGTGCGACATTGCCCAATACCGCGCATTTATCAACTGTCATCCGGCGAGCATACAAGCTGCCTATGCTGCGATGCGTTCAATTTTTGGGCGCTTGACCTTGCCGGCCTGGTATAAGTCGAATTGCAGCTGCATTCCTGCCCACAATTCAGGGCTGGTACCGAAGGCAGAACCAAGGCGGTACGCCATGTCAGGCGAAATACCGGCCGCGCCCGTAACGACACGTTGAAGCGTGACCCGGCCAACGCCAAGACGAGTGGCGGCCTCAGTCACGGTGACATCCCCCAGATATTCTCTCAACACCTCTCCGGGGTGAGGCGGGTTATGCATGCGAGTCATATAAAAACCTCCGTAAAATTCAGTGATAGTCGAGATAATCCACAAGGATCGCGTCCGCACCCTCAAAAGCGAAAATCAATCGCCAGTTTCCATTGACCGTAATTGCCCAATGTCCCTTTAGATCACCTTTCAAAGGATGCAGTCCCCACGATGGGGCTGATAAATCTTCCGGCTGTACAGCTTGATCCAGTGCTGCCAGTTGAAGCCGCAATTTGGCCGCGTGTGCGGCCTGGATTCCAGCTTTGCTACCCGTTTCAAAGAAGCGGTGCAGCCCTTTGTGTCGAAAGCTTTTAATCATGAGGTGGATTGTATCGTGTATCGCTACACAATGCAACGAATAGGCGAGGATTATTAGTTTTTTCTTATCTTGCGGTAATGCCACGCAGTTTCATGCAAGCGGCACACATCCACATTTTTCTACCATTGCGGTTCAGGTAGGAGCCCACCTGCGCGTCTCCATATCCTTGATGATACCCACAGAATAACTTGCCGGTAACCAGTGCCACATTGGATGTCAGTCGCGATTTGTCATTTGCGCTTGTCGTTTCAGATGAATTCATAGTGGTAGATGGCTCAGTGATGCATGCTGGTCAACAGATGCAAAACGGATTTTGCATTCGAATCAATTTCTTCCAAGACACCCAGCCAGTGGCCAATAACACGTTTAACACTCGGTCCAGGTTGTGCATCCCGCCATACGGATAGTATCCGGCGGTATCCAATCATATCGGCTCGCTGCACGCAATAAGAAGTGGCCAACTGGGTCTTCTCAACATCGCTGAGGGCCGTAGAAATGCCCGTAGCTCGTTGCAACAATATAATTTGTTCGGCTGTATTTTCTTGAACATCCCGTAGATGATCGATAATCAAAGGAAGCCCCAACGGATCCGGATGGGTAATGACCTTGATCTCTTCCTCGTCGCTATTTCCGGTCTTTACTTGCAAGATGTCGTACTTATCGCAGGCCACCAGGCGTACCGATGGAATATTGATCTTGGTCCAAGGAAATAAATCATTCTTTTGTACCACGAGCATGCGAAGCTCATCTTTAAACTCACGCTCTAGCCCTGGAAAAGCCTGTTCTGGTGTGTCGGCATCTCCGATCTCCCAGACGCGGCTAATGTGATTTTCACGCTCCTCCGGGTCGGGGAACAAGCTGATATTCCAGGCGAGACAGCACACCATCGCCGTTTTGTTTCTCGTTTCCAAATCATTAATAAAAAGGAGATGAGGAAGTACAAAGGTGGAAAAACAAGATGCTACCGAAAACTGTTTTATTTTCATATCCATACACTCGTTTCTAAACGACTTCCCAGGGCCGATGTCGTTATCTGGGAGTTCTTGCACATCGAGGCCGGCGCTGCCCTAACCAATGAGACATGTCCGTCGCATGTTCCTTTGCGGTAGAAAACAGCATTATTATGACCGTTTCCGGATAGCATCCACAGTAGCTGCTGTGCTATTAGGCAGAATGCGTTGCGCATAATCCGCCAGCGGGAATTCGAACGTGCCTCGCAGGTTGATGCCTTCCAGATTGGTAGGCGCAATGCGACGCAGGTCTTCCGGGGGCAGGCTTTCCCCACCGACGGCCTCTATTCGCTCGACCGCGTGTTGCATGTGCTGGGTATTCCACGCCATCAGGGCGTTCGTTAAGAGCGACAGGCTCGATGACACGGCGGCCAGCGATTCCGGCCGCTTGGCCAGTTCGGTCGGTATCTTGCCAGTATGGACGGCGCGCTGCACAGCATGGACAGCCTCACCACGGTTCAAGGCGTGCCGTAGTTCGCGTCGGAACACAGGGTTGGTGAAATAGTCGATCAGGAAAATTGACCGCAGCAGTCGCCCCAGCTGCACGCCACCATCGTAGACATCCTGGCCGCGAGCGGCGGAACCGAAGCGTTGTAAGGCCTGCACAGCCGTGCAACGACCGCTTTGGATGGACGCAACCACGCGCACGAATTCGTCGTAAATCGCCTCAATCGCGTCGAGGTCCACATCGCCGGCGACCACGGGGAGGACTTCGCCCGGTACCTCGTGGCCGACCGGCACATGCAGATAGCGGTCACGCATATGTTGCAGGACCGGACACAAGTCAAACTTCAAGCCCTTGGCCACGGCAATGCCGAAATCGGTATAGCCGTGGGTGTCGACAGCGAGCTGAGCGACGTCGTCGGTTCCTGCCTGCCGTACCACGCCTTCGATGGCGGCGCCGACCTGGCGCTCTTTGAGCAGAATCGGCATGTCGTAAAAGATGCCCCAGTGGTCCCGCACATGGGTGTAAATACCGATTGAGGCGGTGCGGCGGCGCGGATCGGCGCGCGCCTGCCAGACGGTGCGCGTCGTCTCCAGGCTCATCATGTCGCTCGATGCCAAATCTCCGCGTCCCCAGTGTGCAGCAATCGGATGGCGGTGCATGTAGACCAGTATGGCATCCGCCGCTTCGCGTAACTTGCGCTCGTCGGCGACCAGCTTCATCATCTGACGGATCGCCGATCCCTTCAGTTCTGGGATCATGCGGGAAATGTCAGCGGCCGATAGCGACGTGCCGTGCGCCAGAACGGCAGCGTAGACCAGCAGCAGTTCGCTGCGCGAGCGTGGTTCACGACCGAGTAACAGCCAGGAAAACCGCACCTCGCTGTCGATGTCGAGGATAATTTTCGGCAGCTGCCCTACGGGCCGCTCTTCGAAAATCGCCCGGCGCAAGGCGTCCAGATGAGGCGCCTTGTCCTCGGCCTTGAGCACCTCGTTACGGATACTGCCGTCTTCGATCCGGACCTCCCCGCGCAGGTAGGCATCGCGTAGACGTTCGAGCCCCTGGTCGAGGTGATCAACGACCTTGGCCAGAAACACCTTCGGGTCCTGCGACAGTTCCAGATGGCCATAATAATGATGGCGTTTGGCTTTCCATTCGGCCTCGGAAATGAGTAGCGTCGCCCTACTGCGGAAGGAAAAGCTATGGTCGACATACACAGAACCGTTGCGTAATGCCATACGTAGCGCGGAGATCGTGGCCCACTCGAATGCGCGTAACGCCTCAATACGGTCTTGCCCATAGATGATATCTTGCCACACGCGGCCGAGCTTGAGGTTGATGCTCGGCGGCAGTTCGTTGCCGCCATTCAGACCATACAGATCGCGTAGCACGTTAATCGCGTCAATGACGGGATGCTGCGTTTCCGATTCGAACGGCAGCTTGACGAGTTTGTGCAGCATGGCGCGTGCTTGGGCGCTCTTGGTCATCAACTGCAGGCGAATCAAGCTGCGCCGGCTCGGCGCATGCTGGGTGAGCATCTGGTCGGCCAGATCGGCAATCTGAGTGAGTGCCTCGTCCGCCGGCAGAGTCTTGTCCTGTGCCAGCGCCTTGATCGCTTCAGCAAAGCTGCAGAGTTGCTTTTTGAGGTCGGGGCGGCCGCTGTCGACCTGCCGGCCAGCCTCGCTGGTCACATCGATCGCCCAGCGCCGGAACATAGCCAACAACTGGTCTGTGGCAGCGCACAATGCATAGCGCATGAAACAAGCGGCTTCCAGCCGACGCGACTGGGACTGGACGCGCTTGCTGACCGACGGTGGGCGGTTCGCGCAGCGGCGCGCGTAATGCCGCACCAGAGTCTCGTTCACGTCCGCAGGCCAAGTTGTGGTTACCTTCAGCACATAGAGCCGGTCGATCTTGTCGAACAATTCAGCCATCTGGACTGTCGAGTGCTTCAGCGGCACTGCCCAGAGCCATTGTTGCAGACTCCCGTATTCGCCCTCTGGCGCGGGGAGATGCCGGCTCCATTCATTTATAGTGGCGTTACCTACCGACTGCAGCAATGTCGTCTCCAGGAACTCCTCATGGCTGCGAATCGCATCGGCGATCACACGTTTAAGCAAACGGTCGTGCGCAATCAGGATGCGATGCTCGTACAGCCAGCATTTGACCTGCATCAGCAACGTTGAAGTGTCCGGCCGTCCGACTAACGTTTCCTTGAGCCAGCGCACCAAATAGCGGCGCTGGTGCTCGGTCATGACCCCAAAGCCGAGAGTCTGATAAGCGAGCTGTTGGTGGTCGATCAATGTGCGCGGGCGGGTGTCGTACAGAGAGCGAAGGGTGCCAATTTCCGGAGGCGCGATCCCTAGTTGGTCACCAAGATGCGTCCAAAGGGCCTTCGGGATCTGCTTATAGGCATCGAGCGTGCGGCCAGTCATACGAACGAAGCCGAGGTGTAGGGCCAGCGCCAGTCGGTATAGATCACGGCGCCGTTGGTTGATCAGCCCGCGCTCTTTGACGGAAAATGTGAAGAACGTGTTGAGTTCAAACTCGTTGAGTTCAGCCGGGATGTGGCGCAAGCCGAGGTAGGGAGCATGCCAGTGGTCCATTTTGATTCTTCGGGGAAAGAAAAATGACTTCCATCATACTCGGCGAAAATGGCAAACAGCAAGTGGCTGATTTAAAAGGAAATATTGCGATGAGTACCGCTGGAACCCGCATGAATGCTAGGAGTGGCTACCGTCGTAGAGTGCAGGGGAATCAAAGGAACCCCTAATCCGGCACCGGTGATGGTGATCCAGATGCAGGTCGAGAGCGGTCGCTGGCTGTATCTGGCGGCGCTGATGCCCAATCCTTATTTCCTCGACAGCGGCAATCCGTTGTGGCTCGACCGGCTGGTATTGCAGGGTTTGTCGCTGGCCGCGATTCTGCTGCTGAGTATTCTGGTAGTGCGCTGGACGACGCGTCCGCTGGCAGCGTTGGCCGACGCGGCGGAGGCGTTCGGCAAGGGCGAGACGGTGCCTGAGTTGCCCGGCACCGGCAGCCGCGAATACGTGATGACGGCACGCGCTTTCTCCGGCATGCGCGCGCGGATCCAGCGTTATCTGGATGATCGCGAGCGTCTGTTCGTTTCGATCTCGCACGACTTGCGCACGCCGATCACGCGCCTGAAGTTGCGCACCGAACTGATGGACGACGATGCCATGCGCACCGAATTCCATGACGATCTCGATGAGCTCGACATGATGGTCAAGGGCGCGCTGCAATCGGTGAAGGACAGCGACATCCATGAGAACCGCACCGAAGTACGACTCGATGCGCTGGTGCTGCGCATGATTCGCGACGCCAAGATGGCCGGACACGAGATCGCGTTCGCACCGAGCGGGATCAATGTGATGGCCAAACCGCTGGCGCTCAAGCGTGCTATCGGCAATCTGTTCGACAACGCCTTGTACTACGGCCAGACGGTCGAGATCGCTATTCGTCCCTCGCATGGCGCGGGCGGGGACCTCGTCGAGATCGAGATTCGCGATCACGGTCCCGGTGTGCCGGAGGATACGCTGGGTGCCCTGTTCCAGCCTTACGTGCGACTTGAGCACGGGCGCACGCAGAATAGCGGCGGCATGGGACTGGGCCTGGGGATTTCGCGCAACATCGTGCAAGCGCATGGCGGCGAACTGTTGCTGCGCAATCATCCGGAAGGCGGATTGATTGCAACGATTATTCTGCCGGCGCGGTGAGGATGAGGAACGCCCCCTCGGCAGCGACTTAAGTTATCCACAGCAAAATTAAAATGGCTTGCACCACTGCTACGGTGCAAGCCATTTTTTTGTTGGCGGGTGAGACAGGCGCGTCAGCTTGTGTGGTCGTCAGCGGAAGGTGAGGTCAGGGTTGCGTTCTCCACGCGTTCCGGTCGTGACCACATCCACAATGCGCCCGCCGCCATGCCCAGGCCGGCGATCACGATGATCCAGCGGTGTTTGACGGTCAGCAGCATGATCACCAGGCACACACTCATCATCAGCGAGGCGCTGATCTTCGCGCGACGCGCCACTACGCGACCGTTGCGCCAGTTGTAGATCATCTTGCCGAACACCGGATGGTTTTCCAGCCAGTGCTGCAGGCGGGGCGAACCGCGACTTGCGGCCCAGGCAGACAGCAGGATGAACTCCGTCGTGGGAATACCAGGGATGAAGATCGCTACGATGCCGATGCCCAGGCTGGCATAAGCCAGCGCCAGCCACAGCCAGCGCGTGCGGCGTGGAGCCAGTTTCGACAGGTCAGGGGTGGTCATGCCAGTGCGAAGTAACGCCTGAGCAGCTCGCCGAAGCGGGAATAGGCTGCCTCGGCCCCGGCCAGCACTGCGTCATGCTCGCTCTGCGGCAGCGACGGCCGGTCGAGGAAACTGACAAAGCGCTTCCATACCGTGGCGCGTCCCTCGGGATACGCCGCCAGATTGCGCGCGCCGAAGGTTTCCGACAGGCCCAGCTTTTCCTTGACCTCCTTGAGCAGGAAGGCCGCGCCCAGCGTCGAGCCTTCCGACACGTACAGCCAGCCCAATGCCGCCGGCATGGTTACGCCGGTGGTGGCGATGGCTTCTTCGCCAGGGGCGGACTGCAGGTCGGCCAGGTCAGCCAGTGCAGCAGCTTCTCGGCCGCGCACGTGGAGGTCGGGAACGGCATCCTGGATGGCGGCATCAGCGAACAAGTGTTCGACGTCGCGTTGGAAATGGTATTGGGCCGCGACGAAGCGCGCGTAATTGGTGCGGTTGGCAAACGGCTGGCCGCGCCCCATGAGGGCGTGCATCAGTTCGTGCTGTTCTGCGGTCTCGCTTTTCAGGCGCGCGGATAGCAAGGGCGGAGGAGCAAAGACAGTATGCATGGTGTGACTTCGTTGGCGGCGTCAGTAAGTGGTGCGGAAGTACATAAAGACCGGGAGGCACGGCGTGCGTTTCGGCGTCGTATCGACCTGCGGTGTTTCATCGGTGCACGATGCAGCATAAGCCTGATCGGCAAGACGTGCAGGCGCGAGAGATAAATGGCAGGCAGGGAATAAGCAAAGGCTGGCGGACATCTCCGTTACCACAGGAAGGCGGCAAAACGGCAATGCGGGGCTGACGGCGCACGGCATTTTACCCGAGCAGCGCATGCCAGGTGTGTCAGCTTGCCTGCTCAGGAGGGGACACATGCACCACAACGGACAGTGTTGTAAATCTGCTCATCGCTTTTTTGGTGCATCTTGATTGCATTGACTGGCGCGGTTCTTGGCGGAATTGTTGCTGAAATGCATTCGCATTTCCTGACAATCTACTGACAAGTATTTCCTGCCGTGTAACAGATTCGTAAAAATTGGGACGTATAGTCCGCTGCATAACGAAGAGCCAAGACTCTTCCCTGGCTTGCGCGTAACAGCATGCGCAGCCATTCCAACGGACCAAAGAGTCCTGTGACACAAGCGGCGCCGAGACGATTGCACTGCCGCACAAAATTCGCCACTCATGTTTGGCCGTGATGAATGCGAGATCGCTCGCAGGGGATGCTTTTGCCTTTCGTCACGACCGGATGCGATAGGGCCCAAAGAATGGGTCCGGGGTCAACTCGACCTTAAATTTTCAAACTTTCAGGGGTATTCATCGGATTATGTTTTTTTCGATATAAGCCAAAACTTCAGAATCCCTAGTGCAAGCGGTTTTTAATTAAAGATAGTAAAACGATGCTAGCTGGAATTCGATGAATGAAAATTGTGTTTATGGCAAGTCGAAATAGCGTAGATCTCAAGAATTAACTCCTGAATGGACGACGTTACGACACACGTAACGCTACGCCAGAAATATCCAGCATGAGAGCTCTCTGCGTGGGCGGAAAAGCTCTGTTGCTTGATTGTGGTGATCTGCGGGCGGTCTTTGATTGCACGCGGTCACGATTTCTAACTATTGGGAGTTATATGAATAAGAAAGTTATCGCACTGGCCCTCCTCGGACTGGGTGCATCGGTCGCACATGCTCAAAGCAGCGTCACCATCTACGGTATTGTAGATACCAGCCTGTCGTACAGCTCGAACGTTAAGAATGCTGCCGGCACTAGCAACGGTTCGCGCTTTGGCGTCGAATCTGGCAGCCTGTCGAGCTCGCGCATCGGCTTTAAGGGTGTCGAGGATCTGGGCGGTGGTCTCAAGGCTCTCTTCGTCTTGGAAAACGGCTTCAATGCTGACACCGGCGGTATGGGCGACTCGACTCGTTTGTTCGACCGCAAGTCTGTCGTTGGTCTCCAAGGTTCCTTTGGTACCGTGACCGTCGGCCGTCAAGCTGATTACCTGGACGATATTGGTTCCAAATACACCTCTGCTCAATCCTTCGGCCAGAACGGCCAAAAAGGTGCCCACGCAGACAACTTGGACCGTACCTCCACCGGTCGTAATGACAACTCGGTTCGTTTTGACACAGCTAACCTCGGTGGTTTCACCGGTAGCCTGTACTACGCTTTCGGCGAGCAAGCCGGTCAGATGTCGGCAGGTCAGGCTTACGGTATTGGTGGTAACTACAGCAACGGTTCCTTCGGTATCGGAGCTGGCTACTTCCAGTCGAAGCTGACCAACACTACGAACGGCTTCCAGCCTGGTAGCTCCGATGTGAAGACCTTCACCATCGGCACCAGCTACCAGTTCGGCCCGGCGAAGCTGTACGGTGCATGGTCGCAAGGTAAGCGCCAAGCGCTGGGCAACACCGCTGCTGCACTGCCTTCGGTCAGCGCTGCTCGTAAGGCTAACATCTTCGATATCGGTGTCGACTATGCTCTGAATCAAAACCTGCACCTGCTGGGCAGCGTGATTTACAACCGCATGGACTTTAATCGTGCAGCCGGCAGCACCCTGTCGAATTCGGGCAAGGTCACCCAGTTCAACCTGGGCGTGGACTATTTCCTGTCCAAGCGCACCGACGTCTATGCACTGTGGAGCAACCTGCGTGCTTCGAACGTGACCAATCCTGGCGTGCTGAATGGCGCCGGCAACATCGCGCCGATGGACGATTCGACGCAAAACGTGATTCGCGTGGGTCTCCGTCACAAGTTCTAAATGTGACGTATAGATGGTCTTGAGAGGAGCAGTACTTGATACGGTGTTGCCTAAACGGGGCAACACCGTTTTTTTTAGAAGAAGGTCACAAGGCTGCGTAGAAGCCAGTGCAGAGCAGAATTTCTATGTCGCGACAAAGTATTGCGACTGCCTATTTCGGCCTCTTTTGAAATAATTCCGAAATGATTCGTTCGGCGTCCAATTCCGCCATTCTTGCGAGGGCAGTTCTCCTACGTCTCAGCATAATGATCAGCACTGGGACAAGAAAAATTCCTATTGCGGAAAAGATATGTAGCGACCAGTGAAAGAGAAAGTCGTACGTCATAGGTGTCCTTAGGGTGCTCGAACTCTTGGTGTGGTAGGACCAAATCATAGAAGAGTGGCAGCTCTTGGTCTATCAGGCCTTTCCTAGGGTAATCATTCTCCTCTGTGATCGCATAAACTGTATCTATGAAGCATTTGGGCCAAGATTGCTTAATGGCGAAGAATAAATAAAAAGCAAAATATTGCCTTATAAAAAAATGTCAAAAAACACTTTCCTCATGAGATAAAAATAATATTCTCACCCCTTGAAAGCTCATCATTAAGCCACCAGCTATTCTTTACATGTAGCAGTACGCCAATGAAGACCCAACAATAAGGGGAAAATTGATGGAAGATGCTGGTAGGAAACGATTCCAAATATTGGCTCTCTCCGGAGGAGGTTATCGAGGGCTTTTTACGGCCAAAGTATTAGCCGATTTGGAGCAAGAAATTGGCGGCCCTATTGCAGCCAAGTTCGATTTAATTGCCGGCACCTCTATAGGGGGCATCCTTGCGCTAGCAGTAGCGATGGAAGTCCCTGCTGAGCAAATGGTAAGTCTCTTCGAGAAGCATGGAGAAAAAATCTTCAAGCGGCGTCTTAATTTGCTTGGCATGTTACGGGCACCATATTCGCCGCGCTATCTGCAGGAGTTACTAGAGCAGGACGATCTATTTGGGGCATTGACCTTGGGCGATTGCAAGCATCCCGTCATTATCCCTGCGATTAATTATTCTTCCGGCCTCCCTCAGATCTTCAAGACAGCGCACCACAAAGATTTCAAACGCGATCACACGTTCAGGTTGGTCGATATTGCGTTGGCGACTAGCGCGGCGCCAGGATATTTCCCTCGTCATTGCTTCAACAATAACCAGTATGTTGACGGCGGGTTATATGCTAACGCCCCCGGCATGCTAGCCGTCCATGAGGCTGAAACCTTTATGGGACAGGCTGTAGAAGACATACATCTATTTTCCGTAGGAACCATGTCTGCGAAGTTCACAGCAGATCCTCGCCGGAATCGCAGCGGTGGTACCTATGATTGGGGCGGTCTTCATCCCGCGAATATGCCGAAGCGTTTATTTGGGCTGTCAATTTCAGTCCTGGAGTCGTTAAGCGATTTCATGCTTAAGCATCGGTTAAAGGATCGGTACGTGTCCGTCGACGACGTGTTGACCGACGAGCGTGTAAGGGCGGTCGCTTTAGACAAGGCAAATGCGCCAGCCCGCGAAGTATTGCTAGGTGCCGCATCTGAGCGATCAAAGTTCTGTCTTGGTAAATCCGAATACCAAGGATTTCTGAAGCATTCACCCGAGGGATCGAAGTTCTACTACGGCCCTAACGCTCGAAAGGACTGACCATCATGCTGAAGTTGAACAAGCTGTTTCATCTAACCGCTCCCAACGCCGACGTCTTCGAGAACCGTATTCTTCCAGGGACCGAGCGTCGCCAGTTTTTGGCGAGGTGTCGAAACAAAATTCGCGATCATCTGCGTCCAGCGATCCGTAACGCGACAAAGACCATCCTGGGAATGGATAAGATGGTTGAACCGCGTTTTCGGACCCAAGGATCGTGGTCATACGACACTTGTGTGACGCCCGCCCATATGCCACCTCAAGAAATGGACTGGGATTACGGCGTTTACCTGCCAGTCACCGTATGGGAAGAAAATGGACCGCCAAGTGCCATGGCGATGGCATATTTCAAACTTGTTGAATCTCTCTTACAGGATCTCTGCAAGCGGGAAGGATGGACGATGCATGATGGGAAATCCACGTGCATTCGCCTGCAAGTCTCCCCGTGGGCGCACATAGATATTCCTCTTTACGCTGCGCCAGAAGACGAATTTCCAACAATCAAAGATCGTATATCCGTCGAAGCCCATAGAACTCTTGACAGTGCCAAAGGTGAAGCCTCCTTTGCAGAAGATGCGGCCGAGCCACAAGAGTGGGAGGAACTGGATTGCATCGTGATGGCTACCCGCGATGGCATGTGGCGTCCCTCAGATCCTGAGGACGTGGCAAAATGGTTTGATGACCGCATCAAACAGCACTCAGACCAACTGCGTAGAGTGTGTCGATATCTGAAGGCGTGGCGCGACTTTCAATGGACGAGCGGTGGGCCAACCTCCGTATCAATTATGGTAGCGGCCGGCCAGTCTTTTGAGCACATTCAGGGGCGCGATGACTTGGCAGTGATGCGTACAGCAAGGCATCTTGGTCACGTGTTTCTCGGTGAAATTCGAGAAAAAGGAATTGATAACGAAGATGAGGATTTTAATCGTCTTGATCACAAAGGGCGCATCGAAGCCGCGGGGGCTTTCTCGCGCTTAGCCACGGCAATTGCTGCCGCCGGCGCGCTTGGCGGACATCAGAAAGATCTCGCCATCAGCAAACTGCAAACGGAATTTGGCATTCGCATGCCTGACAATCCTCTGTTAATCGACTCAGATGATGGCGCGGACCAGATTCGTAGAACACCGGCCATAACAGTTGCGCCACCTGTCGTTCCCTCAACGAAAGCAGGTTGAGCCGCATAGTGAACTCCCTCGGACAGGTTTTCCGAACGTTGGCTGAGCGCGGATTCAGCCCGTTAGCTACAAAAAAGAAAAGGGGAGCCCGTTCGTTCGAGGGGGCTCTCCGATGTGCTCAGGGGGACGTACGTGTACGCCTAGACGTTACAGACTGGAATTTCTTAAGCTATCCCGACATTCGGGTTCTAGATAAACCTTCTTTTCTGCCGTCGTTAATGCCGCACATTAATGCTGCAGGCAGTTTATGTTATTTTTCGCCCGGCGCGATAACGCTTGATAGATACGATCCAGCAATTTCGCTTTTGCAATGCCTTGACCAGGCCAAAGATGTACTCAACAAAATTGCACTGGATCCCGCCTATCGTCACGATGATATTCAGGCAGAGTTTCCTGCGCTGTGGGCTTTTGGGCAGAACAAACTTCCTTGGAATGTACTGGTTGGAGACCTAGGAGAAAAATCCGTAACGGCAAGTCTCTATATCATCGAAGTACATGATCGCAAGTATGCCTTGATTTCAGCAGACCCAGCCGAGGCAGCATCCTTGCAGAATGCGATGGGCGCTACGTTGACGTCATCAACGTATAGGTGCTGGGTCTTTGAAACTGCCGTTTTTCCTTCCGTCCCTGATCGAATGCCATGTACTGTAAAAGAGGTATTCGTCTGGCTAAAAAACTGGGACAAAAAGCTCTACGATCAGCTTCAAGCTGCTCTTCTCGATAAGGGGTATTTGAAAAAGCAGGAGTATGTGACTTTCGGCATTAAATCGCCCGTGGGCTGGATAGGTTTTGGCTTTTATCTGGATCACATGGTCAGACTTGGCTATCAAGAAAAGCCGGAGCGATATCGCCAATATCTGCATAACAGAGGCGGTACCAAAGAGCTGTTTAGGATGGTAATCGAACCTGTCGGTGTTTCTTTCACACACAGCCGCAATTTAAGCTTTCCAGATCTCAGAGATAAAGCCGTAACCGTGATTGGGTGTGGAGCGATTGGCTCCCATGTGGCTAACGCACTTGTACGACTAGGAGCTGGAACCGGTAAAAAGGGAAAGCTGAAACTGATCGACCCGGGTATTTTAGGGGCCGAAAATCTTGGGCGACATACACTAGGTTATCCGTCGCTTTTTAACGCAAAAGCCGACGCCTTAAAGGATGATCTAAAGCGCCAATTTTCCTACGCCAACATAGTTTCAGTGAGCAAAAGTGCATTTGAAGATGATGAGCTACTTACCGGCGATCTACTCATTGATGCTACGGGTGAGGAAAGCGTAAGTGAGCTTTTGAATGGTATGAGATTAGACCGAGAAAATGCCCCGCCATGCCTTCACATTTGGATTCGCGGCAATGGTGATGCTGTTCAAGGACTATGGGTAGATGGGGCCAAATACGGTTGCTATCGATGCCTAATTGTTCCAGATAGCTTGCGTCATAGGCGGGAACGATTCCGGTTGCTAAAGAAGGACCCCGATAGGCGTACAGACGGGTGCCGCGCGTTTACACCCTATGCTGTTTCCGCCTCCATGTACGCGGGCGCTTTAGCTGCAGAGATGGTCAGTGCATGGTTGGAAGGTAATCCTACTCCACGATTCCGAACTCAGGCCATCAAACCGCAATCGCTCTATGTGGTTGCGAATCAAGACATCGATAGAATTAAAGGTTGTCCAGCGTGCAATCCGATCTAGTTTGGCATCGCGGTGGTGCTTCGACCGGCCGCATCTTAGTTGATGCAGACGCGCTTACCACGCTCCAAAAATACCGCCAGGACTCTGCCGATAAACCAGAAGCTGGTGGAATTCTGATCGGTTATCGCCGAGATGAACATCTGCATATTACCTATGCGACTGAACCATCTGAAGAAGATATCAGATCGCGCTACAGCTTCGAAAGAGTCGCGAAGACGCACCAGAGCACGGCGACAGAACAATGGAACCGGAGCGGCGGGAAAACCGATTATCTTGGCGAGTGGCACAGTCATCCGGAAGTATATCCATCACCTTCGAGAATAGACCGTTCGGAATGGCGTTTGATTTGCCAGAGACGAGCACTGCCAATGGTTTTTATCATAATTGGAATGTCAGGGAATTTTTGGCTTGGTTGCTCAATAGCGAAGCAAGTCGAACGGTGTAGCAGCGTGGATACTGGCTGACTAATGACGCAATGTCGTGCTTGCTAACTCGATCCGTGCAACCAATTGCGGAGCCGTCGACAATTGACATTCACAGTTGGCTATTTGATAGAACGCCTGGAGTAAGCAAGCAATCGCAGGGCGTTAAAGACGACGATCAAAGTGGAGCCCTCATGCATCGCTACTGCAACACCAATACTTAAGCCAAAAATGGTCGCAGGTACCAGGAACGCAACGACGCCCAAGCTGATGAAGACGTTTTGCCGGATGACACTTCGAGTATGCCGACTCAAGTCGACCGCGAAAGGAAGATTCTTCAGATCATCTGCCATCAAAGCCACGTCGGCAGTCTCGAGGGCGACGTCCGAGCCCGCAGCGCCCATGGCAATGCCCACCGTGGAATTGGCCATCGCGGGAGCATCATTGACTCCATCTCCAACCATTGCAACCTTTGTTGTTTGGCGAAGTTTGCGAATGGCTTCAACTTTATCCTCAGGCATCAGATTGCCCCAGGCCTCGTCCAGGCCGACTTCGCCGGCCACTGCATCGGCGACCTTCTGATGATCACCGGAGATCATGATCATTCGGGTGATCCCGATATCACGCAGCTCCTGTAGTGCTCCCTTGGCATCGGCCCGTGGCGTATCCATCAGTCCGATTGTCCCCAGATCGCGCTGACCATGCCGTACTACCATCGTGGTCCTGCCGCTTTCACGCAGTTTCTCAACAGCGGATATGGTTGCTCCATCTAAGGCGGGGACGTCGTCGCTGCCGAACATCTCCAACTTGCCAATCCAAGCAGTTTCGCCAGCGATGGTTGCGGTAACGCCGCGGCCAGTCAGGCTTTTGATATCCAGCGCGCTTGGTGGGTTCTGAGAGGAGCCCAAGTGTTTCTTCGCGTCTCGTGTGATCGCCGTTGCCAGAGGGTGGTCGCTCTGCGATTCGACTGCCAGCGCAACATTGAGGAGTTCTTCGACTGCAATCCCTTCGGCCGGGATGACATCGGTGATGCGAGGCCGTCCTTCGGTCAGAGTACCCGTCTTATCAAATGCGATGGCACTAAGAGAACCAAGTTCTTCGAGTGGTGCGCCGCCTTTGATGAGAACGCCACTGCGTGCAGCACGAGCAATGCCTGACAACACGGCGCTAGGCGTGGCGATGGCGAGCGCGCACGGGCTTGCTGCGACCAGAACCGCCATCGCGCGATAGAAACTATCCCGGAAGGGCTCGTCGACGACGACCCATGCGAACAGCAGAAGGAATGCCAGGGCAAGAACGGCCGGGACAAAGACACGCTCGAACTTGTCGGTGAAGCGTTGCGTAGCCGACTTCCGTGTTTCTGCCTCACTCACCATCTTGACCACTCTGGCCAACGCAGATTCACTGGAGCGACGTGTTACCTCGATCTCAATGGCGCCGGCGCCGTTGATTGTGCCTGCGAACGCCTTGGAGTCGCTCGGCACTCCATCTGGTCGGGCGCGGGCCCAGTCGACGTCTTCGACTGGGCGCTTATCGACGGGGATGCTCTCCCCGGTAACTGGGGCTTGGTTAATCGCAGAGTTGCCAACAACGATAAATCCGTCTGCTGGCAGGCGTTCGTTCGGGCGCACCAACACAACGTCGCCGACTCGCAGCTCCTCGACCCGGATTTCCGTAATCTGCCCGTCTCTACGTACGGAGGCTACTTCGGGGGCCAACTTGGCCAGGGCTTCGATCGCGCGCTTTGCCCTGCCCATGGCGTAGTGTTCTAGTGCATGCCCCAGGCTGAACAGGAACAGCAGAAGCGCGCCCTCTGCCCACGATCCCAACGCTGCGGCGCCGGCCGCGGCGACCAGCATCAGCGTATCGATTTCGAAACGCTTGAGCCGAATATTGTCGACGGCTTCCCGGACAGTGTAGAAGCCACCGAAGAAATATGCCGAAATGAAGCACGCCATGGGAAGCCAGGCTGGCATGCCAGCAACGAATCTTTCAATGACCCAGCCGATGCCCAGGAGTGCGCCACATAAGAGAGAAAAGATCAGCTCTGTATTGGCGCCAAGCATGCCGCCATGTTCATGAGAGTGCTCAGTATCCTTTCCACCATGTTCGGCGTGACTCGAGCCATGGGCATGCGAGTGCTTATGGGCGTCGCCATCCGTATGGGAGTGCTGATGATCGTGTGTATCTTCTTGTTCCTCTGCAGGAGGAGAATTTTCGGCCGCAACAGTTTGATCAAGAATCTTCACACCCAGGCTCTTCAATGCAGCCGTGAGTTTCGGTATATCGCACTGTTGACGATCAAAATCAACATGCAAGCTGCTCGTGGTGGCGACGTCTGCGGCTAACACGCCAGGTAGCTTTTGCAAATGGTCTGCAACAGTTCGGGCCCGCCGTTGATGGTTGATTCCGCTGACCTTCCAGACTATGTGTGCATAGCGCTCAGAAACCTTTGCGCCTGCAGCGGTCACGATTTCTCGAATACGACCAAAGGGTAACTGCGCGGTGTCATAGTGGACGCACAGCTGTGACACTCCGGCGCCACGAGGCGGACGGACATGGACATTAACTACGCCGGCCTGTGTTCCGATTTCGTCGATGAGGCGTCGAACACAGACGTCATTTGCATCTTCAACATCTGGGAGCAAAACGGGAATATCGAGGCGTAGTTTTGTTGTCATGATTACTCTTGGCGGTGATTCGTGGCCTAAGCCGTTAAAAGGGAGGAGCTTTCCGCGCTACAGTTACGTGGAAGACGTTCCGCATTGGCCGCAAAACTTGGTGCCAGACGGCATTCCGCTACCACACTGAGTACAAGCGATGGCTGTTAGGCCGCTGCCACACTCGTGGCAAAACCTGGCGCCAGGACTGCTGACGGTGAAGCACCGCGGGCAGCTAGTGCCGATCGGAGTGGCACTCCGTCCGCGTCCAGTGGGGGGCGGGCTATACCTGCTGTGACCGCCGTGTTCGCTACTGCCATATTGATTGTTGTTGCCGTGGTGGCCGGTATCGCCATGCCGGCGCTTTTCGCCATGGTGGCGTCCGATTATTTTGCGAAGAAAACTCACGTGTACTCCGTTATAAAATGAAGACGCCAAATGAACGGCTTACATGACGTCATTGAAAAATCCCGCCTTCTAGATATCAGACCCATTACGTATGACTAACGGGCGAGTGCCTGAAAGGTCGCGGAGAAATCTGAGTGGCAGCAGCCACCAAAGCGAGAAGATCAACACTCCGGTCCCCATAGCGAACCAGACGCCACGAAGATGGCCGAAGACTTGCGAGACGACCAGGTTGCTCGCTAAGACGAGCGCAAACGAGAGTGATACCGCGCCGCATAACATCTGGCGTGAAGCTAGCGTCTTGAAGCGTGAACGATCCCGGAGAGGACGTAATATCCGATGCTGCACTGCCGGGGCGGCAAACAGAACTAGGCTAGTTAGTGAGCAGCAGAATGTGGCCAGGAATATCCACTTTTCTGATTCAACGATCTGTGAGAATCCGCTGTTAAATGGCAGCGTAATGAGGAACGCGGTCAGTAACTGGGCAGCGGGTAACAGGACGCGCAATTCGTTGAGAAGATCGGAAAGATCTCCGTCTCCTTCAAAATCTTCGCGATCTTCCTCAGTATGGGATGAAGTCATTTTTCTGTTTCAGTCGCAAGTGGATTACCCGTGGCGGTGGGGTATTGAAATAGATCTTACCGAGGCAATATCGAGAAAAAGATTGCGTAGCTATTACAAGTTTGTAATCTTTTAACCTCCGTGGTCGTGACCCGGAGCAGATCCGAACAGCAAGTTATCTATGCCATCGCATAGGCAATGCAGGGCTGTGAGATGCACCTCCTGAATATGCGCTGTGCGTTCATGTGGAACGCAGATATGGATGTCCAGCGGTGTGAGTAATCTGCCTAGCTGACCACCGCCTCTGCCAGTGAGCACAACAACTTGCATCCCCTGTTGATGGGCCTCCTGCACAGCTGCGAGGATGTTTTCGGAGTTTCCGGACTTAGAAAAGACCAACAAGAGGTCTCCGCTGCGACCTAAAGCCTGAACCTGCTTGGAGAATATTTCCTGATTCCCATAGTCGTTGCAGATTGCGGTCAGGATTGAGGTATCAGTGGTGAGCGAGATGGCAGGAAGAGGTTTGCGTTCGCGCTCGAAGCGACCTACCAGCTCTGCCGCAAAATGCTGACTGTCGGCGGCCGAGCCTCCGTTGCCACAGGAAAGAATTTTCGAACCCCGGGCCAGCGTAGCTGATATTGCTTTAATGGCATCGAGAATGGGCTCTTCAAGAGACTGGACTGCATCGATCTTGAGTTGAGCACTCGCGTGAAAATGCTCGGCAATTCGAGACTTCTCCATGTTGATTCTCCCCCGGTATCGACCATAAAGAAGGTTGGAGAAATGCAGAAATGAATGATTCCAAGATCATTTATTAATTTTCTGTCAGATTTGATCTCGAGTTTGGTTGAAGGCACTGACGCGATGCTTTCCATCTGGCTGTTCTCTGTCCGCTACGCGTCTCGCAGCTCTAGGAGCCGGCCTTCGCCAGTGGCTGGTTGAACGTCACTGTCCGCGGCAAATACGGACGTCCGTTTATTCTGCGTAGTCCGTTGGAGAAGTCTTCGCTGACAAAAGCGTCACTCATGATGTCCCGAGACGACGAGTAGTAACGAGATTCGACCTTGAGTAATCCCATGATGGTGTGTTCAAGATGGTCCGTTTGATAGGGGCGATTTTCTAGAATTGCTTTGTCGACGGCGCTCTTTCCTGAGAATGACCTGGTCCAGAGAAGCATGGGGATTTCATAACCGGAAGGATCAGCGACCGATTGACCTGCATGATCTCTCGTGTGACCTACTTCCTGGCCGTGGTCGGCACTAAAGAGCAGGCTTGCCGCCCCGGGGGCAGATGCCATGGTGCTCTTGATCATGCTTGCCACGACGAAGTCGTTGTAGGCAATCGCGTTGTCATATTCGTTGCGCAACTGTCGGATCCAAATTGAGCGTCCTGCAGCTGAAAGCTGTTCTGCGATAGCATCATCGACGTCGTTGAACTTGGCGTATGACGATGGATAACGCATGTCGTAGGTGGGGTGGGCGCCAAGCAGATGCACGACAATGAGCTTCTTGGAGGCCGGATTGGCTAATGCGGCTTCAAGTCCAGGCAATAGGTTTCCGTCGAAATTGTTCTCTCCGCGACCGGCGCCCTTGTTGATGAATAGCTTCTCATCTGCACGCTCTGAGACAAGACCGAGCCAGCCGTCATTCGGGACCTGATTGGAAATCCAGAATGTCTTGTAACCAGCCTCCTCAGCTAACATTAAAACATCAGGCTTGCTATTCCACGCGTCAGGGGAAACAAGATCGGCAGGCGTGAACATCTTCATCAGCGACGACATGGTAGCCGGTTCGGATGAGATCACATCTTTGAAGACGATCAGCTGGTTTCGCATTGCGTCCAGCATAGGGGTGGTTCTACGACCATAGCCATATAGCGACATATTGCTGCGATTCGTGCTTTCCCCGATTAACCAAACAACCGTGTTGTTGGCTGGGCCGGTGTACTGTACCTTCCACTCGGATCGTCGTGCCATATTGCGGGCAACGATTTGCTGCATGTCTTGTGCCTGCTTTAGCTGGCTACGATAGTCCATGTATCGAATTGGCCAGAACAAAGCAGGATTTTCTTTCGCCATCGTGGGATTGAAATGCAATGCCAGGAATGCTGTTAGCAGAAGCCCTATGCTGATGAAGCCGGACCTGCGCAGCGTGTTCAACGGCAAGCGTGCTTCCCTGAAGGATAAGCATTTCTCGAACCAGAAGATCCAAGCGCCGACGAACAAAAAGATTCCTCCCGCCTCCGCCAGCTTCCGCCAGTTGTGCAGGAGGAACTCGTTGGTCTCGTCGGGATTAGTGTTGAAAATTGCGTGCAAAACGAGAATCGGATTCGGCCGAAGGCCGAAGTAGTCGCGCAAGAATCCCTTCAAGGCGGCGTCGAAGAAGAATAGAGAAATGATTCCTAGACTAACAACAGTCAGCCACCGCGGGCGCCAACGGAAATAGGGGACTGCGATAAATATACCGGCAATTCCGGGCAGGCTGGTGGACATCAAGACCGTGCTTTTGGCGAATTCGTTGGCACTGATCATGCCTAGCATCCAAAAGGCAGCAAGCCCGCCAATGCCCAGGAGCAGCCGATATCCAAGTCGTTTCAACTTAAATTACTCTCTAGAATGATGGGAGGTGACGAGCGCCCATTGCCTCGCCGATGGTAGTGGTCAGACGCCTTTGGGGCGCATGATCTTGGCTTCTTTGAAGAATGTAAGGCTGAAGATTGTCCGCTCACCTTGGATGCTCTTGACGGCCGCTTCGCCGCCGTGCAACGTCATGATTGAGCGTACGATCGCCAGCCCGAGTCCACTGGATCCGCTCGCACTGCTGCGCGACGGATCTGCCCGATAGAAGCGGTCGAAGATTCGCCCAACGACGTCGGGAGGGATTCCCTCTCCAGGATTGGATACTGTCAGGATGGTCGCATTACCTACGTCCGTTGCTTCAACCCGGATAATGCGCTCCTCAGGTGTGTATCGGATTGCATTGGAAATTAGATTGCCAACTGCCCTGCGCAAAAGCATCGGGTCGGCGAAAATCTCTCCTGTTCCGCCGACGACAATCCGGACCTTCGCTTCTTCAGCAATACCTTCGAAGTAATCTGCAATCTTGGCCAATTCGTCTTCGACATTGAGCATCTGAGGCTTCACGGCGACATGGGCGTTTTCTGCCCTCGCCAGGAACAGCATGCTTTCCATCATCCGCGCCAAGCGCTCATATTCCTCGATGTTGGAGCTGAGTAGGCCCTGATACTCTTCAATAGATCGTTGCTTACCCAGAGCGACTTGCGTCTGCACCATCAGGTTGTTGAGCGGGGTGCGTAAATCGTGCGCCAGATCTGCTGAGAACTGCGTCAACTGCTCAAAGCTACGATGTAGGCGGTCCAGCATCGCGTTGAATGATTCAACGATGTCGTGCAGTTCCTTGGGGGCCGAGCGGATGTCTAGCCTGGTGTCGAGCCGATTTGCCGAAATCGCATGCGTCTGTGCGGCCATTAACCTCAGCGGTCGAAGTCCGCCGCGAACAAGGAAGAAGCTCAAGAGCGTTGCGAGAAGCGTACCGATCGACGCTGCGTACCATACCTCCGTACGATATTCGGAAAGCAGTTCCATGCGGTCAGAAGCAGTGCGCGCCACCACCACTATGGTTTCCTCGCCGGCGCTGGTCTTGGGCTTACTGGCGATTAGACGTGCGCTGGCACCGTCTAAGTCGATGCTTTGAAGGGCATTGACTTGAGTTGTTTTGAGACTGTTGAAGAGTGGTGTCCCCACTCCAGATCGGCCAACATAGTTCTTTAAGATGGTGGCGCCGGAGGAATCTGTGATGAGTACCAAGAGCTGGTCGTGGCCGCTAATGGTATCCAACATGGCATGCTTATTTCCCCTGATGCTTTCGATTGAGCCTGCTTCTTGTACCAAGTGATCAATCGAGCGGCTCTTGCCTATAAGCTCTTCATCGTCTCGACGCTCCAGCTGAACGTATAACGAGTGGTAAAGATAAGTGCCAACAGCCGCGAATGTGATAATCGCCACTAGTGCAAATAGAGCCACTAGACGTGATGTCATCGAAGCTGGGTTTCTGGAGTTCAATTTCGCGCCTCAAACACGTAGCCCATGCCCCAGGCGGTATGAAGCAGTTTGCTCTCGAAGCCGTCGTCAAGTTTCACGCGTAGTCGGCGCACGGCGACGTCGACGACGTTGGTATCGCTGTCGAAGTTCATGTCCCAGACTTGCGAGGCTATTTGAGGCCGGGAGAGCACTTCTCCTGGGCGGCGAATCAGCATGTGAAGTAAGGCAAATTCTTTAGCGGTCAAATCGATTCGCTGCCCATCCCGCGTAACTTTGCGCCGAAGTACATCCAGCTGCACGCCGGCATATTCGATGATGTCAGATTCACGGCTCGGGCCGCGGCGTAGCAACGTTCGTACCCTTGCGAGCAGCTCCGTGAACGCAAATGGCTTGACCAAGTAGTCGTCGGCACCCAGTTCTAAACCCTTCACGCGATCCTCGATTTCATCGCGAGCAGTGAGAAAGAGCACCGGCGTATCGTGGGTGCGGCGCAATTCTCGCAAAATGTCCCAGCCGTTCATGCCTGGCAACATCACATCCAGAATAATGAGCTTGTATTCCAGCGTCTGTGCGTTATGCAGGCCGTCAATTCCTGATTGCACCCAGTCGACAACAAAACCCGACTCGGTAAGGCCACGGCGTAGGTAATCCCCAGATTTTGGTTCGTCTTCTACCAGCAAGATGTGCATGATTTGGTTCCTCGAATACGTCGATATTCTGACCGAGCCTGCCGCTGCATTCATTACAAATCTGTAATAACTCAGCAATCTTTCTGTTCGGACCTCCTCCGTAGAATTCATTCCAACGATGCGCCACACAAGGAGTTGGCGGTCGAAACCGCCTGGATCAGGCGATCTTTTGAACTACCATTCTAGGAGTAATGACATGAAAGCAACCCAAATTCTCTTCGGCGCCATGGTTACCGTTTTGTCGGTGTCCGCCTTCGCGCAATCGACCGTCAAGACCGAAGCCGAACGCGATCAAGCGAACCTGAGCGCCCGCAACAACTACCCGGTGATCAAGTTCGAAAGCACCAAGACCCGCGCCGATGTGGTGGCCGAGCTGGAAGCTGCACGCCTGGGTAAGCCGGTTCAAGCCGCTGCCGAAAAGCCGAACGTCGCCGGCAGCCCGGCCCAAAGCAAGGCCTTTGACTTGCCGCTGTACAACGGTGCATAATCGCCGCCGATTAATGGCCATGTTGCACATTAACCTCATAGCTGCCGATCGGGACGGTCGGTAGCTATAATCCTTCAGACCATGCGCTCATTCATTATCTTGCTTGCTTTGTTGTTGCCGATGCAGCTCACTTGGGCAGCAATGGCATCGTATTGCCAAGGGGAAAATGATCGTGTGCCCACCCATGTCGGCCATCATGAGCATCCTTCGGTGAAAGCCGATAAGCATGCTGGTACTGAAAAAACTAAGGCGGGCGACAACGACGTCGGCTGCTCTCTGTGCCACTTTTCGTGCATGAAATCGGTGCAGGTCTACAGCTCGAGCGTGATTGTTCCGCCGGCGGTCGAACAAAAATCGCATTTAGGCTACTCTCCGCATCCCACCTCCCATATCGCCGACGGGCCCGATAAGCCCAATTGGCAGCTCGCCGCTTAACTCGGCGAGGACAATCCACACACAACTGCACTCGCCGAATTCCCCTTCTTAACACTGGAGAATTCGATGTATCGGCACAGCTTTTTGCTGGCGCTGGCGCTTCTTGCAGCCAGCACTAGCCACGCGCAATCAACGGCGCCTGGAAACACAGAACAAATTCAATCCTATACGGCTTCATCCCTGGTGAAAGAGCCGCGGTTGTTGTCGCTCCCAGCAGCTATTAACTTGGCGTTCGATCAGAACAAGGGTCTGGCCGCGGCGCGCAAAGAAATCGAGGCCGTCGAGGCGACCATCATTCAGGCCGGCGCGCGGCCGAACCCTGAGTTCTCGGCTCTGCTGGAGGACACACGTAAGTCCACCAGGACCACGACCTATCTGATCAACCAGCCAATCGAATTGGGTGGTAAGCGCAGTGCCCGTATCGAAGCGGCCCAACGCGCGCGCGACATGGCCTTGCTCGGATACTCGGCCAAACGCACCGAGATTCGCGCAGGCGTCGTTGCCGCTTACTACGACGTGATGGTGGCCACGGAGCGCCAGCGTCTGGCGAAGGAGTTGCTGGGTCTGGCGAAGACCGCAGCAGATATGGCCGGACGTCGGGTGACGGCCGGGAAGATCTCTCCTGTCGAGCAAACCAAGGCCAAGGTGGCCGAAGCCAGCGCGCAGCTCGAGCTCAATCAAGCTGACAGCGAGTTGATTCTGGCTCAGAAAAAACTGGCGATGTTCTGGGGATCTGTGGGCAATGAATTCCAACTCACGGACGGTGGGGTCGAGACGCTGCCGGAACTGCCGGCAATCGCCCAACTGACCGAAAAGGTTGCCATCGGTCCCGCGGTCAAGCTTGCGCAGCTTGAAGTTGAACGTCGCCGTGCGCTTGCCAAGATCGAGAGTAGCAAGCGTATCCCCGATGTGAATCTCACCTTCGGCAACAAGCGTGATGAGTCGGCCGCTAGAAATATGTGGGTGGTCGGTATCTCTATGCCCATTCCCGTCTTTGACAGCAACAAGGGTAACGAACTCGAAGCCCTGAAGCGTGTTGATAAGGCACGCGACGAATTGTCCATCGTTGAAGTGCAGATGCAGAGCGAGGCCGCACAGAGCTTCGAGCGCCTGCGCAATGCCAGGGAAGAGGCAGCCGCACTGCGCGGTGAAATTGTTCCCGGAGCACAAAGCGCCTATCAGGCAGCACGAACAGGTTTCGAACTGGGAAAGTTCGGATACCTGGACGTGCTTGACGCGCAACGCACCTTCTTCCAAGCCAAAGCGCAGTACTGGAAAGCGCTTTCCACGGCATTCCAAGCAGCCGCCGACCTGGATCGTCTGGCCGGCACTGAGACACCTTCAGCTGAGTGAGATTAAACATGACCAAGAAGCAAAAGCTCGCCATCGCGGCGATCATCGCCATCGCCGCACTGTTGTCCGGCGTAACCCTGATGAAGGGGGGCAGCTCGGGCGGGGGCGGAGAAAAATCGTCTGCGCACCAAGAAGAAGGTGGCCATAAGGACAATGAGCACCACGGCGAAGACAAAAGTAGCGAGCATAAGGACTCCGCCGAGCATGGTGATGGCGAGCACCACAGCGCCGCACCCAGCAAGGGGCCGCATGGAGGCTCGCTCTTTAAGGTAGGCGCTTCATCCTTCGAAGTATTGCTGTCTGAGAGCGATGGCGCCCTGGTGGTCTATCCCTATCAATCTGATACACCACTTTCCCCTACTGTCGTGAAGTTGGCGGCAACGCTGACCCGACCAGGAAAGACGGCTGAGAAGTTGGAGTTCCAGGTAGAGAAGGACTCTCTGAAGGCGACTACGCCGGTCGAAGAGCCGCATCTGTTTGACATCAAGTTCGACGCATCGACCCCCGCTGGCTCGCACCAGTTCACCCTTTCCAAAGAGGAGGGGAAGATCGAGTTGAACAAGGAGCAGATGGCATCGGCTGGCATTCAGGTAAAGACGGCCGGCGCGATGAAGATGAACAGCAGTTTGCAGCTGCCGGGTGAAATCCGATTCAACGAAGATCGCACCGCCCACGTCGTCCCCCAAGTCGCCGGTATCGTGGAATCCGTTTCTGCGAACCTCGGCCAGAAGGTGAAAAAGGGGCAGGTACTGGCTGTAGTCATCAGTAGCGCTATTTCGGAACAGCGCTCGGAGTTGTTGAACGCTGAGCAGCGCCTCGCCCTGGCAAAGACCGCTTATCAGCGAGAAAAGGGCCTGTGGGAGCAGAAGATCTCTGCTGAACAAGACTATCTGCAAGCACAGACAACGCTGCACGAAGCAGAAGTCGCAGTGCGCAACGCGCAGCAAAAACTTCGTGCTATCGGAGCTTCGCCTTCTTCGGGTGGTTTGAATCGCTACGAAATTCGTGCGCCCTTCGATGGCACGGTGGTCGAAAAGCACCTGGGTCTTGGTGAAGCGGTACGAGAAGACGCAAATGCGTTCTTGATTTCTGACCTCTCCAGCGTGTGGGCAGAGATCATCGTTACGCCCAAGGACATGCAGATCGTGCGTGTAGGCGAAAAGGTCGTTGTACGCGCCACCGCCTTTGACTCGAGCGCCAGCGGGAAGATCTCTTACGTTGGATCCCTGATCGGTGAGCAAAGCCGAACCGCGAAAGCTCATGTCGTTCTGCCCAACAAAGATGACAGCTGGCGTCCAGGTCTGTTCGTGAACGTTGAAGTCGTTTCGGACGAAGGCCAAGTGCCGGTGGCCGTGGCTGCTGATGCAATCCAGACCGTCGATGAAAAGAGCGTCGTGTTCGTGCGCATGCCAGGTGGATTCGCAGCGCAGGAGGTCACGCTCGGCCGCTCCAATGGGAAGTTCGTGGAGATCAAGTCCGGTCTGGACGCAGGTGTCGAATATGCCGCTACCGGAAGCTTCGCCATTAAGGCTGAGTTGGGTAAGGGCACCGCAGAACACGGCCATTAAATCTGGCGTTTTCGAGAAAGACGACAATCATGTTTGAACGAATTATTCGCTTCGCCATCGAGCATCGATGGCTGGTCCTGCTCGCGGTGCTCGGGATGGGCGCATATGGTGTGTACAGCTATCAGAAGCTGCCCATCGATGCGGTACCGGATATCACTAATGTGCAGGTGCAGATCAACACGGCCGCACCAGGCTATTCTCCATTGGAGACCGAGCAGCGTATTAGCTATCCGATCGAGACAGTAATGTCCGGCCTGCCCAATCTGGAGCAGGTCCGATCCATGTCGCGCTACGGCCTGTCTCAGGTTATCGTGGTGTTCAAGGACGGCACCGACATCTACTTTGCCCGCCAGCTCGTTAATGAACGCATTCAGCAGGCAAGAAGCCAGCTTCCGTCAGGGATCGACCCTGGAATGGGGCCTATTTCGACGGGTCTTGGCGAAATCTACCTGTGGACGGTCGAGGCCAAGGACGACGCGCGAAAGGCGGACGGAACGCCCTATACGGCCACGGACCTGCGAGAGATCCAAGATTGGGTCATCAAGCCCCAATTGCGCTTGGTTCCGGGCGTCACCGAAATCAACACCATCGGTGGCTATGCCAAGGAATACCTGATCGCTCCTTCGGCTGAGAAGCTGGCGTCCTATGGCTTGACAATGGATAGCATCGTCAAGGCTGTAGAGAAGAATAACAACAACGTCGGTGCCGGCTATATTGAGCGCCGCGGCGAGCAATACCTGATTCGTGCGCCAGGGCAGGTGGGCTCTATCGAGGACATCAGCAACATCATCCTCTCCAACGTGAAAGGTATCCCCATCCGTGTGCGCGATGTCGCCAACGTAGACATCGGTAAGGAGTTGCGTACGGGTGCTGCGACCGAGAACGGTCGTGAGGTGGTGCTGGGTACGGTCTTCATGCTGATCGGCGAGAACAGCCGTAAGGTTTCGCAAGCGGTCGACAAGAAGATGCAGGAAATCAACCGTACGCTGCCCCAAGGCGTTGAAGCTGTCACAGTCTACGATCGTACCGTTCTGGTCGACAAGGCGATTGCAACGGTGAAGAAGAACCTGGTCGAAGGTGCACTCCTGGTGGTGGCGGTGCTGTTTGTCTTCCTGGGGAACATCCGGGCGGCGATCATCACGGCAACCGTGATTCCGTTGGCCATGCTCTTTACCTTCACCGGTATGGTGTCCAATAAGGTGAGCGCAAACTTGCTCAGCTTAGGCGCACTCGACTTCGGCATCATCATTGACGGCGCCGTCGTGATCGTGGAGAACTGCGTCCGGCGACTGGCTCATGCACAGGAACACCACGGTCGCACATTGACTCGCAGCGAACGATTCCATGAAGTTTTCGCTGCGGCCAAGGAAGCTCGCCGGCCGCTGCTGTTCGGCCAGATCATTATCATGATCGTCTACCTGCCGATGTTTGCTCTGACCGGCGTCGAAGGAAAGATGTTTACGCCGATGGCATTTACGGTCGTTGCGGCCCTGATCGGCGCAATGATTCTGTCGGTGACCTTCATTCCTGCAGCTATCGCTCTGTTCATCGGTGAAAAGGTCGCTGAAAAAGAGAATTTCATCATGGTGGGGGCGAAGCGGCTGTATGAGCCGATGTTGAAGGTCATCATGGAGAACAAGGCAGTGGTTCTGACCTTTGCCGCTGCACTGATCGTCGTTTGCGGCGTGGTGGCTACCCGTCTTGGGTCGGAGTTCGTGCCCAGCCTGAATGAAGGTGATATCGCCATTCAGGCACTCCGTATTCCTGGCACCAGTCTGACGCAGTCCATCGAAATGCAAAAATCGATCGAGAAGACTCTGGTGAAGAAATTCCCGGAGGTGGAGCGAGTCTTTGCTCGTTCTGGTACTGCGGAAGTTGCGTCCGATCCGATGCCGCCTAACATTTCTGACGGCTACATCATGCTGAAACCTGAGGCTCAATGGCCTGAGCCGAAGCGGACGCATGCGGAGCTGTTGACTGCTATCCAGGAAGAAGTCGCGAAGATTCCGGGCAACAACTACGAGTTCTCGCAGCCAATTCAGCTGCGCTTCAATGAGCTGATCTCGGGCGTGCGAAGCGACGTAGCAGTAAAGATCTTCGGCGACGACATGAACGTGCTCAACGAGACCGCCGGTAAGATTTCGGCTGTCTTGGAGAAAATCCCTGGCGCTACCGAGGTGAAGATCGAGCAAACGACCGGTCTGCCGATGTTGACTGTCAACATCGATCGTCAGAAGACCGCGCGTTATGGCCTGAATGTCTCCGACATTCAGGACACGATTGCCACGGCCATTGGCGGTAAGGAAGCCGGAACCCTGTTCCAGGGCGACCGTCGATTCGGCATTGTCGTCCGTCTGCCTGATAACTCCCGGACAGACCTGGAAGCCATCCGCCGGTTGCCAATAGCGTTGCCGCTGCAGGACGGAAACACCAGGACCAGCTATGTTCCATTGGGTGAGGTTGCTGCGCTGGACATCGCCCCGGGACCGAACCAGATTAGCCGAGAGGATGGTAAGCGCCGTATTGTGGTTAGCGCCAACGTCCGTGGCCGAGATCTGGGTGGCTTCGTGGCAGATGCAGAGCGCCAGCTGCAGGCCCAGGTCAAGATCCCCACTGGCTATTGGACCACCTGGGGCGGGCAGTTTGAGAACTTGCAGTCTGCTACGCAGCGTCTTCAGATCGTGATTCCGGTGGCCTTGTTGATGGTCTTCGTGCTGTTGTTTGTCATGTTTAACAACGCCAAGGACGGTATGTTGGTGTTCACCGGTATCCCATTCGCGCTCACCGGGGGCATTCTTGCTCTGGCGCTGCGCGATATTCCGATGTCGATTTCGGCGGCAGTTGGTTTCATCGCGTTGTCAGGGGTGGCGGTGCTGAACGGTTTGGTGATGATTTCCTTCATTCGTAGTTTGCGTGAAGAAGGTCGGTCGCTGGATCAGGCGATTCATGAAGGGGCGATGACGCGTCTTCGTCCAGTGCTGATGACCGCGCTGGTTGCGTCGCTGGGCTTTGTTCCGATGGCACTGGCTACTGGAACGGGCGCAGAAGTGCAACGTCCGCTGGCGACTGTTGTTATCGGCGGCATTCTGTCTTCGACCGCGTTGACGCTGCTGGTGTTGCCGCTGCTGTATAAGTTGGCACATAACAAGGACGAAGATGAGACACCGGCAGAAACCGGCACACGTCGACCGTTCTGGAAGTTCTGGGCAAAACGTTCTTCCACCGCAAACTAAGAGGAAAAAATGGGACAAGGACATTCGCACGTTCCTCCGCAAGGAGGTAATGAAAGGGCGCTGAAGATCGCACTGGCTCTGACGTCGACGTTTCTGATTGCAGAGGCCGTTGCGGGTGTTCTTACCCAAAGCCTTGCGTTGATCTCCGACGCTGCACACATGCTGACAGACAGTGCAGCGTTGGCGATCGCTCTATTCGCAATCCGGATCGGCAAGCGACCGGCAGATGCGAAGCGCACTTTTGGCTATGCACGTTACGAGATCCTGGCCGCGCTTTTCAATGCGGTTATGCTCTTCGCAGTGGCAATCTACATCCTGATCGAGGCATACAAGAGATTTACGTCACCTCCCGAGATTCAGTCGGGGGCTATGCTTGTAGTGGCCGTTCTGGGGCTGATTATTAATTTGATCAGCATGCGCATGTTGACGTCGCGAAAAGATGAAAGCCTGAACGTTAAAGGGGCGTATCTGGAAGTATGGAGCGACATGCTGGGATCGGTGGGCGTCATCGCAGGTGCGCTGATCATCCGATTCACCGGTTGGGATTGGGTAGATACCGTCATCGCCGTAGCGATCGGTCTGTGGGTGCTGCCGCGTACATGGACGTTGCTGAAAGAGAGTATCAACGTTTTGCTGGAGGCAACACCTGCACACGTGAATCCCGACGAAATCCAGGAAGCAATCCTGGGAGTTGAAGGAGCTCAATCAATTCACGATCTTCACATCTGGTCCATCTCGAACGACAAGGTGAGTTTGACTGCTCACGTTGTCTACGACCCCCGCACATACAACATCGAAGTACTCGGAAAGATCCGTAAGTTGTTAGCTGAAAAATTCGACATTCATCACGTCACCATTCAATTGGAAGACCTGCCATGCGAGCAGGCGGCTGAACAGCACACCTTTTCTCCGATCGGTAAGGAGGACGAAAATGATCATCAACACTAGCCGTTGGCTCAAACTATCATTGATAGCCACATTAGCAACTTTGATTTCTGCTTGTGCGACCCCCGCACGTGACACCGTGCCGTGTACGATACTGCAGCAGCACGCGCGTTGTGTCGCGGTTCCGGTGCATGACGATGAGCATGAAGATGAGGCCAAGGCGCTGACGCCGGCGCCGGAGGGATTCGGCTATCTCTACATAACGAGGCCATATGCGCAGCAGCGTAGCGTCAAGGCTAAGTTGTTTGTGAATGATGTATTTCTTGCGGAGCTTGGGCCGAAGAGCTTTGCTCGCATCAAGATTCGGCAAGGGGTGTACCGGATCAAGATCACCGCCGAAAAAACCGAAGACGTCTTTATTTCGGTAGGAATGAAGAAGGAGACGTTCTTGGAATATCAAATTGCAGAGCACTTCTTTTCGACGGAACCCAGTATCAAGCTGGTTAGCAAGGAGCGAGCGAAAGAAAGCATGCAACCACTTGATATGGTGGTTTCACGGAACGACTGAAATCGCGAGGAGTTAAAGAGGGAGGACGCATTAATGCGTCCTTTTTTTTTGGATCCAAAATTATTACGCAATCGTAATAATTTAGTTCGATTTTGGTAATTGGTGCCTCTCTACAATGAACTCATCGTCAAAACGATATTTCACCCCAAAGGAGGTTCACCATGAAGTTCAATTTTTCCAAGGCCGCAATTGCCGCAACCCTGCTGATGTCCTTCGCCGGCGCCAATGCCATCGCTCAAGTCGCAGACCCGTTTGGCACTCCCGCCAATAGCGCGATGCCGGAGCGCGAAATCGCCATGAGCAATTCGACCAAGTACGTCAACGTCGCTCAGGGCGAAGTCGTGAAGTTCGTCTCGCACGGCAAGAGCTTCACCTGGAAGTTCGATACCTTCGGCATGCAGCCGTTCTCGTTCTCGAAGATCGCCCCGCAAGGCTTTGACGGAGCCAACGCAACCGTCTACCTGGGCACCAACCCGCTGTACCGCGGCCATTGATCGGGGGCCTTGCCGATATTGGCAAAGACTATTCTGATACCGCTGCAGTGCGCAGTATCAGGACGGCCCGTAGTCCAGGATGGTTGTTCGAGAGTTCCAAGGAACCACCATGTAGTCTAGCGACAGACGCCACCAGGCTGAGGCCCAAGCCGACGCCTGGTGTTGATCTGCTAGCATCGCCGCGATAGAAGCGTTGCTGCACTTTGGGCAATTCAGTATCAGGAATGCCGGGACCATTGTCGCTCACACGTACCAATAGGCGGCCGTTGTCGAGCTGTACACAGCTCAGTGTTACCTTCCCGCCGATCGGGATAAATTTCAGAGCGTTATCGATCAGATTGGCCACGGCTTGTGCCAACAGCAAAGCATCGCCTTTTATGTGCAGTGGGCCAGAGGGGCGATGATCAATAATCTTTCCGGTGGACTCTGCCAGTGGCCGGTAAAATTCGCAGACATCCGCAACGACCGCCGCTGCATTCATGGTGGAGAAGCCCGCTCTTCTAGCACCAGTGTCGATTTCGACTAGCCGCAGTAGGGCATTAAAAATTGAGATGACGCGGTCGACGTCTTCGATAGCCCCTTCAATTTCCTCGGAGTTTTTTTCCTGTCGAGCAAGATCTTCCAAGCGGGAACGTAGTTCTGCCAATGGTGTTCGTAGATCATGGGCAATCGAGTTAGATGCGTTGATGACCCCCTTCATCAGTTGCTCAATCTGATCCAACATGAGATTCGCGGTCTTAGCCAGGCTTGCCAATTCGCTTTCGCCGCCATGATGTGGCAAGCGGTGCGTGAAATCTCCCTGCACGATGGCCGTAGCAGCCTGATCGATGTCTTTGACCTTGGCAAGAAGGCTACGTCGAATCGCAACGCCGCCTACTATTCCGAGAAGAATAATGATGGTCCCGGAAGCCGCAAGGCCGCCGATGAACATATTTTCGAGTAACCGGTATCTGTTAATGTCGTGAGCGACCAGCAGATGAAATCGGCCATTCAGGATGAGATGTCTGGCAAGGATCCGGGTATTGCTGCCATTGATGTCGACGACAAACCTCCCGCTGGAGGCAACCGTACTGATTTCAGTTGGCCAGGAGGGAAGATTGCCCGCCAGGCGCTGCATGTTCTGGTCGGTCAGCAGCACAATGTCTTCGGAGCCGCCGGGGATCGCCCCAACCCGGGAATCGATCCGCTTGCTCAACGCATCAACTCCTTCTTCGTCATACACGCGCTGCAATCTCTCGCTGTCAGCGTGCAGGATATGGCGCCAGTCCTGCTCGACAAATTCCTGCCATGCATACCAAAGTGGTGTGGCAAAGGCAGCAAGCGCCAAGAGGCTGAATACGACGTAGCAGCTGGCGACAGTTCGAGCGGAGAACTTAAAGAGCCTATTCATCGGTAAGCATGTAGCCGGCGTTTCGAATAGTCTTGAGCATGGGCGGCAGTGAGTCGATATCTAGTTTCTGCCGTAACTTGCTGATGTGCACGTCGACCACGTTGGTCTGCGGATCAAAATCGTAATCCCAGACATTCTCTAAGAGCATCGTGCGTGTGACCACTTTGTTCGCATGACGCATCAGATACTCGAGAAGGTGAAATTCCCGCGGTTGAAGCAATATTGCCTTTCCGTCCCGGTAGACCTTGTGCTTCATGATGTCCATGTGCAAGTTACCGACCACGAGATACGTTCTCTCGGTCAGCTCCCTGGATCTCCGGATGATAGCTTCCACACGGGCCAATAGTTCACCAAACGAGAACGGCTTGATCAGGTAATCGTCTCCGCCACTCTGCAGTCCTTTAATCCGATCATCGACCTCTGCCATGGCGCTGAGAATCAAGATCGGAACGTTATTGCCCGTTTTTCGAAGAGCTTCAATGATACTCAGTCCGTCGATGCCTCCCGGAAGCATGCGGTCCATGATGATGGCTTCGTAAGGTGTGCTTGCGGCAAGCAGCATCCCGTCACGACCGTTGTCGGCGTGATGGACCTCGTATCCTGACTCAGAGAGTCCTTTTTTTAGGAATAGCGCTACGCGCTCGTTGTCTTCGACGATCAGCAGTTTTATCGCCGTCATGTTTCTAACGCAGAAAATTAACCCAGTCTTTGAGAGCGCAGCGGACGCATTTCTATGCAGACCAGACGAATCCAGAAACGCTGCAAGACTGGTGAGATTTGTTGAGGGGGGCATGGAAAAAAGGGAGATTGAATCTCTACTTTTCTATCCAATGCGTAGCTGGAAAACTGTACCACGCCATCAAAAATTAGCCGATGACTCCGCGGAAATATTTGAAAATAATTTGATGGAAAAGAAAAAAGGCTTGCGTGGGCAAGCCTTTCTTTTACCGATCCAACATCGCGACCAACCCGCGATGTCGGTGGTGAGTATTGCTTAGAACTTGTGACGAACGCCCACAGCCACCAGAGTCTGGCTGGCATCAGCGCCGCCGGTAGCAGCATTGCCGGTCGCATCGCCATACACGCCGCTGTTGGCCATGTCCGAAGCACGGATGTTAGCCAGGAACGCGTACAGGTCGGTGCGCTTGGACAGCCAGTAGTCGGTGCCCAGGCTGATTTGAGTCAGCTTGCCCTTGGAGGACGAGTTGAAGTCAGCACGGGTGTGAGTGACGGCGCCCAGCAGCTTCAGATTCGGGGTCAGGGAGTAGGCGGTACCGACTTCATAGATGTCGGCCTTGTTCGCGGAACCCAGGGTCTTGGACGGCAGAGCGGTCGGGCTGGCGGTGTTCAGATCTTGCTTCACGCGGTTGTAGTTTGCATACACGCGGGCCGGGCCGAATTGATAGCTGGCTGCAACGTTCAGCACCTTAGCTGCGCTGTTGCCGGAGTTGTTGACGTCGCCAGCGTTGGTTGTGCCGATCAGCAGCGAAGTGTCGGCCGGGGTTGCGCCTTGCTTCGATTGGAAGTAGTTGATACCCAGACCCAGCGGGCCATTGTCGTACTTGCCGCCGATGCCGAATGCTTGGCCAGCCGAAGTGCGGCCAGCCTGTTCGCCGAAGCCGTAGAACAGGTTGCCGGTGAAGCCGCCCATGTTGTTGGTGGTGTAGCTCACGGAGTTGTTGCTACGGGTACCTTCCAGGCGGTCCAGGTTATGGCCAACGGAGCCGGTCATGAAGCCGAAGTCGGCAACAGAGGTCAGGTAAGAGATGGAGTCAGCGAAGTCGGTTTGACGACCCAGCAGGACGGTACCGAAGCCGCCGGCCAGACCGACGACGGACTTACGACGGAACAGAGTGTTGGTAGTCTTGGAGTCATCCAGGGCGCCGGTGTCGTTCTTGAAGCCGGTTTCCAGATTGAAGACGGCGCTCAGACCGCCACCCAGATCTTCAACACCCTTGAAGCCGATACGCGAACCTTGAATCACCGCGGAGTTCACGCCGAACTTGCTGCCGGTGCCGTTAGCAGTGCCGTTGACAGCCTTGCTGGTGTACACGACGCCAGTATCGATAATGCCGTAGATGGTAACGGAGGAGGTTTGCGCCTGAGCAGCGCCGGCGAACGCGCCGAGCACAGCCAGTGCGAGCAACGATTTCTTCATGTGTCTTCCTTCTAAAATGGTCTTGAGAATCCGCACGTTTGACGGATGTTTGAACATTACGTGTTCCTCTTTTCTACCAACAGCGCGTTTGTAAATATAAAAAAAAGTCTGGTTTTGGTCGGGCGATTGATTCTGGATTTGTTGTATTTCTTCATCTGTCGAATTTGCTTCGGAGTTTCATAGGGTGGCTCGCCATATGAATGTGGCAGCAGCGCTATCCGAAAAAAAGCCGGCAACAACATGCGTTGGTGCCGGCCAAAAAAGAAACCACCCAAATCAAAACCGAGCGGAATCAGGGAGAGTTACACTAGGTCCGCGATGATGTTCCTCAATCGATATTGACGCTGGCGATAATTACCTTCTGGACCATCGAAGCTTGAATTTACGTCGGCAAACAGGCGTGAAATTAAGTCCAATGTCACGCGTTGTTCGGCATTTTCGATCAAGATCAGGCGCCTTTTGCTGCGAGCATGGAGTTTGCTAATGTCGACTTCGATGCAATGGCCCCAGTCTGCGTGGCGCACATCTACGAGAACGGCCTCGGATTTGGAAAGCTTAAAAGCAGCGGCCAGATCAATTCTGGCTGAGAGGAATGGATGAGACTTCCTTAATTTAGTCGTCAGCGATTTAGCGATTTCAACGGCCCATGTTTCGGAACTGTTTTTTGCAGAAAATCTTGAGGCGGCTATCAAGGCTTCGTGATGACCTTGATCCGCCGCTTTTTTCCACCAAGAGAGTGCGTGGATGTCATGCATCGGACCATCGCGTCGAGTACGCCAGAGATACTGACCGTAGTCGAATTGAGCCTGTGCAAATCCCATCTCGGCACTGCGGTTTAAATATTGGCGAGATAGAGAGAGATTGCGTTGGAAGTACTCTGCCTTGGCGTAAATCATTGAGAGCCCGTGCCATGCTTCGGCAACATCTCCCTTACCGGCAGCATTGAGCCAAGGGACCGCGGCTAAATAGTTCGCCTGCCCGTGTGCAGGGAATATCCGTTGACAACCGTGGTCGAGGCGCGCGTGGAGCATCCCAAGTCGGTATTGCGCTTCATGATTATTTGAAAGAGCAGCAAGCTCCAACAGTCTTCTGGCATATGAGAGATCGGATACTTTGCGCTCCAACAAGAGCTGAGATTGCCTCAGGAGTAAGGTAACCTCATTTTCGGATAGCGAAAGTAATGCGCACTGGGGAGAGGGATCGCGAAGATAGCGAAGCTGCGCCTCATGATCCTTAAGTAGGCACTTGATCATCGGCGCGGCGTTCTCGGAAAAACCGACGTAGTCACCTGCCTTCCAGTACTTCTCCAGTAACGAGTATTGGGCTTCTGTCACGCCGGCTAGCGCTGCTTGCCTGGTCCAATGTTCTTTGGCTTCTTTCAACGGCGGCGCCAGATGAATTTGATCGCCGGCGCCATGGTGCTGGTCATCTTCGAGTTGCGCAAGATGCTTGGCGAGAAGCCATTGGGCCTCATGATTATTTCGCTCAGCTAGCTGCTTCAGTACGTTGACCGCCTTGTCTTTGGCCTTATGACCAAAATGACTGGAATTCTCAAGTACTAAACGTGAGAACACTATGCCAGCTTCGAGCACGCCGGAATCGAATGCGCGTTCATACCATGCCACCGCCTCATAGGGGCGCGACATTGTGCTGCGCACTAGATCATATGGAACGGCGCGACCTATCATCGTCCAGGCCTCGGTCAGGCCTTGTCTGGCCGCTCGTTCCAACCAGTAGAATGCAGTTTCAGTACTCTGCGGAAGGCTGCCGTTGCCCAAGTAGTAGCGGGTTCCTATGGCCAACTGTGCGTCGGCAACACCAGTTCGAGCGGCTTTAAGAATGGCAAGGTCGTCGCGGGCCGCCATTTTATCGACCACCCACGGGATCGTCGTTTGGGCGAGAAAGTGTTTGCGGCGATGACATCATGCTGCTCCGTGTATGTTCATAGGGAACGTGCTCGGAGAACTAGATTTGCACCTTGCGATGATGAATCTTTGCGTAGAAAATCATCAACCTGGCAGTCACAAATCGACGATCAGGAGCACCGATTTTTCAACGGATGTTAGCCAGCGATGGTGATCTGCGAATGCCTTTGGAAGATTAAATGTTGTTAATGTAAATGGCCGGAAAGCCGCTATAAATATAGGTTTTATCGAAGATTTCCCTCTATGAAATTAAGCTTGGAAGCAGATTGAGTCTGACTTGATGGTGATTTCAGTGAATTTTTTTTGAAGATTAACGATCCTTAATAATTGGGCGATGAAGAGGCCGATTTTGAGTCGTAAAGTCAGCACGTAATGAGGCACATCTGCCACAGCTGGTTCTGCTTCAGAATGACTAGGTTGGAGAAAAATTTGTAATTTTTAGTCGTATTGGCCTATGCTCCCGCGTTCGAAATTTCGAGAAATTACGAGGCGGCGGATGCAGCGGAATCTACCGGCCGGAAAGTGGCCTGTCAGGTCTTAGAGGAGTTGAATGAACAAGTTTTTGCAGTCGATACACGACAATCTGCCACAGTGGATGGCTGATTGGTTTGATGTTTTGGTGCCGGCCGCGGAAGTGGCCTTGATCATGATCGGCGCCTTAGCCATCATGAGAATTGCAAAGCTGCTGATCGGTCGGGTAGGTCGTACATACGGCCTACCCGGGAAGGCCGCAGCTCTTACGCAAAGGGTTCTTGGATTCTTTGTCTATGGAGGCGCCATTCTCTGGGCATTGGAGCGCCTGGGGGTCTCTGGCGCGGTACTTTGGTCCGCATTCACTGGATTTGCTGCAGTAGGCGCGGTGGCCTTTTTCGCCGCTTGGAGTGTTCTATCCAACCTATTTTGTGCCATCTTGATCTACACGACGCAGCCATTCCGGGTCGGCGACGTTATCGAAGTGCTGGAGGGCGGTGACAAACCAGGCGTTAAGGGGCGTGTGCTGGACATCAATCTGGTGTACACGACGCTATCCGAGGAGACGGAAGGGGCCGGGACTACACTGCAGCTGCCAAATAGTCTATTTTTCCAGCGTATCGTGCGCAGATGGAATGACGGCTCCTCTTCGTTATTCTAAAATTCTTCCCCTCGATGGGCCTGCTCTGGGCTCACCGCCATTCCCCAGTTCTCCAGCCTTTGAAATCATTACGCGATCGTAATAGACGCGTAATGATTTTGTTCGAAATGCCTTCTTAGAATGTCTTCTTGTCGGTGTGCCGCATCAATGATTCGGTGGATCTGACCATAGGTACTCTTCTTGGAGGTCTCGTGGACGCATTGCTCGCCCTATTTCTTGTCTCGTCAGTCTTATGCTCTACGCCAACCTTGGCGAAGGGCGCACCTCAGCTGGAGAGAAAAAATGCAAGGTCTTGCCAGGATCTGTCTCTCGCCGTTTCGCCCAGCAATCCTAAGAGTAGCTGTCCAACGTCGCGCCTCTGTAGCCGTTAGCGGGCTTTTGTTGCGGATCAGACTTCAGCGTATTGATTGAGCAGAAATTCGAAGGTATGTCCGGGTTGAATTGGCATTTTCTTCGTTAGGAGGCGGGTGATGAACATCAACGGAATGAATGCGCTGTCGAGTGATGGTGGAGAGAAGGACGAGAAGTTTTGGAATAACGCGGTTCGTTTAGTGGAGCAAAGGCTTGGGCTGATTGCATCGAATATCGCCAATGCCGATACACCGAACTACAAAGCCCGGGACATCGATTTATCATCGGCTTTGAAACAGGCGATGACGAATTCAAAGTTGCCTGTCCTGTCAAAAGGGTACGCCACGGTCCCTAGGGATCTACCCGTCGAGGCCTTAGTACTCTACCGTTCTCCGACGCAACCGAGCGCGGATGGTAATACCGTAGATGTCGACCAGGAAAGCGCGGCGTTCTCTCATGAAGCGATTCGTTACCAGTTCTTCTTGGACAAGGCAGTAGGTGAGTACAAGGAGATCGGCGATTTGTACAAAAACATGGTGGGGTAGTGCGAACGTCACAATGGTGTGGCGACTGCTCCCGCCGCTGACGACCGAGTTCCTTTCAGATGACGCAATCCCAACAGACGCACGATGCCATCGTAGGCGTAATGAAGGTCGGCTCGGTGATCATGCTGTTGCTTGTGCTGGCGTTTTATCTTTGGCTTAAGTTCAACGATCGTAAATCCACCAAGAAGAATCTGCAGACCAAAATCGCAACATCGAAGGCCAAGCAAAAGCGTCCACGGTCTCGTCGAACTGGGCGCTGAGCTATCAATTCCAGCCATCTCACACAAGACTGCTAACCAGCGGCTAATAGACGCGAGTTCGAGCCAGTGTGAGATGGCTCATTCAGAGATGCATTCGATTTCCATCGTAAATGGTTTCCCTCGCTGCTAACAGCGTGGCGGACTACTGCGCTTGAGCTTAAAGGGCCATTTGTGCTGACGAAGTTTCGCAAGAAAGGCGCGGTTCAAGAAGGGAGCCAGCCGAGATAAAGCAAATGTTCATACATAAGCGAAAAAGTAATTAAGAAATCATCCTTTATTCATATTTCGTAGATGATTGATTGCCGTTTCGCGCATATGGATGCCTTGCTCACATCCAACCGTCCGTGTCGCATAGGAAATTTGCAATCACGGACGGTACCCGGCTTATTTAGCTGGACGAATTCCCGTCACGACAGGCGCGGCTCCACTCCCCTTCAAGTCGAAGGTGACTTGGTCTCCGACTTTGAGTCCTTGTAGCATTTTCTCATCCGATACTTTGAAGCCCATGGTCATTGCTGGCCAGTTTAGTTCTTTGATGGGTTGATGAGCCAAGGTAACGGTCTTCTGCTTCGGGTCCAGGCTCTTGATGACACCGGTCCCATGAGAAATCATTTCGCCGGCATCAGCTTGGCCCATCTTCATGCCCTGCATGTCTGCGGCAAACACGGGCGGCATACTACCCAGCGATGCAGTAAAAAGCATGGCGTACATAACATTCTTCATGACAACTTCCTTTCACTTTGAGGATAAATTAAGCCGGATTGGCTTTGGGTTGACGACCACGCATCAAGCGATACGCGGCCGGAATGACGAACATCGAAAGCAATGGAGCGGTAATCATGCCGCCGACCATCGGCGCTCCAATCCGGCTCATGACCTCGGAGCCGGTGCCGCTTCCCCACAAAATCGGAATGAGGCCTGCCAGAATGACCGCGACGGTCATGGCCTTTGGGCGGACCCTGAGAACGGCACCTTCGCGGATTGCATCCTCCAGTACCGGGACCGAGATAGCGCCTATCTGTTGTTCACGGACAGAGACCGCCTGTTTCAGGTACAGCAGCATGACTACGCCGAATTCAGCGGACACGCCCGCAAGAGCGATAAATCCGACACCGGTGGCAACCGATAGGTTGTAGCCTTGGGCATAGAGGAACCAAATACCGCCGACCAAAGCAAATGGCAGTGACGCCATGATCAATGCTGCCTCATCGAAGCGCCGGAACGTCAAATAGAGCAGTACGAAGATGATCATCAGCGTTGCCGGCACCACCAGCTTCAAACGTGCATTTGCCCGCTCCAGGTATTCGAATTGCCCCGAGTAGGCAATGCTCAGTCCGGGCGTCAGCTTTACCTTGGAACTGACCGCGGCGCGCAAATCGGCGACCACAGATGACAGATCCCGGTCCCGGACATCGACATAGATCCAGCCGCTGGGCCGAGCATTCTCACTTTTGAGCATGGGTGGGCCATCGCTGATCTTCAGCTTGGCGACGGTTCCCAAGGTGATCTGCTGGCCGCTGGCGGTCAGGATCGGCAGATCGCGCAGTCGCTCCAGCGAGTCGCGAGTCTCTCTTGGATAGCGAACGCTGATCGGATAACGTGCCAGTCCCTCAATCGTCTCGCCGACATTCTCCCCACCGATGGCCGACGAGACGATGCTTTGCACATCAGCGATATTGAGACCGTAGTTGGCGGCGATCAGCCGGTCGATATCGACATCCACGTAACGTCCGCCACTGAGACGTTCGGCGAGTGCGGAGCTGACGCCCGGTACCGCTTTGGCAACTTGTTCAATTTCTTGCGCCGTCTTGTCGATATCGGCCAGGCTGGCGCCAGACACTTTGACGCCAATCGGGCTTTTAATCCCGGTAGCCAGCATGTCCAGCCTGTTACGAATGGGCGGCACCCAGATATTTGACAGGCCAGGCACTTTGACGACCCGGTCAAGCTCATTCACCAACTTCGCCGGCGTCATGCCGGGGCGCCATTGATCACGCGGCTTGAATTGAATGGTCGTTTCGAACATCTCCAGGGGGGCGGGATCGGTCGCACTCTCAGCACGGCCAGCTTTGCCGAAAACACTGGCGACTTCCGGAACCGTCTTGATGAGGCGATCGGTCTGTTGCAGCAGTTCGGCAGCTTTGGATGCAGACAAGCCTGGCAAGGCAGACGGCATATAGAGTAGATCCCCCTCATCCATCTGCGGCAAGAACTCGCCGCCCAAACGGCTGATCGGCCATAAGGTCGTCAACAGCGCAAGCGCCGCAATTGCCAGTGTCGTCCTAGGCCGGCGCAAGACGGCTTCCAGTAACGGCCGATAGCAACGAATCAGCCAGCGATTGAGCGGATTGCTGTTCTCCGAGGGGATCTTCCCGCGGATCATGTAGCCCATCAGGATCGGGATCAGCGTGACGGATAATCCGGCGGCACCGGCCATTGCATAGGTCTTGGTAAATGCCAATGGCCCGAATAAGCGTCCCTCCTGCGCCTCCAGTGTGAATACCGGGATAAACGACAGGGTAATGATCAGCAAGCAGAAAAACAGCGTTGGTCCGACCTCTGCGGCCGCCTCACCGATGACCCTCCAATGAGTTTCCCCCTGCAAAGGTTGCCCTGGATGTCGATGCTTCCACTCTTCGATATGCTTGTGCGCATTCTCGATCATGACAACGGCGGCATCGACCATGGCACCAATTGCAATGGCGATCCCTCCTAGGGACATGATGTTGGCATTGACGCCCTGGTACCGCATGACTATGAAGGCAATCATGATGCCCAGCGGCAGAGAGACGATTGCCACCAGTGCGGAACGCAGATGCCAGAGGAACAGGCCACAAACGACTGCAACGACAATGAACTCCTCAAGCAGCTTGTGCGACAGATTGTCGATGGCGCGATCGATCAATTGGCTGCGGTCGTAGACGGGTACGACCTCAACACCAGCGGGTAGGCTTTTTTTGAGCTCTTCCAGTCGGCTCTTGACGGCCGCAATGGTGTCTCGCGCATTCTTGCCTGAACGCAGGATGATGACGCCGCCCACCGACTCGCCTTCGCCATTGAGTTCCGCAATGCCGCGGCGCATCTCCGGCCCGAATTGGATGGCCGCTACATCGCCCAGTTTGACGGGTACGCCGTTTTTCCCCGTCGCCAAGGGAATGTTGCGGAAGTCCGCCAGCGTCTTCAAATAGCCGGAAGCCCGCACCATGTACTCGGTTTCCGCCATCTCCAGCACCGAGCCACCGGTTTCTTGGTTGGCCTTTTTGATCGCGTCGACGACCTTGTCTTGTGCGATGTTGTAGGCCGCCAGTTTCACCGGGTCGAGCACCACCTGGTATTGCTTGACCATGCCGCCTACCGTTGCGACCTCGGCGACATTGGGCAGGCTCTTGAGCTCATATTTCAGGAACCAGTCTTGCAGACTACGTAACTGGGCCAGGTCGTGTTGCCCGGTCCTGTCAACCAGCGCGTACTCATAGATCCAGCCGACGCCGGTAGCGTCCGGCCCTAGTGATGCTTTGGCCGAAGCTGGGAGGCGCCCCTGCACCTGGTTGAGATATTCCAGTACCCGGGAACGCGCCCAATACATGTCGGTGCCGTCCTCAAACAAGACATAGACGAAGGAGTCCCCGAAGAACGAGTAGCCCCGCACGGTCTTTGCCCCCGGTACCGACAGCATGGTAGTTGCCAGCGGATACGTTACCTGGTTCTCGACGATTTGCGGTGCCTGGCCAGCATAGGTAGTCCGGATGATGACCTGAACATCCGAAAGATCGGGCAACGCGTCCACAGGGGTGGTCTTGAGCGCCCATAACCCCCAGGCTCCCAGAAAAAGCACCCCAAACAAGACCAGGAAGCGGCTGCGAAGCGACCATTTGATGAGTTTTTCGATCATGGCGTGCTCCGATCCAGCTTCACGATCACATAATCGCCATTTCTCTCTTGGAAGCCGAAATGCACGCTATCTCCGGTCTTGAGACCTGCTGCCATCTCAGGCCGGGCCAGCTTGAAGGACATTGTCATGGCTCCCCAACCCAGCGTTGGGACCGGACCATGCGAGAGCGTGATGTCAGGGCCCTGCAGTGATTCGATTTTCCCGGTCGCCTCATTGAGTGACATCTGGGCGCTCTTGGCGTCGGCGTCTGGTGAAGTGTTCAGCCGCGCGAGCACGCCTTTAAGGCTGGCCTCGGAATCGATGAGGAATTGACCGGACGTGACAACTTGTTGGCCTTCAGTGACGCCATCCAGGATGACGCTCTTTCCATCGGATTCTTGGCCAAGCTTCACTTCGACCGGCTGGTAGCGACCATCGCCTGTTGTGACCAGCAGGATATTGCGCGCGCCGGTACGGATAACCGCTTCAGACGGTACCAGTAGGCTTGGTGCTGCCTTGCCGCCTCCTAAGCTGATTTGCGCATACATGCCCGGCTTCAATTTGCCATCGCGATTGGGCAACTCGGCGCGAACCCGGAGGGTACGGCTGTCGGCGTTGCTCTCCGGCAGAACGGCAAGGATCTTGCCTGTGAATTTTTCGCCTGGGTACGCCGCAAAATCCGCTTCCAGCTTACCGCCGACGTTGACTAATGCGGCTTGCGCCTCAGGAATTGCCGCTTCTAGCCACACGGTATCGAGCCCGTTGATCCTGGCCAAAGGTGCTCCAGCCGATACCGTCATTCCACTCCTGATATCCAAGGTCTGAATCAAGCCCGCAATAGGTGCAGCGATGGTCACTACCGTCTGCGGTCGCCCGCTTTTCTCTACACGGCTAATCAGATCACCCGACATCCCGAGCAACTGCAGACGTGTGCGTGCGGCCTGGATCAGCGCCAGGTCCTTCGTACCGAGCACCGCCAAAAATTCCGCTTGGGCGCCAGCCCATTCCGGAATGAGCAAGTCCACCAGGGGCGCGCCGCGTGCAATCACGTCGCCAGGAGCACGTGCGTAGACCCGCTCAACAAAGCCGTTGCTTCGGGCCTGGACAATCGCCACTTGGCGATCATTGAGCTGCACGTTGGCGACAGCGCGCACGGTGCTCGAAAAGCTGCCACGCTCGACCTTGGCGGTGCGCATTCCCAGGTTCTGGCTAATTCCAGAGTCAATCTTGACGCCGGCGCCGTCACCTTGCTCATCCGCATATTTCGCGACCAGTTGCATGTCCATGAACGGCGACTTTCCCGGCTTGTCGAAACGCTGATTCGGCATCATTGGGTCGTACCAATACAAAACCTTACGCTCTACGTGCGTAGCTGCCTTCGCTGGCTCAACCTGCATGGCTTGAGCTCCGGCAGCACGATGTGCCACCCAATAGCCGGCCATACCGCTCCCGGCACCGACAGCCAGGATCAGCATGGCGATCTGATAAGTGACTTTTTTCATTGTTGATCTCCCCCATAGGCGAAATAGAGTTGGGCGGCTACTGCGGATCTTTGCGCCTCCAAATCGATGATTTTCAGGCGCTGGTCGACGACTTCCCGGCGTGCCGCCAGGACTGTCGCCAAGTCACTTTTGCCCGCACGATAGCTGGCGTATTGAAGATCGGTTTTTTGCTGTGCCAAGGGCAAAACCGTCTGGTTGGCACGCTCAAGCTGGCGGGTCAAGGACTGGTAGTCGGCCAGATCGCTTTCGAGCTCGTTGGTGTGATCTCGCAGCATGGCCTCACGATCCGCATCAATGCGATATAGCTCCTGCTGTTTTGCCGCGATGAGGGGATCCTGCCTTGTTGCGGGGGAAACCGGAATCTCGAACGTGAACTGAACCGACACCATGTTGCCAAAGCGCGGGTCACGCCGCTGATAGGCCAGCTCGACACCCCAATCCGACTTCTTCATCGCCTGCGCTTGGCGCAATTCAGCTTCCGCCTTGTGGCTCTCGGCAGAAAAGGCTTCCAATTCCGGATGCTTGTGCAAGTGATTGCGTAAATGGTCAGCATCGATACGCAAGTCAGGCAAAGCATCCACCAACGGTTCATCGGCTTCACCACCCACATAGCGGCGGAGGCCGGACTTGGCCTTGATCAAGTCGCGGATCAGTTCATCACGACGGTCAGCCAATTGAGCCGCTTCCTGCTTCGGCATCACACTATCGGCTACCTGAGTACGGCCAGACGCGATCTGTGCGCGCACGGCATCTGCCAAAAGCAAATTCTCTTTGTCCAAATCATCGAACAGCGAGATCTTGCGTTCCAGGAAATAGCGGTTGAGCCAAGCCAAGGCCGTGGCTCTGCGCAGCTTGAGGCGCTCCACTTGCCGCTGTGCTTGCGCAGTTTCGATCGAAGCTTCGGCTACGGCAACGCGGGCCTGGCGCTTGGCCGCATTGGGAAAATCCTGCATGACGCCGATTTTCTGCATCGTCATAGAGTCGGCATTGAGTCGGCCTCGATCCGGCCCGGAGACGGGATAGTTGTCGATACCGGCAAAGATCTTGGGGTCAGGTAAAGCACCTGCAGGTATCGCCGATGATTGGGCTGCCGCAATTTGGGCCCTGTTGGAGGCCAGGTTGGGAGACTGGCGCTCGGCGATATCGAGCGCAGCGTTAAAAGATAAGGGAGCCGCGTGGGCAAGGCCGGACATCCCCGCTAGCAAAGCAAGCAGGGCCCCGGATATCCTGTGAAAGGACATGATTGTTCACTCCATAGCGTGACTGCGCGAAAAAGCGCGCGAAAGACCACTTGGCGCTCAAGCCAAGCGTGTCAAGAAATCAGCAACGATCAGAGTGAACGAGGGGGACGCCACAATCCGGACGGATCGTGGGAAGGAAGAAACGATTCGGGCAACAGGGAGACCGTTGCGATCAAGGGAAGAACGTGCAGATTAACGTCCGCTGAAGGTGTGGTCGACGGAAACACTTGGCAAATCTTGCAGGCGTCTCCCATCTTGCATGGCGCCGTCGATTTTGATGACTTGTCCCCACTTGACATGCTCATGACGCAAGTTTCGTCCGAGCTGTTTGCGGAGACCGACATCTCCATGGCAGGAGTGACACTACGCATCATTTCGACCATGCGCACAGCCGCCAATCCCTCAAGGGGAATGGCAATGGCTAGCAACACTATCAGAAATGTACGAAGCATTTTCATCGCACAAATTATAGATCATGTCTCGATGAGCTGGGTTTAAATAGATTTCTGGTTCATTCGCTTGCTCAGTTCTAATGCGCTTTCTCGGCGTTCGCTGTATCGGTCGGTCAGGAACGGCGAGACATCACGCGTTAGCAGCGTGAATTTGAACAGTTCTTCCATCACATCGACCACCCGCTCGTAGTAAGGCGATGGCTTCATCCTGCCAGCGTCGTCAAATTCTAGGTACGCTTTGGCCACCGAGGATTGATTGGGAATGGTCAGCATCCGCATCCAGCGCCCCAAAATCCGCATTTGATTCACAGCATTGAAGGACTGCGATCCACCGGACACTTCCATGACGGCCAAGGTCTTGCCTTGTGAAGGACGGATAGCCCCCTGTGTCAACGGAATCCAGTCAATCTGGGCCTTCATGATGCCGGTCATAGCGCCGTGGCGCTCTGGCGAACACCAAACCATACCTTCGGACCAGTTCGCCAGCTCGCGTAGTTCCGCGACCTTAGGATGTGTCTCCGGTTCGCTATCCGGCAGCGGCAAGCCGCGGGGATCAAAGATTTTGACCTCGCCGCCCATCGCTTCCAGCAGCCGTGCCGCTTCCATGGTCAATAACCTGCTGTAAGAACGTTCACGAACAGATCCGTACAGCAGGAGAAAGCGCGGACGGTGGGTCGATGCGCCAATTTTCGAGAAGTCACCGATCGCCGGCACCTTGAACTGGCCGGGATCGACGTTAGGCAGATCAGTTACCTGGTGCGACACGTTGGCCCTCCGCATTGATCACGACTTCGCCATCTTCCTTGGTGAAAGCGCCTTGCTGCGGGTTCGGGAGGATGTCCAATACCAACTCGGACGGACGGCACAGCCTGGTCCCCTTGGTCGTCACGACGAATGGCCTGTTGATCAGGATGGGATTGGCCAGCATTGCATCCAGTAGTTGATCGTCGGTCAAGGTAATGTCATCCAGACCCAGCTCAGCATAAGGCGTGCCTTTCTGGCGGATGGCTTCACGAACCGTCAGGCCGGCATCCTGAATCATCTTGACCAGCTGCTCGCGGCTGGGCGGATGCTGCAGGTATTCAATCACGGTCGGCTCTTCGCCGCTGTTGCGGATCATGGCCAGGGTGTTGCGGGAGGTCCCGCATGCGGGGTTGTGATAGATGATCGTCATGGTGAGGTCCTATTGTGAAATCGGCTCTGATTGCGGGCGAATCGCCGCCGTAGCGAAAAAGAAGAGAATTGCTCCCGTCGCCGCTATGGCAACCAGGGCAGCTATGGCACCGGGATAGCCGCCTCCGACGCTATAGAGGAGCGATGCAACGAACGGACCGGCTGCGAAAGCGATCGTGACCGGAGTTGCCATCGCGCCGCTGATGGCGCCGTAGGCCTCACGGCCATACAACTCGGCTGGCAGCGTCCCGCGAACGATGGTCATGACGCCGTTGCCCATGCCGTACAGGATGGCAAACAGTCCGTAGAGCACCAGCCAGTCAGCTGGGGCATAGAGCAGAAGCAAAGCGACTGGCAGCAAGGAAATGGCAAACTGGCCCGTCTGCCTGGTGCTGGCCTTCTTCCCGATCGTGGTCTCCAGGATTCGGCCCAACACCTGCATGGGGCCAATCATCGCTCCGATTGCGGCAGCATAGTACGGTGTCATTCCGCGATCATGCAAAATCGACATCAAGTGCAACGACATTGCCGAGAACACCAGGGCGTTCAAGGTCACGGCCGTCGTCACTGCATAAAAACTCGGTTGCCGTAGCACCGCCTTCAGGTCCCAATCCTTATTGGCGGCGGCCTTAGTCTTCTGAATAGACCTGGCTGCTGGAAGCAGCATATGAACCGGCAGGCAGATCACCAGGTTGGCCACCGCGTAAATCTGCCACGTCGTCCGCCAGCCGTACTGCTCCAGCAACCATTGGGTCAGCGGCCAGGCGACGGTACTGGCAAAGCCGCCGAACAGCGTCAACATCGTGATGGCGCGGCGGAAATCTGCCTGGAAGACCTGCGTCAACACGGCGAACGCCGGCTGGTATAGCGTCGCGCTCATGGCCAGTCCGATTACCGCCCAGATGAGGTAAAGCCCCAGCGCATCGTGAACGAACGACATGGCCGCCAGCATCAAGGCGGCCAATACGGTTCCGGCGCCCATCAGCAATCGGCCACCGATGCGGTCAATGATGCTGCCGGCCAGCGTCGACATCAGCCCCGAAATGAGCAGCGCAAGGGAATAAGCTCCGACCACGACTGGCTTGGAGAGCTGCAGCTCCGTCTGCATCGGCTGCATCAAGATCCCGTAGGCATAGAACATCGAGCCCCAGCCGACAATCTGGGTCAGCCCAAGCGAAGGGATCAGCCAGGTCGATTTGCGGGCCTCCACTTCAGCTCCCCAACCTCAGTGCCAAGGCGGACAGCGTCATCAGCAGGACGGGCAGCGTCAGCATCGCGCCCACCCGGAAGTAATAGCCCCATGAGATGTGGATGCTCTTCTTGTCCAGCACATGCAGCCAGAGCAAGGTCGCCAGGCTACCGATGGGGGTGATCTTGGGGCCAAGGTCGCTGCCAATGACATTGGCGTAGACCATTGCTTCCTTCACCACGCCTTGGGCTGTGGTGGCGTCAATCGACAGTGCGCCCACCAGTACCGTCGGCATGTTGTTCATGATCGACGACAGGAAAGCCGTCAAGAAGCCGGTACCGAGGGCAGCGCCCCAGACGCCGTGCTCTGCAAAGCCGTTCAGCACGCTTGTCAGGTAGTCCGTCAGGCCCGCATTGCGCAGCCCATACACCACCAGGTACATCCCCAGCGAGAAGAACACGACCTGCCAGGGCGCGCCCTTGATGACCTCGCGTGTGGAAATGACACGGCCTTTGCCTGCAACTGCCAGAAGGATCAGTGCGCCGACCGCCGCCACGGCGCTGATGGGCACACCGAGGCCTTCCAGCCAGAAGAAGCCCACCAGCAGCAGCGCAAGCACCCACCAGCCGGCAACGAACGTTGCTCGATCATGGACGGCAGAGACGGGATCCGGAACCTGGGTCAGGTCATAGTTTGCGGGGATATCGCGACGGAAGTATAGGAGGAGCACAATGAGCGTCGCCACGACTGACACGATGTCGACGGGGATCATGACCGAGGCATATTCCGCAAAGCCGATCTTGAAGAAGTCCGCCGAGACAATATTCACCAGGTTGGACACCACCAGCGGCAGGCTGGCTGTGTCGGCGATGAAGCCGGCTGCCATGACAAAGGCCAGCGTCGCCTGGGGCGAGAATCGCAGCGCCAGCAGCATGGCGATGACGATCGGCGTCAGGATCAGCGCGGCGCCATCGTTGGCGAACAGGGCGGATACGGCTGCGCCCAACAGGATCAGCAGTACGAACAGCATGCGGCCGCGACCACCACCCCACCGGGCTACGTGCAAAGCTGCCCACTCGAAGAAGCCGGCCTTGTCCAGTAGCAGGCTGATGATAATGATGGCGATGAAGGTACCCGTGGCGTTCCAGACGATGTGCCAGACAACCGGGATGTCCGAAAGATGAATGACGCCGGCAGCCAAAGCCACGGCCGCGCCAGCGCACGCGCTCCAGCCAATGCCGAGCCCCTTGGGCTGCCAAATGACAAAAATCAGGGTGAGCAGGAAGATGACAAAAGCGGCCAGCACTTTCTTTCCTTGGTCAGAGAAGAGGAGTCAGGGAGGCAGGAGCCCAATGGCTCCTGCCGTAAGGTTTAAACCGGGGTGGCGCCGATAGCGTCCATCTCTCGCTTGATCGAGGTCTTTTCAAGCGTGTGGAACGGCAGGCTGGCAAAGATGTTCACGCGGGTCATGATCTGACGCGCAACCTTCGAGAATACGGCGCGCTTTTGCTCGTCGGTACCGGTAGCAGCCGCAGGATCTTCGAATCCCCAGTGGGCCGAGATCGGTTGTCCAGGCCAGATCGGGCATACCTCGCCGGCGGCGTTGTCGCAAACCGTGATGATGAAGTCCATCTTGGGGGCATCCGGTGCCGCGAACTCATCCCAGCTCTTGCTGCGCAGATCATTCAGCGGATAGCCAGTCGCGTGGATCTGCTCCAGCGCCAGCGGATTGACGGCGCCGGCTGGATGACTGCCTGCGCTGTAGGCGTTGAAACGGCCTTTGCCCATGGTGTTGAGCAGTGCTTCGGCCATGATGCTGCGAGCCGAATTACCGGTGCAGAGGAAAAGAACGTTGTAGGTCTTCTGTTGGCTAGTGGACATGGTGACTCCTTGGCGTGAAGGCCTGGCGGTTCCAGGCATTGATTATTCGGCAGTAGCGGCTGGCTCGCAGCATGCACTCACAGGCGAGCACACATTGCCACCGCAGCAGTTCTCGGTGAGAAACCCCAGAACATCGTTCATGGCGGTGTAGTTGGCGGCATAGATGACGAAGCGCCCCTCCTGGTGCGAAGTCACCAGACCGGCATGCGACAGCTCTTTCATGTGAAAAGACAGAGACGAAGGGGCAATGTCCAGCGCTTCCCCAATCTTGCTGGCGGCGCTGCCTTCTGGCCCTACTTGTACCAAGTGACGGAAGATGGCCAGGCGTGACTCCTGAGCCAGGGCAGCCAGTGCGGCAATAACGGTCTTGGTTTCCATAGCAGCTCCAATCAATCCAATGATTCAATTATTATTGAATTATAAAATTGAAGCAAGAGGCAACTGCTATCTGTCGTTTTGTGGCAAAGGTGGCGATGAAATATAAAGTGCCTACTGGCGATCTTGCGAAACCAATTTCAACCCGACGATGCCGGCCAAAATCAGTCCAAAACACAAAATCCGCACTAGCCCCTTCTCTTCACCCAGCATCGTCATACCGTAGATTGCCGTACCAATAGCTCCTATCCCGACCCAAACGGCATAGGCGGTGCCAACTGGAATAGTTCGTGTCGCTAACGAGAGCAGATACATACTCAAAGCGATGAAGGCAAAACAAAAGAGGCTAGGCCCCAATTTGGTGAAACCATTGGTGCGCGGCATCGCGGCGGCATAAAAAATCTCACATAGGCCTGCGAGCAACAAGAATAACCACCCCATCAAACGACCCTTCTAGAAGAGAAATCACAGTGAGAAATGAAATAAAGTCGCGGCCCTATATAGCTGGGAAAAATGAGCCAAGGTGCGGCAGAGCCTACGATTGATGCTCTTCGTCCGGGCGAATTAGGGCGAGTAATCTGGGAAGTCTTTTGGCCACAGCTTTTTGCGCATCGCTCTCGATCTCCCGATAGATAGTCAGAACCTGTTCGCCCATCAACGCCAGTTTGGCTAAGGACCATAAGGCACTGAGCTAGTTAGCTGGCTGCTCGAGAGGGGGCTCTCGAAATGCATAGCAATTTGCACGAGCGTCGTTCAGTGCATGATGTTCCGGCAATTTGTTTTTCTTGTGGTATTCGTATCTCAGGAGCTCGTTGATGCGGTCTGCCACGAGCCGACGCTTGCACCAAGGGGGAACCCTACCATCCAACGCGTCATAAAATAGATCCCAGTCTGTCTGGTAGTCGTAGCAAATGAAGACGTCTTCGTTAGTGGGCCGAACGATACGAAGCCATTGCGTTATCTTCCCGTACAAATCTTTTATTGCCACTTCCGTATGCGGGGCGTACCCCAGCAAAGGAAGCACAGCCTCCTTCACAAAAGCGCTGCACGCCTTGATGTCATAGGGCAGTTCGGCATAAAACTCTTCGCCGCTCTCGGCTACGAGACCGATGCTGATAAGCTGCGGATCGAGAAAATCGGTGAATTCGGTATCGATGAACACATTGAACGCCATAGCAAAGTCCTAGCTTACAAAACCGGAACGTTGGGAACGCCGAGATGGGCGCTTCCCAGGATCCAGGGCATCAATTTGGCGACATTTACGGCATCGTCGAGTCCTCGGTGATGTTGCCCCTCCATTTCGATCTTGGCGAGCGCGCAGGCCTTTGCCATGCCCACCTCTTTCCCAATGCGCTGAGCCTTGGCAAACAATCTCTTGGCATTTTGGTGCGGCATGGTCAGCGGTGAGACAATACCATGCCGCTCCGAGTCCCTCTGCATCTGCTTGAAGTCGTAAGCTCCCCAGCTAATCCAGACCGTATCTCTCGATACAGCCTCGCTGACAAAGGTCTGAAGCGCCTGCGCTGCAACAGGAAACAGCGGTGCCTGATCAATCTCGTCTTGGGTGATGCCGATCAATTGCTTGCAAAATGGGGTAAGTACCGGCCGCACCAGCGGCTTCACCAGATGCTGAAATCGCTCAAGTACCACGCCACCTTCGGTGACCCAGCAAGCACCGATTTCAATGATTTCCATCTCTTCCGGTGGGATGCTGCCGTCGTCCGAACAGGTCGCTTCGAGGTCGACAACTAGAATTCTTGCCACATGATCCTCTTGATAATGGGGTTGGTCCGGCGTTGAGGGTAATTTCGCAACTTGAGCCGGCTCAACTTGTAGGGTAGCTGGTAGCTATCAGCTAGCTGAGAAATGTTTGCTGCTGAATCTGCGGCTGAAGCGAGTGGAAAATATTCGCCCTTCCATTGAGCGCATCGGCCGAGTCACGTTTTGGGGCATTTCATTCCACAGTTTATAGCATCTCGTGGTCACAATTTATTCATGTTGCGACTTGAGTCGGCTCAACATACAAAGAATATCTGAGAGCGTGAAAACTTGCCATTGACAACGAACCTTCGGCTGATGCAATGTCCGTGGAGCCTGTTGATGTCACTCCGATTTCTCAACGATTTCGCCTTTGAACGACCCTGCCAAGGATCCCCTTACCATGGCCAGTATCGAACGGACTGCGTATCCTAGATTTCCACGTACGCTAACACTTAAAGATCTTCATGCGACCTTCACCCCGCGGCCTGAAGAAATAGAATGGGCCGCCGGATTCGCCCGTTCCGCGCCGAGGCGCCTCGCATTACTGGTGAATCTGAAATGCTTTCAGTTTTTGCGCTACTTTCCTGCCATTGATGCAATTCCCCCGGAAGTTGTGGAGCATATTTCTGCGAGTCTTGGTATGCAGCCTGTCCATGCAATTTCGTACCCTGACTCGAACATATCCCCATATCGCCATCACAAGGCAATTCGCACGCTGCTCGGGGTAACGCCATATGAGCACGTGAAGACCAGACCGATCACTGTTGAGATCTCGCAACGCGCGGCCGCCATCGTTGATACTCGAGTAGACATTATCAATATCACAGTCGAGGAATTGGTGCGGTCAGGGTACGAGCTTCCTGCCTTCAGCACCCTGGACACCATTGCCGAAAAAGCTCACGCTGCAGTGGAGTCTGCGCTCTACAAAAAGATCTCCCTACGATTGTCCTCTGCCCAAAGGCAATGGCTTGACGGTCTTCTAGATACCGAATTGCCACAGCGCCGATCCCTTTATCACCAGATTAAACGCTCTGCTAAAAAGGCTTCTCGTAAGCATCTCGACTTAGTGTTGGACCAGCTAAATTGGTTAGAGTCATTGCCTGACCCCGGAACGCTGTTGGAAGATGTGCCGGCCAACAAATTGCGACATCTCTCCGACCGTGCAGCGGTCCTCGATGCGGCCGAAATGAAAGATTACAACCCGGGGAAAAGACAAACGCTCATTCTGGCCCTCATTCATCATATGCGGATTGGCGCCCGAGACGACATTGCAGAGATGTTCATTCGACGCATCAGCGCTATTCACAAAAGTGCGCGAGAAGAATTGCAAATTCTGCAGGCGCGGCAACGGGAGCTCAGTGAAGAGCTTGTCGCAACCTTAGAACAGGTTGTGGAGATTCTCGCTGAAGGTATGGAAGATGCTCCGACAGGAAGGCGTATCCGCGATCTCTTGGCTCCACATGGCAGCTTGGAACGGCTGCAGGGCGATTGTGAGGCAATCCGCGTCTGGAGCGGAGGAAATCATCTTCCGTTGCTATGGAAGCCTTTCAAATCCTGGCGCGCTGCCATGTTCCAGATGGCGAAGGTGATGGTTTTTCATCCGGCAACGCAGGACAAGGCTCTTCTCAAAGCTTTGGATATCGTAATGGAGAACGAACACCGGAAAGCAGAATGGATCGCCGATGAGGTAGATCTATCGTTTGCTTCGGAACGATGGCATAAACTTGTTCGACGTTCTCACGGCCTTGGAAACCCGACTAATCGTCGTTACCTAGAAGTCTGCGTCTTCTCCCATCTGGCCAGTGATCTGCGTAGTGGCGACGTGTGTATCGAAGGTGCTGGTACATTTGCCGATTACCGTGGTCAGCTTCTCTCTTGGAAGGAGTGCGAGGCACTACTCCCAGATTATTGCGACCGGATTGGTATCGCTGCCAATCCTCAAGCGTTCGTCGAAAACCTCAAAAGCATGTTGGCGGACACTGCTGCGCAGGTGGATAGCGAATTTCCTCTGCACGCCGGCGACGTATCGATCGGCGCCAATGGGGAGCCGACTTTGAGGCGCGTCACCGCCCGCGAGATTCCCGCCTCAGCCATTGCGCTGCAAGCTGCGATAGATAGCCGGCTCGTGCCTCGCAATCTGCTCGACATCCTCGCCAACATTGAGCATTGGACGGGGTTCACTCGTAATTTCGGGCCGCAGTCCGGTGACGACCCCAAGTTACGCAATGCTCGCGAACGTTACCTGCTGACCGTATTCGCAATGGGATGCAACCTTGGGCCGCATCAGGCCGCTCGACATCTGTCCAATGGCGTCACCCCTCATCAGCTTTCCTATGTCAACCAGCGCCATATGAGCCTGGAACAACTAGACAACGCTTGTCGCGACCTTACGGAGCTATACCTCAGATTGGAACTGCCGAAACTTTGGGGAGACGGAACGAAGGTGGCTGCTGACGCCACACATCACAATTTTTACGAACAAAATCTCCTTGTCGGCATGCACTTCCGATACAAGCGGATGGGCGCGGTGGCGTATCGTCATGTGGCGGACAACTACATTGCGAATTTCCGCAGCTTTATCCCGCCGGGAATGCTGGAAGCAATATATGTCATTGAAGGTTTGATGAAAGCGGGTCTGAGCGTCCAGCCAGACACGGTCTATTCGGACACGCACGGGCAATCTGAGGTCGTATTTGCATTCACCTATCTGAATGGCATCCAGCTAATGCCTCGAATTCGTAACTGGAAGGATCTAAAATTCTATAAAGCTGACAAGGCCACTAAGTACAAGCACATCGACAGACTGTTTAGCGACGTCGTGGACTGGAAAGTAATCCAGAACCACTGGCAAGATCTCATGCAGGTAGCGATCTCGATCCAGCAAGGGAAGGTGGCGTCTCCGATGCTCCTTCGAAAATTGAGTCATGACGGCCGCCACAATCGACTCTTTGCCGCCGCAAGGGAGCTGGGCAGAGTATTGCGCACCATCTACCTGTTGCGCTGGATTTCGCAAAAGGAGATGCGTCAAGAAGTGACCGCTACGACCAATAAAATCGAGTCTTACCATGCCTTCACCAAATGGCTCGATTTTGGCGGTGACGTCATTACCGAAAACGACTTGAACGAGCAGCAAAAGAGAGTGAGATATATCGACTTAGTGGCTTCTGCTGTCATTTTGCAGAACACGGTGGATATGATGCGAATCATCCAGGAGCTTTATGCAGAAGGTGAGCAAATTGCCGTTGAAGATGCAACATATATGAGTCCCTATGGCACCACGGGCGTCAAACGCTTCGGAAATTATTTCCTTGATATGAAACGTCCGCCGGAGGCTTGGCTTAAGGAGGCACTATTCAAACAGGCAGCCAAGAGAGCAAGAGCGGAAGCACCGAAAGGCGCAGAGGGAGGCGCATGACTAAAGAACACGAAACCATAAAAACGGCCTATGGTTTGGTAGATAACAGTGCTCTAAAAAAACTTCAGCAGGAATTCGACACTTCGGCTTTATTAACTATCGTCGATGAACTTGATCAGGTCATAGATTTGCTGCGCTCAGAAGACGGATTGCGAGACGAATTACTTCGCCTGCATGGGATGGCACACACCGTCTTAAACGGCGCGGGTCTCTCTGTGCCGACAGGGGAGGACTCATTGCCAGAGATGGTATTTGACACAATCAGCTGCGTTCAACGCATCGTAGGGGTTATGCGTGGTTGGCAGCGATCAATAGAGCCCCTTGAGGCACTCGCGCCAAAAGATTGAATCAGTTATAAAGACGCAGAATTTTATTACGTTTAGGCTTATGTATGAACATTGGCCTTATCTCGGCTGCCCCCCGACTACCGAATGTCAAAGCTTGCGCGCAGAGATAACACAGCTGCATGAGCAGCACGCCAACTATGAGGACGTAGTCGCCCACGAGCGAGCCGCCGCACGGCGCGAGTTCGACACACGGATTGCCGGATTTGAAAAGCAGCTGGCTGACCGTCAGAAAAGCTACGAAAAGCAGCAGACGACCATCACGCAACAGCAAGCCTTACTGGCCCAAAGCTCGGTTGAGCTGTCGCGCGTTCGGGACGTTCTGGCTGATAAAGAAGAAGCGCTAAGTCAGATGACTTTGGAGAGAGACAGGCACAAAGACGAATGCCAAGAGCTTGCCACCCTCGGGAAAGAGGCAAATCGCCGGGCCGACGACATGCAGGCCGCCCTCATCGAGGCCAAGGGAAGTGCAGTTGCGGCGGAAAAGCATATTCAACTGCTGGAGGCCCAGCTCGTCTCGGCGGCGCAGGCGGCAGAGCGTGAGAAGAACGCGTTAATTGATAAGCTTTTGGCGAAGACAGCTAGCAAGGGAGAGGAAGCCAACCAAAAGGGACCGCGGAAGTAACGTGGCCATGTTCCGGGTCCCCACCATGCGGGCCCCAGCAGTGAGGCACCCTCTCTTTATTGGCATCGGAGGAAGGCAAATTCGCTTCAGATAATGGGGCACTTTTACTTCATCGCTTGATTGTCTAACGCCTTGGCCTTCCAGCCGGTTCTTCACTCTTTAGCCGCCGCTTCGCGCACAGCCTTATCGATTTGGCCCCACTCCAAAGCGTCTCGCCGTTCGTGTAAAGACTTTCGAATTTCGGCGTGAATAAGATTGTCGCGGTCCACAGCATACGGGTCACGCGCGAACGCGTCTGGGCCGGTTTGAACGGTCGTAGTTGCGCTGAGCAGTTCGTGCTGCCCGGTGAGGTCATATACTTTCGTCGTATTCGTCCGTGCAGAATCAGTCATTTCGACCTCCAGCACCAGCTTCCCAACGGCGTCAGGGTTAAGGGAGGTGTTGCCAAAAACACGTACTAGCATTTTGCATTTCCTTAGAATTATTTGTGTGAAAGAGATTATCTTATTAATCAGCAATGCTGTTGTGGTGCTCGATCTGGCGCTGTATATCTGGTTCGAACAGGTGGAGCCCACGACCAACAGGCGGCTGAAGTTTAAGTAGATATCCATCCGCAAGCTGTCGGTGGAGAAATTCCTTGTGCGTGGGCCAGATATTCTGAAGATTTCTCGTATCGCTCGACTTCAGGAGCAGCGACTTGCCATATATTCTTGCAGCAATTGGGACTATGCCGGCGGGAGTCATGGACACAGCCTCCAGCAGCTGAATCGATCCCGCTTTCTGAATGACCGCTTCAGCCTTTTGAATTGCGTGGTGAGTAGCGGGGCTTCTAGGCATCGCCTTCATATAATCAATGAGATCATGAAGGGCCTGCTCTAACTCGTTTTCACGGGCCACATTAGGCATATCTATTCCAATACTTGATTCTGGTAAATTGGTTAGGAGGCAAGAAGGTCACGAGCCTGTTACCTTGGCCAGGACACCCTAGACGCTTTCGACATTTGCCAGCTTCAGCCTGGCACAAGAAGCGAATACAACTGTTTATCAAACATCCTAATCTTATCGGCATCCACCCGAAGTCGAGCGAGCGCTGCATTTATGTCGCCGGTATCAAGATCCCGCCTCGCCATGCGAACGACGGTGAGGTCATCAAATGCCGGTGCCTGAAGCATCTTCTTGAGATTCTGAATCTCCACTAATTCTCCCGTGCCAGGAATCATCTTAGTGATAGGGTGATACCGCCAGAACTCAGACTGCGACACCTCGCGGGCCGGCACACCGTAGTGCGTCTCCAGGCTCGGGACGACTTTTTTGAAGAATCTCTCCCGCGCAACTTGATCGTGATAAGTGCTTCCACCGCATTCGAATTCCAGCATACCATCGAGCCCAAACACGTCACAGGAGACAGTACTGGCAATGTCGTCCAATGCCTCGTCGAAATGGTGTCCGTAGGGAACCCTCAGGAAACCAGCGCCTCGACGCTTAGGGACCAGGACACATAACTGGCCGGCTACCCAGCAGCAAAGCAGTTCTTTGACGTTTGGATGCTGATTCCGATCGGGGGAAATATTTACCATATTAAGTTTCCGTCTTCTCCAGTGTCATCAGACACGCGATGAGATACCTAGTAGCGGCTTAAAGATCTTGGATAGGCCAACGCGCATCGATAAACTCCATGGCATCAACGGCTGTCTTGAAGCGGAGAGATGTCACTTCCCGCAAGGTATCTGCAGATATGAAAGGTGGCCATGCTAGCCAGTAGGCCCGCACCGGTTCACCGTACTCGTCATGCGGACGAGCCACGCTTGCAAGATCTCTCCTTCTGAAGACCGTCGGCTCCCAATAGCACCAATTCACCGCCACAAGCGACCTTTAGCAGATGGAGGTGCAGCGTTGCAACCCAAGGTCGGTAATCGTCCAGGACATCGCCTCGCATGAGGTTGCCATCCCCTTCGTCACCAGGCCGTTCATAAGCCGATTATCCTGACAGTCTAACCGACGCAGAGTTCGAGCTGGAGCCGTGGCCAACTTAATCAGCCAGTCCTTTTCGTTAGCGGTTAAATGGACAGCACCCACCGTCAACTCAACAGCACCCTTGGCAATATTGTTGGCGCTCGCGGCAAATCGCCCCAGGGGGGCGTTACCAGTTCGTAAAGTACGCTGGTCAATATAATGGACTACCGCCTCCTGGCCGCGATGGCGTTTTATCTCCACGACCTTACGGCTAGCCTTCCAACGTGCACCGCTGTAAGTCAAACCTTCTTTGATTTCCAAAGTTTCCACTACGACTCCCCGGGCTTGCTTGGCACCTTTTCCTCTGGACTCAGACCCACAACTCAACGATCTTGGGATCATCATTTGGGTTACGCGGAAGCCTGATCAAACCTTTTGGCAGCTTGCCACGTAAGTCTTCGAGGGTTTGGGCCTGGTGAATCTCAGTTGACGGTTGATCGAGCAACCATTTGCGTGCCACAAAGCTGCCAGGCAGATCAGTGGGGTTATCGTAAACGACCCAAATTGGGAGCTTTTCAGACATAGTGTTTCCTTCAACTTTGAGCAGCTGCTTCAGCCGGCGCGGGGCGAGGAGCTAAAAGCAATGCAAACTGCGCCAAGGCCACATTGGCTTCTTGGATCATTGTGTTTCTGGAGGGCGTCAGGTCTTCGGGGTAACAATCGACCGTCAACTGCGGGTAGCGAAACTTTCCACCAAACCCAAGTGCCCCCTGGAAACGATATTCGCTTGTAGGGGATGCTTTCTGAGAAAACTCGTAGACAAACCGCTGCCTTAGATCATCGACATCAATAGCGCCAGCATACTTAACCAATGCGTCGTACAGGCCATGGGCCATGGCTGCGGTTATCGGTGCTCGACTCATTTTTCCTCTTTGATTTTGTGGACATCGGCGTTAGCCGCTTCCGTCACGACACGCCTAGCATTTTCGGCGATATCAGGGTCGATCGGCATCGCGCCTATGTCAGGGCGCCTCTTATTAAGCTGCAGTGGCTTACGGCCGCGATGCTTCTTTTCTGGCCTAGTTCTGATGGCATTAATGTACAACATAATTTGGTTATCGTTTATCTCTTTTTGATAGACCGAAAGAGCAATCCATAAGGACTTCTAAACACTCTCCTGGCAAAGACGGGAAACACTGTGGCGCGCTTTAGCAAAGACTCCTTCGAGTTCACGGGCATAAGTAGTGTCGCGATTATCGACGCGTGTCGTTCATTCCGAAGCGCTAAGCCAAAGGTTTAGGAGAAGTTTCCACCAATTTTCTTAAGGAGCATAAATGGATCACCCTGCATTATCGGTCGTAGAAGAAGTGTGCCGCGAATTTGACGGCAATGGCATTTTTAGTGTCGGTGCCAATGGCGCACTCCAAGCCATGGCTCTTCATTGGAAAGAGCATCTTGCTGAAGGCCATGACGTCAGTATCGTCACCGATGACATCGATGGCATGATCAAGCAACTGTCAATGGTGAGTGCGGAAATCGCTCGACGTTTGACGGGCGGGATCACCCCATCGCCTGTGTGCGGCAAGTGCGGTTGTGCAGTGGTCGCAGACTATTGTTCAGACGATACGTGCCCCTACAGCGAATGGCCTCAACGCGTTCCAATCGAAGATCTTCAAAATACTTCGGCGGATGAACTACGCAGCCGCTATGAAGTACTACCGCGTGTGCGCGTTCACGCCGAGGTTCACGACGACTTGCGTGTGCTGAAGGTCGAATTCGACGCGGCAGCATGGTTTTTGACAGCGACTGATGCTGACATCATCAAGCTTCACGGTATCGGCTGGACGGGCGATTACGTTTCCGACTCGGTCGCCGAGCATTTCGAGCACAGTAACGACGATATCAGCAATCTCATGGCGATGTGCCGCGCGACGAACGGGAGGAGGGAGCCGGTCGGGTTTGAGTGTTCGGTGGATGCTGATAGCGCAATGGCTTGGTTGCAACAACACCGTCCTGGTGTTTGGGCGCGCATACTGTGTGCAGATAACGATGTTAGCCTAATCGAGAAGTCAGCAAAAGACAGTGATGTCTTACCGAGCTGGCATTGGCGTAACGGCGAAGACTCCAACAGCAGCAGCGAATTCGGTACTCAAGAAGCCGCCGCACTAAATGCAGTTGAAATACTGCAATTGAAGTACTGCGGTTGATTTTTTCTTACAACACGTATTAACCCATATGTCCGGTTCTCCCCACAGGAGACCGGGCATTTTTTATTGCAGTCATACACGTGTTCTGCTGATGATCGGTCGCATCAAAGGCACCTGCCTGCCTAAGGACCTGATAACAAACCGTCGAAAGGCACCTTTTTCTGCAATGGTGAAAATCCAGTACCGTTTATGCATGGAGTGGGGGGAACAACTTTCGGGAAATGCGTGTGTTCGGTTGAGTTCGCCTGACCTTGATGAGAGAATTGGCTAACGTAGTTCATTATCAAATTTCTATGCAAACCCGAAAAATCATCAACACTGCGTTCGTCAGTCTCGCTGCGGCCTCGATCGGTTTAAGCAGCGGAGTTTTTGCACAAGGCAAGTCAGGGGAAAGCTCCGGCGAGATTACGGATCCAGTGAAGATCGCAAAAGTGCTTGGTAGTGTGCCGACGGTCAAGGGCTCTCTCGCTGATCGTCTTACCGAAGCGGGGATGAGGCCAGTTTATATCAAGGTCAGTCGCCTCAGCCGCGATGACTTGGCTGACTTCCCGGCCAGGTTCCGCTTGAAGCCAGGTGATGCCATGATCGCGATCGCGACCAAAGGGTTTGTTGATGGCGTCGGACGTGTGCAGGGCTGCGATCTCTGGAGCAGCCCGACTCTACTGAAGGGTGGTTCGACATATTACCCTTACGACAAAACCAGCAACTGGCTGCTAACCGGACAATGCATTGCGCCTTAACCTGGCTAGCGTCAGTCGAACCTACATTGCTTCCCGGTACGCCGAGAAGTCAATTGGCGCCACAGTGCCCAGCTGCTGCAAACGCTGAAGGAAGCTAAACAAAAAAAATACTAGACCCGTGTCCGGAGCTGAAGCTTGCAGCTGCAGCGCGCCTTCGTGGCGCCGAATGTCAAATGCGTGACTGTCCGCTGCACACACCAGATCAATGGCATGTGCGTCATCTAGGCCGGCCGCGTGCTTGCGCAGCTGCTCGGCGACGCTCGGGCGAGCCCAGGCGATTTCTGTGGTAAGCAAGCCAGCCAGAATGGGGATTGGTGGCTTGACGGGCGTGGTCCCGTGTATATCGGTCACAGCCACACTAGTGCGATGCAACCGTCGCACTGAAGCGGCCTTACTAGCCGCATAGGCGAGGTGGTCTGCGTTGAGAGACTGCTTAACCTCGAAGACTGCATACACCGCTTCTGCAGGGACGTAGCGGAATCCCTGCATCTCAAACACCAGAGGTGTGTGGTGGCGATCGTAGACAACAAGATCAATCGACTCGCTCCTGCCACCGTGGCTATCGATGACAGTCGCCTTGTCCACGCAATATCGCTCTGGGACGAATCCGCGCAGCAGTTCGAGCCATCCCGTCTCAGACACAGCCCCTTTGTCGACAGGATGGTCGATATGAACTCGGGCGAGACGCAGTTGTAAGGCCAGCTGCTGCTGGCGATCAGCGAATAGCTGGCGTAGATCAATCTTCATCATGCTCACCACACAAAATTAGAGAAATACGGCTGGGCTCGGGCCGCGCCGGCCGCGACAGCGATCGCAGCCCTATCTTGGACAGAGAGGTCGTCTGTCACGGCATTATTCGAGTTGGCAGGATCGATTATCCGCGCGGTGAGGATGTTATCCCGGAGCCATTCCAGCGCAGCGCTCACGTTGTTGGCCAAGTCTCCTATACGACGGCCATGCAATGCACGCAAGACTGCGAGCTCTAACACGAAACTGGGAAACTCCAAACCGGCGAGCGTCCGCCAGCGCTTGAGCACGCGAATTTCCTCTATGCGGCCTGAGTCAGCAACTGTTTCTATTTGCAGGGCGATGTTGGTCTGTGTCCACGCCTGCGACTTGTTTCGCCACAATGAGAACCAGTTTTGCCAACCCGGTTGCCTCCGGCCTGGTACTAGATCGAAATGGAAACCGGCCAGCTGCACGCCAATGGAAACATTCTGGCGCCTTGCGGGCCACCGCAAGGCGGCATGGCTATACAGCGACTCGTAGATCTCTTTGAGCGTGCCAGGAGTGGTTGACGACAACGCGATGAAGAGATCCATGTCATTGGCGCCGGCATTGGCCGTCCCCTTTGCCAAGGAACCAGACAGCTCGATCGAGCTCAAGTATTGGCCCGCCCACGCCTGTACGACAGGTGCGATCTGCTGCTGCGCCGCCGCCAGGGCGCCGGCGCGATCTACCTGGTACTTGGCCAACACGTTACGTAGGTATTGATCAGCTGACATCTTCCAGCTCCCTGAGCTCAGACTTTCTCCGCCCTGCTACGCCTCGACTTTTTCTCAGACACGCCTTCATCGAGAACAGAAGCGGCTGCAAGATAGCGTTCGAACAGAAGGGCGACCCGATCATTGTCGGATCCGAGGCCGCTAACTCCGTAGGCCTTCTCAACCGCCTTATCGAGTAGTGCATGTGCTTTGACCAACTCGACCGGCATTGCGACGGGATCATACAAATCCGCCAACGGGAGTGATTGATATTTGGCCCTAGCATCAAGTACTGTCTGAGCGGCCGTTTCGATTGCCGTTATCTGCTTTTCATTGGCGGTAGGCCACGGGAAATTGTTATACACGATGTCCTTCGAGTAGCGGTACCGACTCTCTAGGCGACCGCACGTGTACTTTACCCAGGCCATGTGCATCCGGGACATCATTACGCCGAAGTGGAACAGCGTCGCACCGGGAAGCGCGAAACAACTGTTGCCGACAATCTGGTCCTTCGACATAAAGCCGAGTGGTATGAATTCCCGAGTTTCAGAGGAATGCGCTGGAATTACGATGTAATCACTAGTGGGCTGAGTAACTTGGCGGAACAGCATCGGATAGGGATACTTCCGTGTCGTTGGCGCTTTACTTGCCTTTCTGAAAGCATCGACTGCCTTCACCCTGGCCTTGACCATGGGTAAAGCCAGGTCGGCCGGCGTCGCAGACACCAGCCAAAGGACCCATCGCTTCTCCCCATGCAGAAACTCGTGTGCGCTGACGAAGGGCTTCATGAACTTCTTGGCACCGGGCTCGGCCGCCAAGAAATCCTTCTTCTCCTGATCCGTGAAAAGATAGTTGCCATCGTCGGTGGGTTTGCTGCCGTACATCATCTCTGGCATGCCAAACATGTTCTTTGATCTGTTTTCCAGCAGCACCCAGGGACCGTCCACCAAGTAGGCATTTATGCGCCTTGCGGCGACCGCATGGGGGTCGCCATCTGGGGAGTCGTACTCGTAGAGCACCTTGTTGTCGTTGTCCGTCGCAGCGAAACCGATGATGACGCAGTAAACTGCGGCTTTTCCACGCGCCTCGCTACTCCATTTGAACGTCTTGTGTGCAAAGTGAATATAGACGGGAAACCGACGCATCAGAGAGCGCCAGAGGATACCAACCTGCTCACCCTGTGTAATCGAATTTGTCGATACAAAGGCTACCTTGATCGGCGTGTCTTGAATGAAGGCCGCTGCTTTGCAGTACCAAGCTGATACGAAATCCATCACACCGGCGGACGGCCCGTCCTCACCGAAAGTAGTCAGCATCTGCTGCTTCTGCTCGGCAGATTGGAGGTGATGGCCCAGGAAGGGCGGGTTACCGACGATATAGGTAAGCTCTGTCGGCGCAACCACGGTGCTCCAGTCTACGGTAAGGGCGTTGTCGTGGAGGATGTTCGGCGCTTTCTTCAAGGGAAGCCGGGCGAAATACTGGCCAAAAGCCTCCGACACTTTTAGGTTCATCTGATGGTCAGCCATCCACAATGAGACCTGGGCGATCTGGGCGGGGAACTCCTCAAGTTCGATGCCGTAGAACTGATCAACGTCGACGAAAACGATAGAGCTTACATCCAGCATTCCACTAGAAGCACTCTTGTAAACTTCGCGGAGGACGTCGAGCTCAATCTTTCTTAGTTCTCGATAGGCGATCACTAAAAAGTTACCGCAGCCGCAAGCGGGATCGAGAATTTTAATGCGGGCTAGCTTTTGTTGAAACGCGACAAGGCGCTTTCTATCACGTTTCACCTTTTCGAATTCAGCGTTCAAATCATCCAGGAACAGCGGACCTAGCGCCTTTAAAATGTTCTGCTCGCTGGTGTAGTGGGCGCCAAGATCACGGCGGGCCTTCTTGTCCATGATCGACTGAAACAATGCACCAAAGATCGCAGGCGATATTAACGACCAGTCTAGAGCGCAGCAGTTCAGCATCGCGTCTCGCATCTTTGCGTCAAATGCTGCTAGAGGTAACGGCTCAGCAAATAGTCTGCCATTGATATAGGGGAACGCCGCCAACTGCTCGTCAAGTTTCTTCAGTCGCTTCTCAGCAGGCGTGTTCAAGGTCTGGAAGAGGTTCGCCAGCATTGGGCCCAAGTCTGAACCATCCTCGGCAGTACGCTGCTCGATGAGCTCACGAAACTGCTGGCGCTCAAAAATGGAGTTATCCTCTGCAAACAAGCAGAACAGCAAACGTACGAGTAACACCTCAAGCGGGTGGCCTTCGTAACCACTTGCTTTGAGTTGGTCGTGCAGAAGTCCCAGCTTTTCAGCCGCCTTGATATTCACGGGGTCTTGGTCCGTGAAAGTCTTACTTTCGTAACCCGCGATAAAGCCGAACAGGCGGACATTCTTGTGCAGATCCTTCAGTGCAAACTCATGTTCCTCTGCCTTATCAAGGTCGTAAAGACGAAAGCGCGCAAAGTCGGAAACAAGCACATAACGAGGTAAATCCCGTTCCTTTAGACCACTGAAATATTGCTTGGCCTGGACAAATGCGCGGTTGAGGTTTTTTCCACGCGACTTGTGTTCGACCACCAAATTTCCCTTCCAGAGAAGGTCGATGAAGCCACCCTTGCCGTCATCTTTTTTTACCGGCTGCTCAAAGGTGGCCACGCGGCGCCGCGTGATGCCGAAAACGTGAAAAAAAGCATCCCAGAATGACTTCGCTTCGGCGTCTTCAGATGAATCCTTTTCGAATTCCTTTGAAAAGGCGATAGCTCGATCTTTGATCTCGTTCCATGACAGCGGCATGCTTGCTCCCTTGAGACGCTCCCCGGTGCTCGTGGGAGCAATGTTGTTAGTTTTTAAATTTAGTCTTGTACCTTTAATTGCATATCTTCTGAACAGATCCCCGGGTCCCCTAGGCTGAGCCTGACGCCGCTGGAGGTCTGAGCTGATCTGTACGACACTATCTTATTATACTGATAAGCTTTCTTAACCGATAGCAATCCCGATGAGTGCCAAATTGAGTACGTATCGACCGGTGGCAGGCATGGCAAACTGCCACCGGGATTTACAGTGTCCAGCGCCGGCGAATCGGACACTTCGGGGGGGGGGGGGCGGCGCTAGAAGATAGGGATTTGAAGGCCGTTGCACAATAGAAAAACCCCCGGTTCTAAAGAACGCGGGGGTTTGAGCTTTTTGACATTGACTTTAGCTTTGCAGCCATTCGTCGTAGGTTTTCACCTTCCAACCGAGGGCTTCAGCATTGGCCACATAGATCTGATACTCCTGATCGTTTGAGCCTCGCTGCTGGGTTTGCCAGTCGGCATTCGGAATCAGATGCGGATCATCCATGTCGTTGCCCCACACAAACCGAGCGACGCGAATGAGCATCTACTTGGTGATACGCATATCCGTGGCCAGCCTGGACAAATTCATGCTCTGTACCAGTGAACCCGGCACTTGCGCTTTGAAACACCTGTTCATGCTGGAAAGGCCGCACTTCCTTGTAGCCGACCGATACGGCATCGTCTGGCAGTTGGATCAACATGGCTTGCCTCCCGACATCGTTTGCCAGCTTCCAACTACGCTCTTGCTTGCTAGCTTCATCTTTAGCTTCCTTAATTGCGCGAAGCATCCCCAATGGGGATGGATATCCCCGCTGGGTTGATGTTTCCAATCTACGGTCTGTTTTTTAGACGGGCGCTACATTTCAGGTCATGAGCTCGTTGAGAGTCATCCGGATCCCCCTGCGACGCAGGCGAATACGTGTTGCTCTCGCGTTCGCGACCCTGTAGTCGTAGCTGTCGGTCGAATAATCGACCCACCCGATACGGCGCCGGGACTCCATCTTGCGAAGGATGCGACGGGTCAATTCCATCAAACCCTCCTAGAGACAGAAGTCTTCGAGTGCCGCATTGAATACCGTTGCAAAGGTACCTTCTTCAATGTGACGCTTAAAGTCCTGTGTCTTCGCGATGTAGAACAGAGGTCGATAAATCCTGGAGGTCACGTCAAAAACGTGATGCCAGTATTTCACAGCGACGATCTCGCCTGGCAACATCCCGGCGATATGATCGAAACCAATGTCCATACGGATTCGGGCCGTCTGGTAGAACCGCTCCTTTTCCCACGAATACACCGCATTACCGCCAATCACCAAAAACTGCGCGAGTGCCGGTTTGGTTGTATCGCGAATCCACGGCCGGTTTCCGTCTTGCGAAACCGAAGAGCCACTTACGTACTTCAGCGCTTCATGGAAATGGGCAAATTTCTGCGGAAGATCCGCCGTTTCCTGACCTTGTTCGTCATGACGCACTCTTGCTGCCTCGTACATGATGCTTCCTTTCTGTCAAATTGAAGCCCCATCGAGACGCACTACCCCTGTCGGGATGGTGAAATCCCGATAGGGTGGTTGATTTAAGACCTGCGGTACCGTCAAATGACGCGGTATGGAATCAGGTTCGGATTAATTGCCTTGGGAAATGTTCTTCAGCGGCTGATAATCAGTCGTATCAACGAAAAAGGGCCGATGCGTACACCGGCCCTTCTGGTCATAATTTGTTCTTGTGGTCGATCAAGCTACCTGTTCACCCCTCCGGATACTGCTTCGTCGGATTAGCGATCGCCACGATCAGCGGATTGTCAGGATCGTCCGGGTCCTCGATCACCAACTTAGGGTCGAGCTTGCTGCCTGTCACAGTTCCCAGTGCCCCGAACTCCCTGCGAGCTCCCGGGCGAGGAACGAAGTCGTTATACCCGTCGCACCCAAAGAACGCGGTTCCGAGGCGCTTTTCCAGGTCCGAAACAGCGTCATCCAACGTGTCTTCGCTGGCCTTATCGGCCGCTACGTCTGCCTTGATTTCCAGGACTTCCTGGATGTCATCTTGCAAGTCTTCGATGTAAATCATTTGAAATTCCTCGCATCAAACCTTACTGACTACAACTTCAATTTATTGGCCTTGCGGCGTTCTCGTTTGTTTTCCCTCGTATTGACCTGCTTGAAACAACAGATAATGTCGGAAACATCCGACCTCCTCGACTCTCAGGGTGGTCGCTTCCCCTTTGGGCATCTCCATCGTCAAAAATGTTCTCGGCGTCCGGCTGAACGTCCGCTACCGCTGAATCTTGCCAACTACCTCCAGAGGTTCATCAACTTTTAGTTGCCTTGCCGCAACTCTAAGAACTCCTTTCACCAGACTCAAAATATGGACGCGGCGCCCCTATCGTACAATGAAAAAGCGCAGTTAGACCAAAACTGGACTGGCCAGACGATGACATCACTCCGGGGCCGCTTCACTCGTGTGGGTTGGCGTGTAGGAAGCGCGCTGCGAAGGGTTGCTCGAAAAATAAAATGTAGTAGTCTGTCAACATTAAACGAGCACCCGGCCTTAGCGCTGCCGGCTCGATGTCTCGCTGAGTTTCGCCGCCAAAGGTACCCAATGCCAAGTGAATTTCCAGTCTCCGTGACCCTGTCTGCCGCCCCCGAAGGCGATACACCGATCAACAGCGTAGCCTATCAGGCTGAGCTTGCGGCCTTCAAGGCGGCGACCAAACCCAAAGCTTTTACTGCATACACCGTGGATTCGGTTGATGGAGGAGGGCATCTAACAGGCTTTTTTTCTTTTCAAGATGTCAAGCTTCTGCTTGAGGTATTAGCGCCAGTTGCCATTGCCTTTATTGCCCGCACTGCAGGGCGTAAAGTGAAGCTGCGCATCGGCGATGTAGAGGCCGAGGCGCGCAATGTTGAAGAGGTCGCAAAGCTCTTAGCTCTGGCCGAGGCTCACGCCAAACGGTCTCAGGCACCTACTCCCATCCCCGATCGGCCACAAAGTTACTGGCTGGGGTTCGTGTCTGAGAACGGTGCCAAAGACGTCAAACAGTTTGACACGGAGGCGAAAGCGATACGGTATCGCGAAGCTTCAAAAGCCGTATGGCAAATTCCTGCTCAGGTGACCACCGTTTTTCAGGCGGCGACGCGCGAAGAAGCCTTGGAGAAAATGGCCCGCTATTGAGGTCGGCACCTGCGAGTCCCCCTTACCCCAGCTGGCGGTAGGCATCCGCAAGGTAGAAGGGGAGGGAAACCCATCGTGTATCCACCGAAACTTGGAACGCATCGAATGGTATCGAACTGTCTGAAAACCTCTGGTTGGTTGATGAAGCTTGCTCTACGAGCCAAAACATGAATGCATCACCCTCACGTACTTGATCGTCCCATGTTCTTTGGAAGCCGGCATCACGCAAAGCACTCTCAGTACATCTAAGCAACACGGTATCGGGAAAGGATTTGTAATCTCTTCGTTTGGTTTCGCGAGCTTTCTCTAGCGAAGTCCAAAAACACATCCGATAGATCCGTTCACCGTCGGACAAATCGCTGTTTCTAGATCGAAGAAATTGGTGGAGCGGAGAATCGGTAGTCCATCGGCGAGCGCGAAACGAACTAGTGGTTATTGCAGCAAGGCTAGCGGCTCCATCTAGCCTATAAATGAAATTTGTCATTGGGAATCTTCCCCGGCCTTGCCGGATAGGCTACCAGCTGGCCGGACAGGACCTGACCCGGCTGGCATAAAGACCGGCACCACATTTTCCCACGGTCCGATGCCTTCGACCTCCAACTTTAAGCGGACGGACTGCCAATCACCCCGGCGCTCTCCAGGCAGGATCTCTACTGCCTCGACGTATCGCACACTTGGAATGAGCGTGTATGGCCTCTTCGATGCAAAATCAAGGTAGGGGACACAAGCCAGACGAATTACATCGAGCTTCATCCAACGCTCCAACCACGGTGAGTCCCCAAAGTCGTCAAAGAACTCTTTTAGGCGGGAGCCAGCCTTTGGATTCCATTTTGATTCACCTTGGACGTAAGACAGCGCCTGCTTAATGCGCTGAGGTAGCGAGGCGATCCCCGAAACCATCGCGAGGTCACCCTTCTCAAGCACCAAGTCATTACTGGCACTGCTGGATAGCGTAGGAGCGAGCGCATTTGCATCTTCTATGGGAAAGCGGGCTCGGATTGGGAAGGAGCACTCCAATGACCTCCCGGCCCGGCGCCAGGTCGGCTCGCCGGCTAGCTGACGCCCGTCGCCAAGTGCGTTGACGACCAAAAAGCAGTCGAACGGATCCCGTTGCTTAAAGCCCTCAATGAACGCTATAAGCGTACGAATGTTGCCTTGTACAAAATGGTCGATCCGCAAGTTCCAGGCCCGCGCAGAGCTGCCTAAAAGCTCCCCCAGGACAGCGATGTCAGGGCCGATGGCGACAAGATCTGCGCCTCGCAAAAAGCCTTGACCGGTGTTCAACTCCTCGGCAATAGAGCGCTCATGTTCCTCTTTCATCTCGATGAGGAGGGCTGGCGTGTATCGCGTCTCATCACGATCGATTTCCACGCTGTGCGAGCTGCAAAGCCAGATGCCGTTTCTGATGTCCGAGCGCTCTTCCGACGACATCTGTGGGTCAAAGCGACGGCCGCCGGGGGCTGCGGCATGGATATGAGCGGCTACGCCGATATTTGTCGTGGCATCAGCTGCTTCGTCGCTGGGGCCTATCGTCAGCACTCCACATCCACGCATAGAACATCGATACCCGGCCCTCATCGCGAGGCGATTTCTTGTTTGCGGCTTAAATTCATCAATGCTTTTACGGACCATGCTAGGTAATGTGTGCAAGCGGCGAACACCGTGCCGCATATTCTTGGGCGACGCCGGCATCGCCGACGCTTACTTCCCGCCGTTCTTCTGCCAGATATCGTTCATCTTGAAGCATGACGGCTGGGAATCTGTCACGGTAAATGCGTAATCCTGCCCATCACTGTCCTTCGCAGCAACAAAGAACGACCTGTATCCGTCACTATCGTGGGGTTTGTTCAATAGGGTAATCCGGTTGCCCCAGCGCTGCGTAAGCTGCTCAAACTCGACCTCAAGGGTGTTTTCCAGGCGAATGCATTTCTCTTTCCCGCCAACGACAAGCCATGCTTTTGACGTCTTGGTAGTTGGCACCTTGGGAATTGCTTTGACATCGAAACGCCCAGCCGGGATTTCCTCGACCGCTCCGTCTTGCCATCGCACCACGGCATTTCCGCGGTGATTGATGAGGTAGCATCCTTCCCGCACATGCCCCCCCAGTCTCCCCACCGCGTATTTTAACTGCCCGGTTTTGTCGGCCGTGCATGTCTGAGTCATGAGGATCACGCCATCCTGGCGCTCGCGATAACCCGCTTGCGCATATACCTCTGCATGAGAGATCGCAGGACTTATCATCGTAACAACCAAGCAAACCTTTGCAGCTAAGCAAATTTTGATTTTCATGCGCCCCCGGCGATTAGCTGACTGACGGACTCTATGGTCCAGTCATTATCTTTGATATTGGGACCACGCGGCCCCTGCAAGGTGATCGAGTTCGTGATGCTCGAATCAACCTCTTTCACGCTCTGCCCGCAACTACCAAATGGATACACACCCTTTAAATGCTGCTTTTCAACCCTTTAGAAGCTATTAACCGATTTAAAAGATGCTTTTTAACTCTTTACCGGTTTTGCATTCGCCACAGACGTATGATACGCTAACTATTGTTTTTCCACCCATAGTTGCACACTTATGCGGGTCGGATGTTTTCTTTCCACTATTTACCGTTAGGGGAAAAACGTGGCTAAACGCAATTTTACGCCTGAGGAATTGGAGGCTACACTCGGAGAGAATGTCCGAGAGTACAGGTTGAGCCTTAACATCACGCGAGAATCACTCGCCAACACGGCGGGAGTCAGCTTGAGCGCACTTCGAAGCCTGGAAAACGGGACCGGCTCCACGATCCGCACTCTCGTTTGCGTCCTTCGAGCCATCAATCGTGAGTCTTGGATCGATACTTTAGCCCCCTCCGGCTTCAATCCTTTAACCATGCCAAGAGACAGTGCCAAGAGACAGAGGGCTACCTCCCCGTCAAGCAGCGGCCGTCGTAAAACAGTATAACGGGAGCATTATGGCCACCAAATCATCACGCCGAAAGAAACCAGCAACGAAGTATGTACACGTCACAGCGATCGACGTGCACATCTGGGGGGAAAAAGTGGGCACCGTCGCCGCGGATACCAAATACCCAGCATACGCGTTCGCATTTACTCCGGAATTTGCAAAATCAGGGATCGAGCTCGCACCACTGCAAATGCCGCTGCGGCAAGAGCCATACACATTTCAGGATCTTCCGAAAGAAACTTTTTATGGCCTTCCAGCCGTGCTGGCCGATATGCTGCCAGATAAGTTCGGTTCCGCGCTGGTCAACAAATACATGGCCGAGCAAGGCATTCCGGCCTCGGATATTACGGCGCTAGATCGCCTGGCCTACATGGGCGAGCGCGGAATGGGCGCGCTCACTTTTAAGCCGACCCGCGGCCCACGTCGAACCAAACCGACCTCAATCGTGCTGACTGACCTGGTTACAGAGGCAAGACGCGCTCTGAAAGGCGACTTTCAAGGTGATGAGCACACCAACGCGGCGCTGCGTAGCATCATTGACGTTGGCACCTCGGCCGGCGGCGCTCGCGCTAAAGCAGTCATCGCGTGGAACAGCCAAACGGAGGAGATCCGCTCTGGACAACTCGATGCTCCGGAGGGGTTTGACCAATATCTACTCAAGTTCGATGGAGTAGGAAACGACCTCGACCTGGGTGCGACGGAGAACTACGGCCGGATTGAATATGCATATCACCTCATGGCACGTGAGGCCGGCGTTGAAATGACGGACTGCCGTCTTTTGGAGGAGAACGGCCGCGCTCACTTTATGACACGCCGGTTTGACCGAGATTCCGAAGGCAAGCGGCACCATATCATCACCCTCTGCGCGATGGCCCACGTCGACTTCAAGCTGAAGGGGACAAATTCCTATGCTCAGCTTTTTCAAACGATCTCCGCCTTGGATCTTCCACCCGAACAGATGGACGAAGCATTTCGCCGAATGATATTAAATATCTTTTCAAACAACTGCGATGACCATAGTAAAAATTTTAGCTTCCTCTTGCCGCAGGATACGCGTGAATGGCGCCTTGCGCCCGCCTACGATGTCACGCATGCATACAGTCCCACCAGCGAATGGACACACCAGCATCTCATGAGCGTGAATGGAAAGTTCAAGGGCATTGGTATCGATGACATTCTGGAAGAAGGGAATCGCTTTTCCACAATCAAACGGATCAACCGAATCATCGACCAGGTACGCTCTGCTGTGGGACAGTGGCGATCTTTCGCTGAGCAAGCCAAATTGCCAGAAGTCCAAACCCAAGAGATCGCGGATCAGATCGATTTGCTTTACTGAGTGCACACATGACCGGCCGCAAAAACTGGCCAACCAGGATCCAAAATGGAGAATCCGTGAACGGAGCAGACGAGATCATTAAGGTAACAGGACAATATCCGGTTTATCCCGGACATCCACTCACCATCGCTTGGGAAATCATGACCGTCTTCCCTAAAGCCGAGGATGCGCTGAAGACATTGCGAACCGAGCAGTTGAATTGTCCTGCGGCCGTTGCGGACGAACGAATAACCGGCGGAGGAGGCGAGGTCTACGCGGCCTGCGATCTTCTGCGGCGGGCGATCGCTGGCGAACCGGCAGAGGTTCTCTTAGAATGGGCCGACGAACGATGGTCGCGAGGAAATGCTGGTGGTCACGTCGCCGCAGTGGAACCCGGGCAAGCACAAGCAGAACAGATCAAGCCCTTGTTCGCTGCCAAACTCGCGAGTTGGCTCCTTCCGCTTCGTTAGGGATCGCGCGGCGTGATCGTATGCCTATGCCACCAACCATGGGATCGTCTTGACGCCGACGAGCTGACACGACGCACGATATTTCACTTCATAACTACTTAATTCTTACTATGAAATCCACGCTTGCCACACGGTTACTCAAGGCTATGACTGAGGCTGGGTTTGCATCTCAATCCGACCTTTCCCGTAACGCTGGAGTACCTCAACCAACCATCAATCGGATCTTGAAAGGCCACGGCGGTCCCCAGATCAAAACAGCAGAAAAGCTAGCGAAGGCTTGCAAGGTGAGCACCACATGGCTGCTCGGCGGCGATACTAACAATGGCAAAACTTCGCCATCGAAAAACGAGGCACTCTCGCCATCCCAGAACCAGTGGCTCTTGTTGATGGATTACCTGGGCTCAGATGATATTCGCGAATTTTCCGCCCTAATCAAGGCCCGTCAGGATCGGAATAAGCGTCTCTTGAAAGATCTCGGGGCTTTGTGAATCTAAATAGTCCCAAGCGATCGGACACCCGTTTCTCAAATTTTCATATATCCGATAGTGACCTCAACAAAAGAATTCAACATCGTTTTCGCCGCAGGTTCCCGACCGGCCCTTCAGCCGTACTGCGATCAGCTGGGTATATCACCGCTCAGCCCCGACGGGGCTGTGATTTTCCAACTTGAAGATAACCAGGTTACTGCCTTAAAGGTAGCTCTTTCAAATTCGGGAATCGAGCCGACGAGCAACTGGCCTCGACAGACCGCCGCAGGGAGAGCCCCTGGCGTCCATCATGTACTCGAACGAACCTTCGTTGTCACCACAGCAGCTGATGATTTCAAACTTAAAACCGGCTATCTGGGACCATGCGTGGCTTTCTATGGGCGCCACAAAAGGGCTGATGTGTCGTTCATGGCTCACATTGATGGCTACTTCGCAGGAATGGATGAGCTGACGGCGCAGTTGCGACATGCATCGGACGACCAGCTAGCAAGCTTCGATCTGTATTTTTGCAGCAATTACACTCTTCCATTACGTTTCATATTGCTAATCCTAAGTGTCGTCTGTGCCGCCTTTGCGTGGTGCCAGAGCAGCTCCGGATCCGTTGCATTTCCCATGCTGGTTACAGGCCTCGCTCTCGTAGTAGCCCAATTCTTCTTTTTTTCTATAGTCAAAATTTGTTATTACTCTAAGCGGCATTTTGGGAAGCTTCCGCAAGCATGTATGCCGAGGCAAATTTGGGGCAGAGTCGAAGTCCAGTCAAATCCCAATTCTCCTACTGGCTTCGACGCCCCTCGGAAGGAGTGGGATTCGCCCAGCGTAACTGCTGTCACCTATGCCGTCCCCGACAGACGACTGCACCGGCTGGTCGATGGGCGCAAGCTAGCAACCGCTCCGCAGCAGCAACAACGATAACAGTCCCAGCATGCAAACTGCAACCCTAGTTTGGAAATCGCTAGTCGCAAGCAGCACCGCACACTCGGAAGAACTTTTGATAGACCTAAAGACTGCGTTTTCCTCCACTCCAGGCTTGACGGATAAACCTGTCTGCAATGAGATCCGCCGGGATAATCAAGGTGCCGGAGCTCTGGTACAGTGCGACTTCGTCTGCCAGATCTCGCCGCAATACTCCCAGATCCTTCGAGTGAGCGTGGAATCTGGCCAAGTTCGCGTGTTGACCGCAATTGAGCGTGCTCAAAGCGGCTCCCGTGCAGGCACTGAACTCATAGAATGGTCCGTCGCGATGATCACTGCGGAGCCTGAGGAGACGGTCGTCGTGTTTGCTAACAGAGCCATTGCGCTTGCCATCGAGAACCATACGGACTTACTTCTGGAAGCCGGGGCTTCGCCAACTGAGGCAAAAGTAATAGCAACCCGCAGGTGGGGATAGCCCTATGCAGCACCGGGCGAAAAGGTGCATCCTCGCCTCCCGCCCTGCAGGCTTACTCTCAATGAAGTCGGACAGACTTTCGGCTCGGCCAGCGTTTTTAGATATCATCAAAACTTGTCGACAGCATTAGATAACCAAGGACCACAATGAAGATTCTGAGACTCAGGGGCGATATCCCCGCTGAATTCAAGAAAGCCGCGACCAGTCTTGCGCACGCTAATTCAAAAGAACTCTCAGCCCACACCGTAGAAGGGTCTGATCCCTTTCTTCTCTTCACTCAAGCCGAAGTCATCTCGCGGCTGAAGCACGACTTACAGCTGGTCGAAAATCCTATCGTTCACCAAGGTGTGAAATATATTGCTGAGGTGATCGTTGCTGTCGACGACTCCGTCGCACCGGAAAAACTCGTTGGCTTCATCACTTACAAACCGCGATCGCCGGCACTGACCTCGGCTTCGATTGCGTACGCAGTTGTCGACGCTGCGTATCGGGGCCGAGGGCTGTTGAAAGCAATGTTGAATGAGCTGTTGAGCCACTATCCAAACCTGGGCTTGGACTGCCCCGTGGCTTTGGTACCGCTGTATGAAAAGCTCGGCTTTCGCGTTATCGGTGCCCAGGGCGGGCACGTTGCGATGAACCTCGGTGAGATCAATGGAATACACATAACCTTCACCGAGCAAGAAATGATGCACTCCCCCCAAATGAAAGAGGCCCAATTAAGAATGAAAGCCACTTTACGTCAGGAGTGGGCTGCCGCCCTCGACCGATTTCATCGCCAGAATGCACAGGCTGAGCTTCGTGCACAAGAATTCGTTTCAAGCAAGCTTAGTGAAACCGGTAAAACAGCCAATTGAGGCTTGCTCCGATCTGGTGAGACACCCCCGACGCACAATCAGTTGCCTGATGGCGACCCGTTTCGGCCGGTATGCCGACGAGAAAGCAAGAGATGGGACAAGCAAAACAACGAGGCAGCAGGGAAGAACGAATTGCCCAAGCCACGAGCAAGGCAAATGCTGAGGATAGCAACGCGTTCATCGAAACCATTTTCGTGACCCACCGCGTTGAGGGTACGGAGGAGGCTGAATACGACCTGGAAATCACCGACAAATTTGAAATGCAGGCTGGCTCAGCACGTGATGTGCGGAGCGCTCGTATGCGGGTGGGCCTACGGAATAGCTCGGGGATAATCTACCGTGATGTCGGGATTACTGGGCTAGGCGAATTCCTTAGTTTCGTGCAGCACATGCAAGACATTGGGCTTGTCGACGAGCTTGCGGCGTCGTCAGGCGCGCGCAGCGGATACGACGCAATCTTCCGCGCCTGAATTTCGGATACCAGCTGGCGGTCATTGATAGAAGGAGAAGAAATGTTCTTTCCGCACGAATGCTCAGAATTGCCTATGAACGCTCTAGCGATCATGGCCATTCTCACGGTTTCGTTAAGCGCTGTTCTTTTTGGCGGTCCTATATTCTTGCGTCGCTTGGTGAGCCGCTACGAACTTCAGATCTCGGATACCTTCTATAAGGTCTGGCCGTTCTACTGTATATTTTGTGCGGTTGCATTAGCAGGCGGGTGGGTTAGTGCCATACGTTTTCAAATGACTTGTACCTGACTCCGTTGGATTTTAGGGTCAGGTGTTGAAGCAATAGTGCAAGGTCGACATGGAAAAATTCAAGGTCGGGGACAAAGTGAGGGAGCGCGGCACAAAGCAGGTGATGGCCATCTGCGGTGACGCTGGTGTTGCAACGAATTCCGTTACACGTGGCGTTGTGACCTCGCCGGGGAAAGTCCTTTGCGTCTGGCAAAATAAAAGTGGGCGCAAGATTCAAAGAGCATTTGTTGAGAATGCGCTGGAATTGGTCACAGAGGATGCGTAGACCAGGGCAACCAGCCTGATACCGCTACCGGGCACAGCTCCTGAACTCGATTCCTACAAAGCACAGAACGGAAATCAACATGGTGGCCATTGTCATTGTGAAAGACGGTGCAGGAAACGACTGGGAGGTCGTCAGCAACACACGGCGGACATATACCGCGGGATGCGTCACGCGATGGATCGCCCGACGCACCTGGTACGACGGCAAAGGGCAGGTACAACACGAGACGCTCAGGAATCCCAGTGGTCGAACAAAGCGCTTTCACACCGAGTCAGCGTGCATAGCGGCTCTAACTGGGGAGCCTCGGCCCGCTCTTCACCCCGCAGTACCTGGCGAAGCCCTTTGGTGAGCAGCACGATATGGCTATTGATCCGAGCGCGAAGGCCGGCCCTGAAACTCTTGCCCGATTGGCTGCGGACTGCCGGCTCAGAGCTGCCTGGCTGGAACTACATGCTCGAAGATTCGCGGGCACACCCGAGGGGGCGTCTGCAGCAGTCGAGGCCCGCTACTCTCGTGAAATGGAGAAAAGTTTCACGTCAAAACAGGATTAGGAGTTGCTGCTGCGGTGCGTTAAGTCCCTTGATTTGGACGGCTTCCGCGCAGCTCTGCCGCCTCCTCGCGAGCCTCCCGAGCCTCCTTGCGGGCCTCGTTGACGTCTTGCCGCAATTCGGAAAGTCGACTTTCAAGGTTCTCTTTTCCCGCTTGAAGCACTGCCGCTTTCTGTTCGGCGGTGGCAACCCTCTGGAGTGCGAGATCGAGCTCGGCTCGAACACTGACCAACTCGGCCTTACACGAGGCAAGGTCAGCGCTCAGTTGTTCGGACTTTCCCTCTGCTAAAGCTTTTTGGGCCGCGGCTTCCGCCAGCTGCTGGGAAAGGCCCTCGATCTCTCTATTCCTCTGGTCCCCGTCCTCAACCAAATCCGAGATCTCCTCGGCCCGGACCCGAATCTCTTCTTCCAATGGTTTGCGGACCTCGTCGATCAAATCCTGAATGTTTTTCTGAAGACCGGCCAGTACCGCCGGCTGCAGGGAAATTCCTCGCCCTGCACTCTGATTTTCGAGCAGCTTCGCATTATTCTCACGCCAATCCTTGAGCACGGAGCTGATGGTCGTCATTGATCCCGAACGGAGCGCCGCTAAGACTCCGCGGGCGGTTGGCATGGCGCCCTCCGCATAAATCTTGTCTGCGGCGGCGACGATTTGCTCAACGGTCAGAGGAGGTTTTTTCATTATTGAGTGCAGTGGTTATCAAATCCAGGTCGAGATACTATCATCGGGGCTCAGATTATCGCCTTAAAGACTAAGGGGGCAGAACCCGGAATTGCTACACCAGCAATAACATCAATGATAACGTAACATGATAACGCGTTACGTTATCATGTTACGTTATCTGTTATCACTGGTAGGTTTCAGCAGAACGCTCCCGGTGCGGCAGGCTCCGTGCCAGACGTCTCAGTGGGGCACAACTCATTGCCGAGAGGGTCGGCGCCAGCTCGATGCTGTAGTGGCCGCTGCCGATCGCCGTGGAAAGGAAAGTCATGGATGCGCTTCAACTGGTCGTAGTTGGGTGGTTGACAGGAGGGTCGCTGATTGCGAGCAGCCTCCTCTTACTGGATTCTCCGTCCGGGGTTGATCGACAAAGCATCCAAACCTTGCTGATGGAAATTCACCCCCGTGTTCGAAAGGATGCCCAGGACCTACTCGACAAAGCACTGAGCCGGCCTTGGCTTCAAAAACGTCACCTAGCCGCCTTGCGGTCGCGCATAGCTATGATGGATGCAGAAGCTCGCCGAGATGAATCAGAACACGCCTACCGCGACCTAGCCGGCGCCAGGGGTGAACGATCAACTCAATCCGCAGGATCGCCATGAAAATGCCCGCAGCAGGCTTTCTTTCGCCCCTTGTTAGCGATTGGCGCAGTGTCGCCCATGAAGCCGCTTCCGAACGGTTTGCTCTCGCCTATGAAATAAACCAGGCCAGTGTGGCGATCCTTTCCACCTTGGAGCCTTCATTGCGCTCGGATCGGGAACTCATTGGGGCCGCACTATTCGGCCGCGCACTGCAGTCGTTTGAGGCGACGATTCTTCTGGCAGAGCGGGGAATGGTGGCTGATGCTGGCCTGGTCGCACGGAGTATTGTTGAGTGCGCAATATTCCAAGCCGCCGTAGCTACGATTGACGACTTTCCCAAGCGAATGGCTGCCTCGAACAACGCGCACTTCGCCAGCATGGCTCGCGCGGTAGCAGACCAGCTTGCGGCCGGCGTAGACAAAGCGGAGCACGACCAATCTCAGGACATACGCAAGCTACTTGAAGAGATCGCTTCTACAGCAGTGATGCCTGCAGACATCAAACTCCGTCAGCTTGCGCGGGAGACCGGCATGGAAAAGCTGTACGAGATCGTCTACCGAAAATTATCCGGCGAGGCAGCGCACCCATCGTTAGCATCCATCGAGCGCCACTTTCGCCGCGATGAGCAGGGACTTATCGCACAGCTCATCTTTGCACCCCAGGTGGACGGACTGTCGGACCTGCTTGGGTCAGCCGTCACGGCGGGGCTGGCCAACCTCCAGGCTCTAGCGGAGACTTTTCGACGTACCGACATAGCTGACCTCTACCAGACGTTTAATGACCGCCATCGCATCATCGCGATGGAGCAACAGCAGCCGGTCTAAATCTTCACCATTTTTCCGCTCCGAAGTTTTGCATTTCCTCTTGCACATCTACGCCGGCATCGGCATACAACCAAGAGGAAATTATGAAAGTTCGTCAAGTACTAGCCAACAGTGATCAATGCCAAGACATCGGCGCCGTCCACGGCTTGCTGTCAGCTTTGAAACATGAATTTGAAATGACGCCGGCGCTGCGGGATCTAATCCTCAGCAACGACGACTGCGCCATAGAGAAAGGCAAACCCATGGTTCAGTTTGAATTTCGCAAACCCCTTTCTCCGTTCTACGAGATCGCCATCCGGCCGGAAATTCGCAACACCAAAATGACCATCCAGGTCTATACAACTTACTTCGTGGGCGGCGAGGGCCGCAACAGCAAACAATGCCAGCTGGTGGAAGGGATGAACAGCCTCTTCGACGCGGAACCCGAAACCACAATCATGGCTCTGGCAAGCGAAGCCAAACAGGTCGCGATTGCTCAGCATATCGAGCTACTGAAGCGGGCAGGATCGGATCCACTCACAGCGCAGATGCTCGCACGCAAGTTCTGGCAGTAAAAATGGCAGCACCGAAATCGGCCGGCACTCCTTTCGAGAGGCTGGCTGCTTTTTGTGACCAAATCAGTAGCACCATCCTCACGAAAGGAAGCAAATGAACAAAGGCATTACCAAGCCAAGCTTGCCAACCGACTCGGCCAACCCCCGCCTGGTAGTAGATGGGATAGGGGAGGACGGTTTGTTTGCGGGCGACGGCAAACATATGCCATTCGTAGTATTCGACACGCACCAGCAGAAAATTGTAGCCGGGCCGTATGATTCGCATCATGAAGCTGTTGCAGCTATGGGGAAAATCCTACTGGGGGCGCCGGCGCTCTTGGACGAAGTGAAACTGGATGCTCAGCTGGAAGCAATCGATAGCGCCATCGCTTAAACGGTCTAGGCAGTATCACCAACCCCTCTTAAAATCCCGAGCCTCGCGACCTACTGGTCCGGGGCTCTTTTTTTATTTGCCGGCTCCAACTGCCGGGTTATAGCGAAAGTAGCCATGAAAATTACAGGCGGAAGAAAGACATCACCTTGAGCAATTAACTTTCCTATGGAGATTTTATGGGCAGCGCGAACTATGAACGTAACCTAAAGAAGTGGCAGTCTCTCCGTCGATATGGAAGTCGCTCGTTGAAGACTTTCATGCGCCGGAACGGGAATCTGACGATCGCAGAGCTGCTTTCCGCGGTCAAGAAGCAGTTCAAGGGACGCCGCTAACGGCGGCGATATCCTCAAATCAACTACATCATCGCGAGTACTCCAATGAACCAAGACGCAGAAACTGTGAAGCAAGAGGCCGCTCGACTGGGCATCAGCCTGAACGAGGTCCGCCGACGTCGGAATGCATCGACACCACGCAAGGAAGTGCTCCGCCTGGTGGACGGTGGGACCTACATCGATGGCCATGGCGACATCGTAACGGTCCGTCATCTCCCACCTCCGGAGCAGAAACCGGAAGGGACGAAGCACGTCTTCATCTGTGACGAAACCTTCCGCCGCTACACCGAGCACGGAATCTATGATTCGGTCAATGGCCCTCTGGTGAAATTCAACCTCTTGGCTGAAGCCAGTAAGTGATCGAAAATGACCAAGCAACTTGATGACGAGATCCTCTCTGCAATTCGCAACGGTAGCGACACGCGGGAGAAATTGATGGAAATTCCGAATCTCCGTGTACAGACCTGGTCAGTCGTTTCTGATCGTCTGAAGGCGCTGGTGAAAGATCGAATCCTCGTCGCGAACAAAACGGGCTGGAGACTGGCCAAGTGACCCTTAACCCCTGAGATATCGATCCCTGATCGATCCACCTCATCAGCCCCGAGACTTTTCAAGTCCGGGGCTTTTTTTATCTAACCTTGCTATTTACGACTGGCTATCTCGCCCTAAAATACTTCGCATGACACTGACAGCACGCGCCCGGCGCGTCATCCCGATAGCGACGCTTCCAAAACCGGTGATGGGAACTCCATGCAACGGATGCGGACACTGCTGCCTGACCGAAGTTTGCCTTCTTGGCCGCGAGCTAGGGGATACTGAACTATGCGCCGCACTAATACACCGCGAGGATGGCAGCTTTGCGTGCGGCCTTGTGGTATCTCCTTATGACCACTTGCCAGCCGAGCGCACACGAACTTGGCGCATGATCGACCAAATGAAGGAGGGGGCTGGGGAATCAGCCCTACGCGCCTTCCACGCAGATATCCTCGGCGCTGGCCTCGGTTGCGACTCGGTTGATCGATAGCCTCACGTCCAACATGATTTACAGCTGAAGCTCCGGGCAGTAGAATCGCCGCGGACCCGCCGACGAAATCAGCCCTTTGTTTCCCGGCGAGCAATCGTCTATTCATGGACCGAGTATCACCTATGGCTCGCGCTAAGCAAACCAGGCGACCCTTGGTAGTCGTCTGCCTTCATCCGCCGCCGATACTGAAATCGCTTCGCATTAAGCCCTGCGGAAAGCATTCAGTAAGTCTGACTCCCCCCCTACGCTTGACCAATTCTCTCCCTGGCGTCCCGCACTTTGCGTCGCCCTTCTGCAGTAAAACTCCTACTACGAGGCAAAACATGTCCATCAAGACCATGGTCATACGACCAATCTCCGCAGTCCTTTTCTTCTCATTCGGGTTTGCTGCCCTGACCGCCTACGCCGAAGATACCGGCGTTGTCATCGGAAAAAATGCAGATGGTTCCGATATCGCCGGCTGTGTAAGAGCGATAACACCGGTGGATTTCCAGAAGAAGAACACGGCGACTGGCGCCTCACCGGTCCTACTTACCGCGACTGGCACGGCCCCATTGGTAATTTCCGGTATCGCGTCAATTTCAGGAGACCAGGTGATAGTCCGGCCAATGCTCGTCGCTCAGAACGATGGCAGCGCCTTTTCCGGGAAGATAAGCAATCTGTCATTCCCAGCGGCGGCAGGGAGCAAGCTGAGCACCGATTCAGGCTGCGCTCAGCCAGCATCCGCACAAGGAACCTCGGGACACTGATCGCTGCTCACGATATAAGGGCGTGATGGACATATCGTCGATGCCAACTAACTACCGAGGAGAAATGATGTCCACCAACGCCAACACCAACGCCAACGCGAATGCAGTGCAACAGGCCGGCCGGACTCCGCTGTTCTGGTTCTATATGCGCGGATGCCTACCCGAAACGCGAGAGGTCCACGTTCTGCATACCCAGGCGATCGACGTGGAAGCCGCGGAAACCATGTTCGAGAACGAGATATGGAGTCGCGCTTTTCCCGACCAAGCTGAACGAGAACGAGCCCAGGCGGGTGCCCAACGTGAGCACGGCCAACTCGTGTTCTATGAATGCCTCTTGATGTCCAGCTCCGAAATCACCTCGCTGTGATTCCGCTCTAAATGTGCAATACAAAAGCCAAGGGTCACTGATCCTTGGCTTTTTCTCTTTGGCACCTACGCCGCGACAGGTACCTCACTCGACAAAGTCCGGGATCCGACGATGCTATGATAATGGCCATGAACACCCTACAAAAAAAGACGTATAACGAGGAACTGAAAGACCTGGTCAACCAATCAGGCCTTAGCCAGCAGGGTGCGCTGGATTTATTCAATAGCGGGCGCACCAGCCCATACACCCTCTCATCCTGGAAGGCATTTCTAGCGAGCCCAACCTCAGCTCGCTGGCGGCCATTCAATGAGGACCTGTGGCGCCACGCTGAGACGACCCTGGGCCCCTCTAGCCCTGAAGAAAGAAGTTTGCCGGACCCTGCATCCGATAGCGGACGCAGCGACTAAGCCTACAGACATGAAATCGCGAGTGGCGTCCTGCCTTTCACATGCTTCGCATAAATTGCAACCACCGCTGAAATCGATTCGCTCGTCGATGATCGAACGATGGGAGCAATCCTTTTCCGCGGAAGCAATTTACAGCCACACTCTGGAGGGGTTCAGTCTCAAGCCGAGCGGAGCCTACTCATATGCAAGGCAGGCATTCCCGGAAATGGCTGGCATCGTCCAGCGCACCGAAGCGCTGGTCAATTACGACATCACCGACATAGAGTGCCTGTCAGCTCTAGACGAAGATATTCCGCACTACGACACGCTGGATGAATTCATCGAAACTGAGCGGCCTCTGTTCGTCGCTGATATTTCCGATGAGGCGCTAGCACGTCACCTACGATGGTCCGAGGTCAGAATTACGGATCCGGGACGCGGCGACTTTCTTCAGCGCTGGGATTGGGACGGGCGGCTGACACTTTCTAATGCTGGCGGCACACACCATCTGGCCGCCGCCAGATTTATCGCTGCACGTCTGCAACGTTCAGTTCCTTTGCGATCGCGCCTCATACGCCATACGCTGTCTGAAGACGCACTGCTAAGCCTGACATCCCGTTTTTCACTATGGGCAATAAACATATCACTTCGGGCGACTGAAACGGCGGTACGTGACGAGCTCAGACGCCAGCGAACGGCATACTTCACCTTTTCAATGCCAATTCCGTATCGACAGGCCGTAGGCCTATTGATACCTCACACCGCAGCTCGCCAAGACATGACCCGCAGTACACTGGCAGCTCTCGGAGCCATGGACGTTGGCAGTCATCTAGAGGCGCTATTACTACGGCAAAACTGTCGCTTAAATCCCGATGCGTAAATCCACCAAAACCTCAACCGGTACTGGCGTTCCCGCCGAACATCGGTCTACGGTGCCGAGCCGCCTGCGCGCGCTTGTGAACCAGGGCAGTGTAGCGTTGCCTGAAATTCAGCAGCAACTTCTCATCGAAGCTGCTGCCGAGATTGAAGGAGCTGAAGAGGCGTTCGCCGTGATAGTTCAAAGGAACTCAATGCTCCGGGCCCGGGTGGCTCAGCTTGAAAACAGCGTGCGGATCATGCAAACCCTCATTCCCGCCAATCAACCAACGTAAAGCGAGTAGTTACTGTAGAGTCTTACCAGAAGCTGATGTGCATACGCGCTGAACCAGAGGAAACAACCTCCGGCAAAGTAGCGTGCTTAGCAACTCAAATCGAATCATGGAGCCATTTTGAATGAAAAGAACACCTACTGAGCGCGCAATCATCTACGCAGGCGTACTCGGCGGCCTGGACCTCTCGGAGCTCAATTCTTTATTGCCGGTCGAAGCTCGCCCACTGCCGGAATCAAGCTACCAGATGCTTCGCACCGCATATTTCCGCAGCCTGGTAGCCGGTATCGGCCAGGCCCCGTCGCCTGCGCGGAACGGTTTCGGCGACTTGATATTCCGGCCAAAACCCTTCGGCGACCTGGATTTCTAACGCTATGGCCACAAGAAATATCCGAAAGCCGAGATCGTATAAGCAGGAGGAGATCCTTCTTACACTTGCGCCCATTCTCCTTCAGCAAAAAGGGTTTGCCGCGGCAGAATCGACGAAGGTTGGACCAATGAAGTTCCTCCACGCCAAGTCGGTTGACGGGCACGAGGTGGTCTTCTGGGTGAAGCAGGCATGGTACGACCGCGTCGGTTACGCAGCAGTCCAAGTAGATTTTCTCGGCGATTCAGACGATGGTGAATATCCCGACGCGGCCTTCATCAGCAAAGTCACAAAGCGGGTTGCCAGCGCCGTACGCAGAGGAGCTACCCACGCCCTCCTACTGAAAATGGAGGGCGATAGCATCGTTGACTACATTGCGACTCGAATCCAGGACATAACACGCATCTACGAACGACAAATTGAGGCGTATCCCCGACTTGCCCGCAACACGAAGAGCCCTACCATCTACTTCTCAGGTTCACGATCTGCTGAAGAAGTGCAGTGTGCGCAGATTGCTCGCACCTACGATATCTCGCTCGAAGTGTTGGCCGCGTCTCCACACCCGGCCGAGGTTGAACCAGACCAGTCGCCAGAGCCGGCTTCAAAAAAGGTGACGATCGAACTCGAACGTCGGCTCGCACAAGGGAAGTTTCGCCAGCTGCTGGGCGAGCACTTCCAGTGGCGCTGTGCCGTCACCGGGAACACAACCGCTGCGTTGCTGGATGCAGCCCACCTCCCCGGAAGGGACTGGCGATTTCATAACACCGCTAATGATGGCGTCCTACTTAGATGCGATCTTCACAGAGCCCTCGACGCCAATCTCGCAGAAATCAGGGATGGGACTTTTCTCTTCAGCGACGCACTTAGGGGAGGGGAGTACGAGCAATATCATGGAAAGCTCCTGGGCCTCTAAACAGAACGGCCGGAGCTTTCACAAGCCCGGGCCGTTGTAGAGGCTGTGATACCCAGGCGTTAACTTAGCCCGGGACCCCAAACGGAAACACTTGTTGACGATAAACGGATTAGCTCTGCAGCCTCGCCTGAGTTGGAAGTACGAGAAAGCTTCTCTGCATCCACGTTCTTATGGAGCCGAACAGCTATGCCGTATTTCCTCCCGACCTTCTGCCAATGGTGAACAAGGCGTCGTTCTTCATCGCTCAACATCTCCAGAATCGCGCCATCGAGCCTCACAATATCTGCCGTATCAGTGGCGAGCAGATCCCCATCCGGCAGAGGCAGATGCTCATACTGCATCGCATCCAAGGTGCACGCGAGTGCTTGGAAAACGCATCGTTTAACCGCGCCAATAGTGGCGCTTCCGGACGTCTTCATCACGACAATCGACGCCTTGCCATCGAGAAATCTAATGTGAGCACCGCCTCCTAGAATGGACCACCCTTCAATTGCTTGCAATCCGATCACGCCGTGCCCCAGCATTGCCTTTAGAGCTGGCGCGAGATCGAGATCGATCCTTAAGCAACCCTGCTCCAGGCCATCAGGCCTGTACGCCTTAAAGTGCACGAAGGTGGAATACGCTGGTGCGATTGACTGCACGAGCGCTCTACGAACTCTTGCGAACATCCGCTTCGCTTCGTCTCCATTCATGGGCCTAAAGGCAAACAACTTCCCTTCCCACTGACCGTCAATCAGTGCGACGGACATCACATCCTTTCGGTTGTGGAAGCGTGTGACAGGGTACGTTACAGAAAGGCGATACTGGTGTGCCGAATCAACGCGGAACGACTCTTGGAATGGCCCCTTCGAATTGGAGAAGTCCGGCAAAACAAACCACGGATCCACCACCGAGAATTTGCTCACATTCTCGACACGGACTCGAATCTCATAAGGGGTCGTACCCTCACTTTGCCAGCTCGCAAGGCGCTCGCCCTCGTACCGCTCGAACGCAATGTGGATTTTCACTCCCTCCAGCAACGCCGCCAAGGAATCAGCACTCGCAAAGCTACCCAGCGCAGACAGACGTTCCACAAAGCGTAAGGGTGAGAATGCCGGCACGGTTCCGCGATCTGAGTTGTCGCAACCTTTCAACTTCTGGCTAATAGCCGCTGCTGTTCGGAATCCGAATCCTGATGCACATGCCTCAATGATCTGTCCATGAGGGACAGGCAAGTCATGCGTATTTGCTATGATTGATGACGTACGAACGACGCCATTGAACGCTTCTGTGAGCGACATGATTTCTCCAAAAATAGGCTGATCGCCCCTTTAAAATCAAGCCTGATTGGAAATCAAGCACGCTCCAAGCTGCAGAGGGAAACTTCGGGTGGGGCGCCCACGTGTTCGAACGCTAGGCCAATGCCATGACGCTAATTTAGCTGAACTACACAGCGAAAGCAATCGCCGCGACTGGGTTGAAAGTGCCCCTACCACCGACTAGACTGCTCCTGGGCTCAGTAGGCTCGCACGCTTTCTCTCTGGAGTTTCTGCGCGGCACGCAGCTGGTTCAAGCATCACCCTCCTGCCGGCGCATATAGGGGCCCATCCGTGTGAAATCATTAAAACCAATGCAATAACATATGATCGGGGGATCTATGAAATATCTTCGCCAGTCGCTGACTGCGGCACTTCTTGGAATTACGCTCTTGTTGCTCTCCGGATGCGCCTCGGTAATTTATAAGGACGCTGCAACAACGTACACAGTTGCAGCACACAAACTAATTACGCAACTCAACTCCCTCGCCGATGCTTCAGCAAAGGCCGAGGACATGCGGCGAAAGCAAATAATAATCAGTGATCAGCAGTGTCCTATAGGTCAACAGCGGATTTTCGTTCGATACGGGCCATCCGCGATCTTTTCCAGCTACGTCGAGATGTTTCCAACACTCGCAGCAGGCCCCGACTGCAAAGCACTGGTTGCATGCGATAGCAAGCCCGGCTCCGCAGAATGCTCGAATGGATGCTACTCCCAAGCGCAAGCTACATGCCTCATAAATCTTGAAGGCGCCCTCGCTGCTGAACGGGCAAGGGCTGTATCGCCGAACACACTAGTGGAGACGCGATATCTTGGGTTAGCTAAGCTCTTGGACCAAATCGAATACGGGCGCGTCACATCGATATCATCGAAGGTAACTGCTGACTCAATAAAAGCGCTCACCGAGTACTTAGACCTTCTTGAGAAGGCTTCGTCAGCTAGCAAATCTGATCTCGAATCGCAAGTAAAGGCAACGGCGGACAGGATAGGGAAGGTGAGCGCTGGCTATGAAAAACTCAGTGGAGAGAAAATCTCAACGTCAGACGCGGCTACGCTTTCAAGCGTGACCGCCAGCCTGGGCGCATTGAGTAAACTTGCAGACGACCTGAAGATCATGCGGGACAACGCAAAGGATGCGGACGCCATAAAGGCAACGGTGATCAAGACTAAGACAGACGTAAACGGGCTGATTTCATCGCTGCGGCAGACGTCCGAGGCTGATCTGCTCCTAAGCCAAACGCAGTTCAACATTTCAGTAGCCAATGCACGAGGCCAAATCGAAGATAGCTATCGGGCTACCGGCGATCCCGTGAAGCGGTCGGAGCTTCTCGATCAAGCACTGACCTTAAAACGAAATTCGGGAGAGTCTGCTAGTCAGAGTCTCAACGCGGTTTTTGACTCGCTTAGCAAATCCCATGAGCAGCTGGTCGAACTGATCACTAATCCCTCGCTTGACAATAAAGCTGCTGCCCGAAACGAAGAGTTTCAACAGTTCAAGAAGGTAGCCGAGGACTCCGCGGGCGTAGTTAGCCAATTGGCCGCATTTTTCTGACCTAGGAGGCTGAATCATGAACAAAGACCAGTTTCACCTTGAATCCTGCAGACTCGCCAGTGACATTACCGCGCACTCATGGGCACCTAAGCCGCCGCTAGACAGCGGCGATCAGAAAAAACTTCAGACGCTTGGCGACAAGGTAGGAGCACTAGCGGCGGCCCTGCGCAACACAACCCCATCTACGGTCGACCCGGCGAAGATTGATAATGCGGCGATATCGAATGCAGCAGCCAGGGCGGTTCTAGCGTCGATGCTACCAGCCGGCAACCCGAATATGGTGAAGGACGATGTGTGGAGCGCTATCAATCGTGCTTCGACGGACCTTGCGGCCGTATTGCCCTGATCCCTATCTCGCTGGCGGTTGGCTTATGCGAACCGCCAGCACACTTTCCTGAGAGCCTCACGTGAGAGAATTCGGTAGGTGTGAAGTCATGTGCGCTGCGATTACCATCTGACTAATCGACTCCCAAGAAAAACAGATACGCAAGCACGTACGCGGGTCACGCCCGCCTCCAGGTAACAAATGGAGACCCAAGACGTATTTTCTCCCAGCCCAGCAGCAAAAATATTTTTCGTGATGCTCGCCGGCTATTGATGGTGCGACAGAGCCCTCTAGTCGGAGTCCTGTCGACAGGAGGATTTCCTCCCATTCTTTATTCGATATGTCACCTAGCCGCAAGCGACTATATGGCCCAGCAAGCAATTCCAGTGTAGTGACAACGTGTTCTGGCCTGTCGTAGGGTGGCACACCAGTCAGCCAGGTCCTCCAGTGACCAAGCAGAATCCAGGCACTCACAACTACCAGCAGAAACGGTAGATCCAAAATTTTGAAGTAGCTGCCGCTCGGTTTCCCTCAACTCCGCTTGGGTTTGTCTCAGTAGATCGACCTGTTCGGCAAGCAACTTCCTAAAATCTGGTCCTCCCCGGCCTGCCGCCCTCCAATTGTCGAACGTGCCACAGCAACAGATTTACCGCCAATAAAAACTGGTACCCCAGAAACCAAAAAACCCAAGTCACTGAAGTAACTCGGGCTGCTTGGTCGCGGATTCTACTTTTACCTTGCCGAATTGCCCATGGGGGGATCCCTGGGCTCTCCGACGCATAGTCAACATCTAAAGGAAAATGAAGTCAAAACTTCAAAGTCATTCTGCAAGGCTTTCGCACATTTGGCAAGCGTTTAGAAATCTCTGCATAAAAAAGACGGCCGAGCAGACCAGTCGCATCCGCACATTCACGCCGCTATATGCGCGAATAACAATTCAACTCTCATATGCTGCCAATAAAAACTGGTACCACAGAAACCAAAAAGCCCAAGTCACTAAAGTAACTCGGGCTGCTTGGTCGCGGATTCCACTTTTACCTTGCCGAATTGCCCAGGGGGACCCCTGGGCTTTCCGACGCAAACGATTTAAAGGAGAATGAAGTTCAAACTTCGAGACAATTTTGCAAGGCTTTCGCGCGTTTGGCAAGCGTTTAGAAAGCTCTCCACGAAAAAAAAACTTCCCCCAAACTGGGGGAAGCCGGTGGGTTAGCGCAGTCGGCTTAGCGCGAAATTCTTGGCGCACAAAGCCAAGTTTTTACCTCTGGAAGTCATTCCATGGAGGTCGATAACGTCGTTAAGCTGTTTCCTGCACTGCTTATTGAGGCAAAGGAGAAGTAAGACTGCCATAGAGCCTGGGACCACCAAAAAGGCTGCCAGCAAAATGCGTTTGATTTTCATCGCGCTTCCAAGATTGAGAGTTCTTAACCAAAAGAGATGAAAAACATCTGTGCGTATGCCCAGTTGTTGCTCATCTCACGTGGCACTGCTAATGCCCTTGCGCTATTCCTAACCTTTATGGAGAAACTTCATGGAACCCTTGAATTCCCAACAGCAAACCCCTACGCATCTCCCGCTTCGCGATCAGGAAGTGGCACAATATGAACCAAAAAGCTTAGTACGACATCAGCACGGCGATAGTAAAATCAAGAGCGTCGCTGAAGTCGTTTTCGATCTCGCCTTCGCTGCCGGCAGGCGGGCCGAGTCGCAACCCACGTTGATGGACGATTCCCGCAGACTGTTTTTGGTGCTCTTCGAATTCGCTTGTTCGTTCGAGCACCACTACCAGCTTGCTCCGGAGATGTCGGAGCATTATTTAGAGGCGATCGACGCTTTCGCTGACCTAGTGCTTTCCGAAGATCTGGTTGGAGCTGCAACCTTCTTACAGCAGATGGCGCTTCACGGCTATGAAGGCGTGAAACAAGCCACAACCGGCACCGATGGACTGCTATCCTAAGTAAACACCAAGACGCCGCCTGCAAAATGCAGGCGGCGTTTAACCTTTTTGCATCGATTCAACACAATTTGCATTTGTTTTATTGATCCGTGTTATTATTTCTCTGAAGAGAGTGAATTCTCTTTCCTGACAAAACATTTCGAGGATCACATGAAGAAGATCGCAGCATTCGCCTTGCTCTGCCTGATCACGCTTTGCGCGTGGGCGAGCCCCGAGACCGAACAGGTTTTGGCAAATCTGAAGAAGAAGTATCCGAACACAACGTTCAACTCGGTTGAGCCAGCAGCACTTCCGGGACTGTACGAGTTCACCATGGGTAAGAACATCGCCTACACCGACAAGGAAGGCCGATACTTCATGTTCGGCAGCCTCTACGACATGGATACGCGACAAGATCTGACGGCGCCAAAACGTGAAGCCCTGTCCAAGATCGACGTCAGCAAGTTCCCTCTCAAGGACGCGATCGTTCGCGTGAAAGGGAAGGGGACGCGGAAACTGTATCTGTTCACCGATCCGGACTGCCCGTACTGCAAGCAGCTCGAAAACGTTACGCTTCCGAAACTCGATGACGTGACGATCTACACCTTCATGTTCCCGATCGACCAACTGCATCCACAAGCTCGCGCCAAGGCCGAGGCATTCTGGTGCTTGCCTGAAAATGTCCGCGCCGAAGCGTGGGACAAGTTCATGACCACCGGTGCATTGCCACCGATGAACGCCAAATGCGACAACCCCGTTGCCACGACGATCGCACTCGGCGATAGCATTGGCGTCCGTGGTACCCCAGCAATGTTCAGCGAAGACGGCCGGTCCCTTCCTGGTGCGGTTCCGCTGGATAAGCTGGAAGCGTTTTTGAACGGTCAGAAAATCAACTGACCTCCAGCATTACCAGTATCGGCCTGCATTCTCGCAGGCCGTTTTCTTTACCTAACCGGGAATACTGATGACAGCCAGAATCTCAATCCTCGCATTGTGCCTACTCGGGCTTTTCGCTCGCGTGGTTGCGGCGGAGGAACTCGGTCAGTATGGCAACACCTGGGCCATACAAGAGCAAGATGCCGTCGATATGATCAAAGAGCGACTGGGTCGTATGGAAAAGCGCGGTCAACTGAAGAAGTTCTGGGAAGACTATCGCTCACGACAGCTGGCGAACCTCGAAAATCCCCCGCCCGTCGCCGGCATTACCACAGCCACTGAACGCAAGGTCTGGACCTACGATCCCACCTACACCTATTCAGACACGGTGAAGGATCATCTGGGCAATATCATTGTCCCGTCCGGAACCAAGATTAATCCGCTCGACTACGTACGGCTTTCAAAAGCACTTGTTTTCATTGACGGTCGGGATCCGAAGCAGGTCCGTTACGCCAAGCAGCGCTCTGATGCGAATCCGCAGGACAAAATCATTCTGGTCGCCGGCTCTTTCCTGAAACTCAACCGCGAATGGAAGCGCCAAGTATATTTTGATCAGCAGGGCATTCTGGTGAAGCACTTTGGCCTTAAACACGTGCCAGCAGTGATTTCTCAACAAGGGAAGGCACTGCAAGTGGAGGAGTTCGCCCCATGAAAAAAATCCTATACATCCTCGCGGTCCTTGCGGGATTGCTCAGTGCGGCAAACAGCGCGAACGCTGACGATGGCATTTGCACTGGGAACTTCCCCAACCTCATCACAGACGTCTGCTGGTCGTGCGTGATGCCGATCAAGCTCTTTGGCGGGACTACGTTGCTCTCCATGGGCCAGGAAGACTTTGACTCGGGAAGCAATGATCCCTTCTGCTTCTGCGACAATCCCCCTAAGGTGGGCATCCCGACTTCGTTCTGGGAAATGGATATGATGACCGATGTTACGTCCGTTCCTGGCTGCTTTCCTCTTTTGGGTGGGGTTCGCGTCAACGTTGGAATTAACTCAAACGCATTTGGCGACCAGCGCGTAAAAGAGACCGATCGCATCAGCGCCAACAAGACTTCCTTCTTACAGGTGAATCTGTACATCAACCCTGCTTTATATGTGATGGGGGCGATTCTCGATGACACTTGCCTGGACCAACGCGGTATCGATATCCCCTGGGTTTCTTTTGCCGACCCAACTCACAACGACGACGAACTTGCGGGCATCTTAACGCCCTATGCATTTCCATTTGGCAGCATGGTGGCGATTGGCGCGATGTCGGCTGATGCAGTAGCTGCTACGGTAGGCTTCCCCTTGTCGGAAATCTTCTGGGCGGCTGGTTCTTATGGCCAAATGTATCCGCTTACAGGCAACAACGCCTCCCACAAGAGCATGGAGTCTGCAGCGAGACTTCAGACTGTTCGAGTGCTCGCAAAACTGCATGCGGCTGGCACGCAGTGGGCATCCTTTGGGAGTGACGCGCTCTGCTCTTACTATCCACAAATCATTATGGATAAGCGACAGTACAAACTGACGCGTCTGTACCCGACGCCGCAGACATCAAAGATCAACGGGCGATGTTGCGACCCCATTGGCCGCTCAACCATTTTGACCGAAACGAACACAGAATTACCTTTACCTGGCTGGAGAGACTTTGGATATGCAATTTTCCGCAAACGTGACTGCTGCAGTGGCGCTGCTCCTGGCCAGTAACTGCTTGTACGCTCAAGATCTGAAACTGCCAACCCAGGCTGAGATCCAGGCGCAAATGTCGAAATATAAAGAAGGGGCTAACTCGGCCCTTTCGAATACTCCTGGAAAGGCTCCGGGCGGCTTTGTGGCGAAAGTGCCTCAGGTCGGAGCACCTTCTCCAGCAAGGAAACAATCACTGGACGAGGTGATCAGTCAATATAATCAGGCTAAAAACGGCAAAGTTGGAAAGCCAGGCACGAATGATTTGATCATCTTCGTATCTTTCTCCATGCCTAATGACGTTCTTGCAGAACTCTCCCGCCAAGCGAAGGAATTTGGCGCAGTGATGGTTATCCGAGGCTTCAAGGATGGCTCGCTGCTTGCCACTAAACGTGCGGCATTGATGGCAAACAAAGGCCGGGTGGAATGGGAGATCCATCCGGAACTGTTCAAGGCCTTTAAGGTTGAGAGCGTGCCAGCATTTGTGGTCGCTTCCGCCGATGCAGAATCAGTCCTTGAAGACGGTTGTTCGCCTGAAGCGAGCTACACGTCGATCACCGGCGATATGTCCTTGGAGCTGGCACTTGATACAATACGACGTCGGGGTCAGCCGGAAATCGCAAAATTGGCGGCAGCGCGACTCGACGCTTACCGTAAGAAAAATGAACATCGCCTGCGCTAATCGCATCGCAAAGAAAGGTCTCTATAAATGAAGTCCATTTTCCTCACATTGTTCGCCAGCATGTTCGCAGGCAGCGCTATGGCCGGACCGGCGGTACTTGTTCCACCAATCTCGAAGGAGCCGATAAACCAATCACAGCTGTTCACAAACGACGCAAAGACGACCAAGTTGGATGGCGTGGGCGAGGGCGAAAGTCGCGCTGTACGATCTGGTGACAAGCTCTTTTCCGGCAATGTGGTGACTTATACAACGGAGACGACGATCGAGGTCACGAGTCCACTCACGATTGTCGGCGACGGGACAGAGCTGACCATCACCCCAAGTGAGCGCATCAAGCCAGCTGCACGCTTCCTCGACGGCCAGGGAAGCACCTTCTACTTGGTGCCTACCGACGCCTCCAAGAGCACCTTCATGCGGAAGTCTCGGTTTGTTGCTATCTCAGCTGACGGCAACGTGATTGACCATACGTTCTCCCCCAACTCTACGGAACGGGAGCGTTGGAATCTGTTCTCGGTCCGTGAACCCCTGACGAGCATCAGCAACGGTATGATTGTCGTCAGCAACAAGGAACGTGCTGGAGCCGCGGCGTGCACAATCACTGCCGTTTATCAAGGTAGCGGTGACGGGGTGATCAACATGAAGCTACTGCGCGTAGCTCCCTCCGGAGACGTTATCGCACAACGAGACCGTGTGCTGTCGGCTGACATCAAGGACGTCAATCTTGCCGGCGTCAACGTCCATATCGACGCTGTGTCGAAAGAAGCGATCCAGGTAAAGATCGGGCGAGGCAGTCGTCCAACGTGTAGTGGTCAACTCTAATCACTCCGCAAAAAAAACAAGCGGGCATTCAATGAATGCCCGCTTTTTTTTAGTCCAGCACCGACAGGTTATTTCCTGTGTTCTGCGCTTTCCGCTTAATCGCTACCCACTCTGCAGTTGTCATCCGCTGGAACTCTACGGTCTCAACGACTTCGCCCGAATGTCGCTTAAGAACTGTGGCCGTCTTGACGCGGTAGAAACCAGCAGCATAGCTTGGCGTTGCTGTGAACACCACAGTTACGTTTCCGTCGGGTGTCGGGCGATACATCGCGCAGTGCTCCGACAGAAAGATCCAGTTAAAGACGGCTTTCATCATGTAAACGACGACTTGGAATTCGGTCATCAAATTAGTTGCGATGCTTTTCATAGAAGTTCTCCTCAGAGGTTAAGTTTGCAACAAGGAGATGCTTCACATGGGTAAGTACGCAGTCGTTCAGATCGATGAGTAATCCCCTTCGCCACCTAGGCCATCAAGCAGGGCCGGTAGGAAACGTCTGAGCTCTCGGCTCAGTATTGTCAGATTCGATTGAGCCACAGTCTCCATTTCTTCGTCAGACCTTGGCTTCTCCTCCGTGCCAGCGTCAAGGAGCTCCAGCTTCTTTATTTGAAATTTGTCTGTCAACACAAAACTGAGTCTGTCCTTGTACGTCATGGCCAGTCGTGTCGGACGCTTGCCTTCACCGATGTGCTGCGCGATTTCCTCGCGCTCAAGCGAGAGCCTCGCGTACCTAACCATAGGCTTTTCTTCTTCAGTGCCCTTCAGTTCGCAGTCTCGGTCAATAGAAAAATCATCGGGGGCATCCCCGGTCGTCAGCCATTCGGCCATAGCCTCTGCTGGGTTCCTATTTGACTTAACACTTGCAAGTGGTATCCCATCGACCGCACGCAGGAGAAACCCAATGACATCGTCGCATTTGGGGGCGCTGGATGTGTCAACTGTGATCCAGCCGTCTTTCTGGTCAATGATGAGACGGACGAGCGACTGTTTTTCCAGCACCTTAGGCAGCAGCTGATCATATGCCTCCTCCTTCATCATCTTTTGCTCCTTTCGTCCAGGCTTGTATCCCTTTTCTTTTTCGAAGCTCTGGACCATCTTCTTTACTCTGCGCTTCAAAACGTCTCCCGGAACGGTCTTTGTCTCTATCTTCACTGCTAGCAGAGTGCAACGTTCGGTAGAGATGTGTTTGGGGCCGTCCTCGTAGACGCTCGTCCAGCCGATCGACTTCGCTTCCCGCGGCTGACAAGGGACGAATTCATTTTTAGCAATAATTCCGTCGAGCATAGCTGGAGTTAAGCTCCACGCCTTCGTCAAACGGAATGCAAAAAGGTTACTAAACATGTTTCTCCTACCAAATATCGTGACATGGCTGCATAATACAGATTGCATTGGTTTAACGCATTTTGCATCAATTATTCATAGATGTTGGGAAATTTTCAAAATCCTTTAGACCTTAGAGATCAATGTTTCACATTACTGAGTATTCAGATAATTTTCTCGGAGGTTTAAATATGAATGCACGCTATGTGAAGGAAGGGAAAGACGGTAAGCAGATCTACGACCTTGACGCAGTAAAGGCTGATTTTCCTATTGAGCTTTTCTTTGAGCATTTCCTGGGAGGGCAGGCGAAGCCATTTCCAGGAGCATTACGGTACTCCGTATGCCCTAACTGCGGAGCCTCCTCCTCGGATTCGGGCAAGTGCCAGGTAAAGGACGACAGCTGGAACTGTTTCGCATGTCGCGAACACGGTGACGTTATTACGGCGGCGCAGTTCTATTTCAACGCCTCGCTGCCTGTTGCCATCCGGGAGCTAACCGGAGCGGATCTCAGTGAACGCCGAGAGTTTGTCAGGCCATTGCGTCCGCCAGCTGTTGAGCGCGATGCCGATGCAATCGCAGAGGTAATCGACTTACTGCTGAAAAACTCTCAGGGACTTAGCGAGGATGTACTGAACTACTTAGCCGGGCGTGGCTTCCATCGGGAATTTTCGCTCGAAGCTAGAGCGAAGGGTCTCGTTGCATCTATGCCTAGCCGCCCCAACGATGCAAAAGCGTTTTTACTTAAGCACGTTGGCCGTCCTCTGCTGGAAAAAGCCGGAATGTGGCGCAAAGAAGCTGGGGCACCCGCGCTTGCATTTCGTCCGTTACTGCTCGTTTCCAGCAATCGGCGTTCCATCGAACTTCGACTTCTTCGAGCACCTAGGCCCGAGGAGCAGAAGTGCATTCGCTACGGTGGGAAGTCGCCTTGGATTTGGTCAGGGGAAAGCGGTCGGTACCTTTTGACTGAAGGACTGTTTGATGCAATGGCCGCAGTTGTGATGGGGACTCGTAGGACGGTAATCGCGCTACCAGGCTGCGAAGTATGGGATGAGGAGTGGTTTTCCGACTTCCAGGCTGGCGCCGATGTTATGACTGCCCTAGATCCGGACTCCGCTGGAAAGCGAGCGTTTCAAGATTTAGGGCTGGCGCTCACCAGGAAAATTGGCGGTCCGATTGCCAACTACATCCACAAGCCCGGTTGCGAGGACCTCAACCACGAACTCCAGGTACGTCTCGGTCTTGTTAAGCCTAACCCTGTCTTTGCGTAAGCAACGACAAGACCCAGTGCACTTGCACTGGGTCACTTTTTTGTACAAACCCGTTCAATCCTAATATGAACCGTCGTGAATTTATCACTGGAGCCGGAGCCCTGTGCATCGCATCGGCTTTGCCCAACATCGCATTCGGTGCTGGACCGAATTTCTGGGAACGTCCTCGGGAGCTTTGGATATCGTCGCATATCAAAGCTGACGTGCACGAAGAGATCAAACTGACCTACTGGGCTAACGGTGTCTATCTTCCTGGCGCCTGCGATCAGTTGAACTGGATTATGCGAGACGTCAACGAGGGAGTCTCGGGTGCCATGAACAAGCGTCTATTCGATATCCTTTATGCTTCCCAAGGTTATTTCCGAGGCAAAGGTTACTATCGACCAATACTTCTCTTTTCCGGCCATCGCACAGTGGAGACGAACGCACGTGTGAACGGCAAAGAGAACTCGCGGCACTTGCGAAGTGAAGCTGTAGACTATGGGCTGGACGGAGTTCCAGCAGAAGCAATGGGAACTTTACTCAAGACGCTTCATGCCGGTGGGGTAGGGGTGTACCCTAATAAGAAGAGCGTACATGCCGACATTGGGCCAGTGCGCAGTTGGACTGGTTAACTACCATCTGAACCGAAGATATCCGACATGCCGTAAGCACTCACTATTTCCCCCTCGGTAACTCATCATCCCCTTACACCTGAGTTACCGTTCTGCCAGCTGCGATCAATCGCAGCTGGCTTTTTTTCGCTTATGGTGCGTGGGGTTGCACACGACCGCGTTCAGCACTAAAACATTTCCGACCAGGATACTTGGCTCATCCCTAATCTGTAGGCGGCGTTTCTCGTGTCCAGCAACCGCTGATAGGGATTCTTGCCCGTGACGTACCACCGATCGAGATACTGCGATAGCAGGTACCGAGCCGAAAGCCTTTGCAGAATCTCCGTGTAGGAGTCAATCTTCTTATCACTTGCGCCTAAGGTCGACATTAAATCAGCGTGCCGGATACCTGGCTGCCGCCAGACACACTTTGCAAGCTGGATGGCGTCAGAGTCGCCAATCATGAAAATCTCACCCTCAATAACTTCCGGCAAAGGCGTGACCGCGAATGGAAATGGTTCTGAATATGCAATTGCCCTGCGCCACAGCTCGTATTGAATTCGAAGGCGCACCACATCGGGCCTTGCGGTCAAAACTTGACATATGGTGTCAAAATTGATCGGGCTGGTATCCTTTTTGAATATCCACTCTGCGGCTTTCAACGCAATTTGGGGCTTTTTTGTATCAATGATTGCCAGCACATTCTCGCGAATCGCGCGAAAACAAAGCTTTTCTTGCGGAGTCTCGAAATCCTCCTCTGTCAGCGCCCTCAGCCTTTCTTCCCGTTTTGTTTTTTTTCTTCCAAGGTTGGATAGATCTTCGAGCGCGGCGAGAGCACGTTCTTGATCAGGGTCGTATGTGAGTTCACCAGCTTCTTGATCATCCACAGACTCCATTTCGCTGCCATACTCACCGCCGCCGTCATCAAAGGCCCCAAGGCTCCCGAAAAAATCGGAACCACCAAGTCCCTCAATCCACTCACGGACACGAGCAGTAGCAGCACCAGCAGCCCGATCACCAGAAAGAACGTCAGATCCGTGTCCATTGATTTCCATGCCCCCTTGATTCAAAGATGAGTTCACTATTTATTCCCTTTCACACATGACATCATGTCATTTACATGCCGTTATTCGTTCGCCAGTTCTGGTTGGCGCTTGCCTGAATTCTTCTTTGCACTTTCTACAAAGTTTGCTCCGAGGTACTGGTCGCTATTTTTGAAGAAGTCCGCACCCGCAACACTTGTCCGTTTGAAATGGTTCAATTGAACAGGGCCAATCTCCTTCGTTAGTTTCCGACTCATCCGAATCATCGGCACTCGAACGTTGTATATCTCGTCGCCTCCGTAGAGGACAATACATTCACCCTTGGAAAGGGCCTTTAGCTCATCCGGCGAAACGCGGAAGCTTTCTTCCTCTCGCTCACCAACTGACATGCCGGCGCCCGAACCAGCTCCTCCTTCAGGAGAGAGGTTCAATGTCTGGGTGTTTGTGCTCTCGTTGTATGTCTTACTCAGTGAGCGGGCGATGGTTTTCTGCATGCCAATAAGCTCCGAAAATTCGGCCGCCGTTTTTTGTGTACCTATCTTGAAGATGATTTTGAACCATGTATTGCCTAGGACCATCTCCTTGAACTCTGGAGAAACGTTCTCAAGGTTCGCCAACGTCTGGCAAGCTGGCCAAAGCGCGATCTGGGCACTGCGCGCTTGTTCGAATGGCGAACTGAGTGCGTCGGTAGCGTACGAGCCCACTTCGTCCATAAAGACAAAGAAAGCAGGGTTCGGCCTTTGACCTTCGGGAAGCGCCTGAACCCAAGAGATTGCAGTGCGTAAATCGCCTAGGAACATTTTCGCTAACGCTGACGCGGCTTCCTTTTTGCCCATCGTCGGAAGTGCAACGTAAATGATCTTGTTGCCCTTGATCGCTTCGAAAAGATCGATATCGGGGGTGTAGCTATTGAGAACACGGCCAAAATCGCCCGTCCCGAACATATACATCCGGCCACCGAGCCCGCCGAATGTATCGCGCATTTTCTTGGTGTCGACCATATGAGCCAGCTCGGGCTTGTTACCACCACGGTATTGCTCTAAGAAGAGAGAAAACGCTTTAGTTGCAGGATGATTCGGCTTATCACGCTTAAGCCTTTGCTCCAAATCCTCAATCGCCTTCGAGTTCATCAATAAGACGGTGAGATCGATAAAATTGTACGCTAAGCCGGCGGCCTGGAGCGCTGCGACAAGCGTTGCAATCCCCTGATTACCGGAGGAACGATAGTGGTCAGCACCAGGGCTGTTGTTGGTGCTAGGTATCAGCGATAATGTTCGCGCAGACACTTCATCCGGATCACCCCGGATAATGGGATTCCATGTGTTGCTCATCTCCGGGTTCCCAGGATTTAGCACAAGAAAATCCTGTTTGCGTCCGCACCAACAACAATACTGATAGATGGTTTCGATATCTTCGGAATTGAGCTTACCGTCGATAAATGCCAAACCACCGCCCCGCTGGATTTGCTGAAACATCAGCAGCTTCCCAAGAACGGTTTTTCCTACACCGCTCTGTCCACCGATAAAGCCGTGCCGCATCAGGTCCTCGTCGGGTATATAGACTGGTTGTCCCGTATCGGTCGTAAACCCAATCAGCAGACCGTCAGGGCGGGTAAGACTTGCTGCTGACTCAATCGATATCTTCGAATCAAGCAAGTGCTTCTCCTTCATATAGCTGAAGGTCCGGTTTGCTAAATATCCAGCGCCGGCAAAGCCCAGTCCGAGCGATGCTGCAATTGGCACTTGAGCGAAGAAGGGAGATGTGAGCAGGGCGCTCGCACCGACCGCGCCAAGCGCAACGGTATCGGTGAACCCACCAAGCTTAGTGCCGTAAATACTTTCAAGACCCATAGTGGACATTCCTAAAAAAAATCCCCGGACGCAATGCGTCCGAGGGTGTACTACAGTAACTGAGCTCTTCCAGCAGAAGCGTTAGACGTATTACTGATTTCTGGTCGAGCTAGTAGGTAGCTCCTCTCGAAATCCGTGATGTTCTTTTCTGCCAGTATTCCCATGCGTACCTTCTCCGGATCTGCCGAAACCTTACCTTCCGAGAATCGAGTCAGGATATCCAGACAGGTCTGAGTAAGCCCCGATCGAGCTCGAAATGCGGCTTCGATCTCCGAAAACGTTTCTGGCACCTTCGGCTTCGTATGGCCTCCATAAGTTGCCGCGGGGCGTTCTTGAGGAATCGAGCCCTGCGATTGCCGATCCGTGCCGCCAGCCGTCTTTGCTAGGAGTTCCCTCGTACCTGCAGGCAGCGCCTGGACTTTATCGCGGCCGGCTTGGCTACTTAGAAACTCTCGGTACTTCGAGTCTTTGTGAAGATTCATATAGACATCTCCGCTAAACCCCAAGAGCGAAAGGCATTTCGTCATCCCATCAGTTACGCTCGACTTGAAAGCATCTTCATTTGAGGTGACATCACCGCTCGCGTCACGATAGACATACTTTGTGGCTCCAAACTGCTCGACGAAACCACTTCTCTTCTGGCCTCCGTCGATTTTGTTATACCAAAGCTTGACCTTCACCCGGTGGATCTTCTCAACGCAAATCACTGCGCCGGCAGGGGAGACAATGGGGGCGCCATCGATGATCTGGTCATCAACTACCGTGAAGCCCCATCCCAAACCAATGGGCCCAAACATCTGCGTTGCATTCATCACCATAAACTGCGGTGCGATAGCAACGCCGTCGAAGCCTCCTCTCGTAAACGCAGTAGTGAATTCAGGTGGCGTAAAAAACACCTTCTCCCATATCACGTTACAGCCATCCGGTAAGCCGTCCTTGTTCATCTGAAGAAAGTACGCGCTCGCATCTTGAATACTTGCGCTCACCTCCTGCTCAGTTGGGTTACTCATAAACACCTCCAAATATTTACGGATTTCTCCTAGTCAAAGGAGATGCGCAACATCGGCAGGTAACCCAACATTCACTGCTACACGGATCAATATTCACACGGAATTATAAACCTACGTTTTTCCCAATAAAAACTATTCTACTTGTATCATGCCTGTTATTATTACGTGTGAATGATTCTTTTAGAGTTGAATCAATACAATATGAATCGAAAAACTTCTTTTCTGTTGATTTCGCCGCTGATCGTGGCCAGCTTTGCTGCCACAGGCGCCGATCTTCATCAGGTGATAATCCCTCAGCGGGACACGGTTGTGATCGCTCCAGAGCAACGGGGGGACATTGTCGGCGCACAGACGCGGGCGGTAACTATCGACCGCTCGAAGACCAGTTGGATCGTCTTGGAGCGAGCCAAGCCACGGGCAATGCTGCCCAGCGAAGAGGCTCGAATCGACAACGAGCTCCGAAGCCTTTCTTCAAGCGACGCAGTTGCAGTCAATGCAACAAATGGGCTTCTATTTCCGTTTGATAAGGTCGTCCCATTCTCTTGGGACCCAATCGATGCCCAGCTCGATACTTTCCTGAGCGCTAAGGGGCCAATCATCGTAACTGGCCACTCGGACGAAGTGGGCTCGACGGAATACAACGTGAAGTTGTCGCGACGTCGTGCTGAGGCCGTCGTTCGCTATCTCGTTATCAGCGGTGTCCCAAAGCGGCAGCTGAAGGTCGTGGCCATGGGGAAAAGCATGCCTATTCCCAACGCGAGCGCAGCGCTGAATCGGCGTGTAGTGATCACGTTGACGGGAGCCGCCGAATGAACGAGGTAGAGATCCCACGCTACGTTGACAGTCAGATTCAACTGTTCTTCTGGGAATTTGATGAGGCCATCGTTTTTGCAGCGTGCCTTGGCCTAGGAATTGTCCTCAGCGGCTATTACACGCTGCTTGGCTTGATTTTGGGGTACTACGGGGTCAAACGCTTCCGACGCTTCAAGAACGGCGAACTCGACGGCATTCTGCTTCATCTGTGTTACTGGGCCGGCCTCTTCAGCATCAACAAGCACTACGAAGATTCGGCCGTTCGTGATTTCTTTTATTGACCAATCGATAGGCACACTCACCATATGCGTCTGAATCTCTTAGCTAAATCGTGGAGAGACTCTAACAAGCTTTTGACCATCAATGGCTTTGTTTCAGCGGTTCTTGCGGTGGCTCTCCTCTTGCTTGTAATCGACAAGCTGTCCGACCACGAGCGTCAAACATTGGTTCCACTCACACTCAGTGGTCCGGTAAAGGTTACCTGGAATAGCGCCGATATGGAGTATTTCGAGGGCTTCGGCCTCTATATCGCAACCCTCACGGCCAACATCACGCCAAAGAACGCTGTCTTCGTTGCCGATCGGCTTTCCGCCCATTTTAGCCCGGAAGCGTACACGCAAATTCGCAAGCAATTGTATGGCTTGGCGACCGATCCAACGTTCGTTAAGAACGGCGGATCGGTATCTTTCACCCCGAATAAGGTTTACTCGGAGAAAACCAGCAAGAAGGTGTTCGTGGTGGGTGAGATGGTCTCCGCCAACTCTAACGGCCGCAACTCGCACGCATCAGTAATCGAGATGGAAATGACCATGGAGAAAGGGCTCCCCATGGTTAAGTCCATCACTAATTACTCCGGTACGGAGCCACATACGCATGAGTGGATCCAAAAGAATCCGACCAAAGCGCAGGAGCTGAAGAAGCTTGATTTGAAGCGGGCCGCTGAGATGGCGGACGATACTCCCACTGAACCAACCACGACAGAAGGTGCCCAGCAATGAAGCTCCCGAAAAAATACATTCCGGCGCTTGTTATCGCCCTGACCAGTTCTTTACTGGGACAAAGCGCATTTGCTCAAAAGACAGCTGCCGCTAGTATCGCTGATGCCACGCAAAAGCAGCGCGAGCAGGAAGCGTTGAAAGCAGCGCTAGCCGGGCTGGATGCAAAATCCATTCAAGCTAAACAAAACAAAGACTCCGGCAGCAAGCTGAAGGCTCTTGAGAAGCAAAAGACTGCGCGCGTCGCACCAACGACGTTACCGGGAATCGGCACAATGCCTGGCGAGCCGCAGCCCAGCGAAGCACAAGTGGTGCGGGTAGACAACAGCAGATCTTCCGTTGTTTATGTTTCCGGCTCTTTGCCTAACCGGATCGCTACGCCCTTCGCAAATCCAGTGGCCTTAGACAGCCAAGCGAAGGACTTCAGTGTCGAGCAAAAAGGTCAGTCGCTCTACGTGACGATGAACACCAGCAAGCCTGTTGGCCTGTTCATCCAAGGTGATAAGCCCACGGACAGCATCGCCTTGACGCTGGTCCCACGCGACATGCCGCTTCAGGTGATCAACCTTGTCTATGACAAGCCTGCTGGCCTACCTGCCCAAGCGGGCGAGGGTGAGTCCGCTCCTGATAGCAACGTCTACACCGACAAGATTCGCTATAACTTGCGCCAAATAGGACTGGGCAAGTCGCCGGAAGGCTTCAGCGAGGCTGCATTACCGAAAGCCGTTGCACGTATGGGCAAAGTTGTAGCCTACCCGATGACTCGCTACTCGGGCCCTGCCTACGATATTTTCAAATACAAGCTTGAGGCGACCGCCGATAACGTTGAGCTGGACGAGGGCAGCTTCTACACAGCTGGAGTGCGAGCCATCGCCTTCTTTCCACTTGCGACGCTACGGCGAGGCGAACAAACCGAGATGTACGTGATTTCTGACAAGACGGAGAGCGAGTGATGAGCGCCGGCATTTCTGAAAAAATGAAAGAAAAATGGCTATCGTTGAAGCCCCCCGCCCGGGCGGCGATCGCCATCGGCCTTCTGCTCGTAGTGCTGTTCCTGATCAGCAAGTTCTTTATTCGACCAGGCGAGCAACCTGTGCGCGTACGTAACGCACCCACGGCCTCCAACAGCTTACTGCTGCCGAAGCCGAAGGATGTAACAAATGAGCAGTTGGTTGGGATGGTCAATCGTCTTCAGTCTGACATCGGTACGATGAAGGACAAGACCGAGAGCATGCAGAAGAGCTTCGCAAGTGCAATGGAAGCGAAAGACAAGGAACTTGCGGCCAGCAAGACATCCTCGGCGTCGGCCGATCTGACTAAAGAGGTGATGGATCTGCGCTCGGAGGTTGCAGCTCTTAAAGCTAAGGAGGATAAGCCGACGCCATCAGCGAAGGGTAAGTCCCCCGACCTGGATGACCCGCTGCAGTTGCCCGGTGCCGACAGCACCGGAGAAAAGCAACCGGCCGAACCTGCTGCGCCACGTATTCGGGTAACAGGCACGCCATCAGCCCAAATTAAGGAGCCAGCCAAAGCGGCAGCGAAGCCGAACCCATATCTCCCGGCCACGTCCTTCTTCGAGGCGATGCTTATGAACGGTATGGATGCGCCAACGAGCTCCGCCGCACAAAAGAATCCTACGCCTGCCATGCTCCGCATCAAGACCGAGGCAATTCTTCCGAACAAGTACCGTTACGACATACGGGAGTGCTTCGCTCTGGTCTCAGGCTATGGCGTACTTTCGAGCGAACGCGCCCAGCTGCGTACTGAGACGCTTTCATGCGTAACCGAGGGAGGGAAAGTTCTTGAGTCCCGTGTTGACGGTTACATCGTGGGCGAAGACGGGCGCGTAGGGATGAGGGGACGATTAGTCTCCAAGCAGGGGCAACTGATCGCGAAGTCGCTTGCCGCGGGCGTGCTGAGCGGCTTTAGCCAGGCACTGACCCCTACCGCTATCCCTCGACTTGAAATCGGTGGAGGTTCAGGCTCAATCCAGACGCAAACGGCAGGACTGGACACGATTGCAGAGACTGGTGTCGCCAAGGGCTTCTCCACCGCTGCAAATTCAGCCAGCAAGTTCTTCCTCGACATGGCTAAGGAAATGACACCGGTGGTCGAAATCGATGCCGGCCGCAAGGTAACAATCGTCTTGACCAAGGGCGTCGAGCTCAAATAAACCACAGGAGTCGCCGTGAAACACAAAATCGTCTTTCTCATTCCAGCCCTGATCCTCAGTGGTTGCGCTAGCTACTTGAATACAGCTGACAACGACTCGTTCAGTTGCCCCGGCATGCCGCAGGGCGTGATCTGCAAAACTCCACTGGCGGTCTACAAGTCCACCATGGGCGCTCCCGCTCAGACCGAATCGGATATGCCGATTGGCAGCCACGTTAAGGGCGTCACCTTCGGGGATAACGCGGGAAACGTTGCGAGCCCTGATCGAGCAAATGCCGACGACGTCGGAACGACAGGGCTTCCAGGGATCACCGGACCGGGTGTTGGAAAGCCCGTCCGGACCGCCGCCACAGTCATGCGTATCTGGATCGCTCCGTGGACCGACAGCAAGGACGACTTGCACTATCCATCATATCTCTTCACTGAGATTCAGCCCCGCCGTTGGAGCTTTGGTAAATCCGAGCTTGCCGGTCAGGGCCTGGCCGTTCCGCACCGCGAGGCTGCAGTAGCTGCCAACGCTCCCCCCGCTTCCCCGAATAAGCCGTCTGCCCCAAAGAAGTCTGGTGGGGAAGGGCAGCCGGCTTCAAACGGAGAGAGTGGTCACGTATCTCCGACCGCAATCCCCGGCATTGCATCCCCTGCAGACATCAACCTGGATTAACCACAACATACCCTGAGGTCAATGATGAAAAAATTGATGCGAGCGCCGCTCGAACTGAAGAACAACGCTACCACCACTCTCTATCTGACGGCCGCCGTCATCCTCTGCGCAGTCTCTGCCCAGGCCGCGACCGATGCAACCTTCCAAGAGATCGTCGACAAGCTGATCGCTTGGCTCACCGGCTCCCTGGGCATGACCTTCTCGCTCGGTGCTCTGGCGATCGGTCTGACCATCGGCATGATCAAGCAAAGCATCATGGGCGTCGCCGTCGGCATCGGCATTGCGCTGGCATGCTCGATCGGGCCGGCAGTCCTGATGGGCATCTTTACCGCGGCGCTGTAAGAGACGCGCCATTCGGTTGCGATGGGACCTTCGGGTCACCATCGCTCTCTTCCTGATTTTTGTTCAAAGGCGTCTATGTTAGGCTTAACCCTTCAATCCTCGACCGCTGGCGGGCTAACTTCCTCCCGTCAAAACCTGCCTCACTCGAAAATCTGGGTTCAAGCCTATGATATCGACAATGGCTTGTTCCTGGCCTCCGACAAGAAGGAGCACTACCTAGGCGCCGCCTTCGTTTCGCTACCCCTCACGGGTGCTACTGCTGCAACCATTGAGCAAGTTAAGTCGGCTCTGAGCGCACCATTCCCCCCCGGGACCTTCGTTCAGATCGGGCTGCTCAGTAGCCCTGACATCGAGAACACTCTCGGCCGCTACCTCAACAAGAAGCGTTCCTGCCAAGACGAGGTGCTCCGCGAATTGGCTCAAGATCATGTGGATCTCTTCCGGAGAGGAATTGACGATCCCATTATCCGGCTGAATGCCATCAAGACCAATTTCAAGCGTGTCATTGTCACGTTGAAGTTGCCTGTCCAGCGGCCTCTTCCTACCTTGGAGGACCTCAAGGTGGCAAAAGAAGCCGTCGAGAAGCTCCAAGAAGCTCTCAAGGCAGCAGGCATACACTCGACCCAGCTCGACGCATCCAATTACCTTCGCATGATCCGCCGGATCGCTGACCCCTGGGCTGCTCCTGACAGCGTTTGGGATCAGGACATTCCCATCGCCGAACAGGTATTTCCGCGTGGTTCCTCAGTGAACTTCTCGGACCCTGCCACTATTGCCTTTAACGGAGACGAAAAAGGCGAGAATGCCACGCACTATGTGAAGGTGCTGAGCGTGAAACGCTTTCCGAAGAAGGCTAGTCTCGCCATCATGAATCATGTGGTTGGCGAGCCGGCAGGTAACAACAATCAAATGACAGATCCGTACTACATGGTTCTGACGCTGCACTATCCAGACCAGGTGAAGAAGATTGACAGTGTTCGTGGAAAGTCCTCGTACATCAATCACCAATGTTTCGGACCTACTGCGAAAATGATTCCGACTCTCGGCTATAAGAAAGCCGGGATTGATGTCCTTGTGCACGAAATCGAAGGAAAAAGCGCAGTAGTGGTCGAGGCCAACTTCTCCATCTTCCTGTTCGCGAAACAGAAGCAGCAGCTGAACAAGCTCTCCGCCGGCCTCGAAGCGTACTACACGTCCCTGGGCCTGGAGATGAAAGAGGACCGCAGAATCCTGGAAGCGCTCTGGAACAACTTCCTGCCTCTCAACACGACCACTGAAGGTACGAAAAACCTGTTTCGTTTCCACACCTTAGGTGTACGTCACGCGGTTCAGTTTCTACCTGTAATCGGCGAATGGACAGGAAGCATGAGTTCGGGCTCACTCATGCTCCTGACGCGGCGAGGGGAACCTGCCACGTTCGACATCTACGACTCTGCCACGAATTACAACGGCATTGTATTCGCCGAACCAGGTGCTGGTAAGTCGTTCCTGACGCAGAAAATAGTGAGCGATTACCTCGCCGAAGGAGCTAAGGTATGGGCCATTGACGCAGGTCGTAGCTACTACAAGCTCTGCAAGGCAACCAAAGGAACGTTCATCGAATTCCAGCCGGAATCGAAGATTATTCTGAACCCGTTCACGTTCGTCGAGAACCTCGACGACGACATGGATATCATCAAAACGATGATCGCCAAAATGGCGGCTCCAGAGACTGCACTGAGCGACTACGAAATGTCGCTCTTAGAAAACGCTATCAGTGGCACGTTCAGCGCTGAGGGCAAAGGATCGACGGTCGCGAAAGTTGCTTCGTTCCTGCGTGAACAGCCGCAGCCTGAAGCACAACGTCTCGCGACTCAGCTTTTCTCCTTCTCGCAAGGCCAGTATTCCCATTGGTTCGAAGGTACGAGCAACCTCAACATGGACAACGATTTCGTCGTCCTCGAACTTGCCGAACTTAAAGGCCGCAAGGCCCTGCAGCAGGTTGTCCTTCTGCAGTTGATGGCCCGAATCAACTATGAAATGTTTCTGACACGTGGCCGGAAGAAGATTCTGATCATCGATGAGGCGTGGGAGCTCCTGGATGATCCGATCATGGGCAAGGCGATTGAGGCCATGTATCGGAAAGCGCGAAAAGAGCAGGGCGCCGTGATCATTGTCACGCAATCCATCGCCGACCTCTATCGATCTTCGAACGCTGTAGCGATTGCAAGTAACTCGGCGTGGCAGTTCATCCTGCAACAAAACCATGAGGCCATTGACGCGGCGATCGCGGACGGACAGTTCAAAATCGATAGCTATGGCGCATCTATGCTAAAAACGGTCCATACGAACCCGGGCCAGTATTCTGAGGTCATGGTGAAGCGCGGACAGAACTGGGGTATTTTCCGCCTGGCCGTGTCGCGCTTCACGCAGGTGATGTACTCCACGAAGGATAACGAGCGTGACGACATCTTCAATGCGATCGACCGCGGCGAATCCGTTGTCGATGCGGTGAGGAGCTTTATCAGCGTCGAGCAACAGCAAAAGAATGGGCTTCCCGCTGCAGCGAACGAACGTATTTCAACCCTTGCCGCATAACTCAAAATGCACAAAAGCCCGCACATGCGGGCTTTTTCAATTCTATTTGTATTGTTTTTATACATTAAGATTATTGTTCCGTGTTATTCTACGGCTCCTGCTACTACGAGGTACTGTATCATGAGCGATGCCACACTTTCCCCGCCAGCGAGCCCTGAAAAACCGCAGCAGGCTCAAGCAGGATCTCCCAATAATGGAGTGTCCTTCATCACAGTTGTCATCGTTAGCTTCATCATTTCTGGTTTCAGCTGTTTCACTACCTACCAATTTATGCAAAACCATCCGCCGCAACTGGTGGCAACGGTTAATGCAAGCAAACTCGTTGACGCAAATGCGCGACGAGTACTTAAGCCTGGCATAACCGCCGAGGAAGCAGCTAAGGCCGGCGATGTCTTTGTCAAAAAGCTGGATTCGATTCTGCACGAGTACTCTGCAGCAGGGATGTTGGTCGTGAACTCAAATTTGGTGATCAACAAAGTCCCGCAAATCGACATTACCGAGCAGGTCTTGCGCCAACTGGATGATTCGAATGAGCAGCCCTCAGCCACAGATGGCCAGTAAGTTTTCCCAAAGCTTGCGTGACCGGTTAGGTAGTAAGTGGAATGTCACGGCCATTGCGGTCGTAATGGCGGTAGGAGCTTGCATGTACCCCGCTGCTAATTGGCTTCACGCACGATACCGAATCAGCATTGACCTGAGCTCTATCCGCTGCCTGCCGGAGCGCGTGTATCTCGTCAAAATCGACAGATCTTTCCGGCCGCATCGCGGAGAGGTTGTGGCCTTTAAAGCACCGCACGGTTTGATGCTTCCACAATTTGACGGCAAGATTATCGCAAAGCTTGTCGCCGGCGTACCTGGCGATAGAGTGCTCATCAAGAACGACAGGGCGTATGTAAACGGCCAGTTTATCGGCGAGCTGATCCTTAACGGAAAACTCGGAAAGAGCGCTGGCGCGTTCGATCGCGATGAGATCGTGCCAGAGGGGAAGCTCTTTGTTATCGGGACGCTGCCTCGGAGCTACGATGGTCGCTACTGGGGCTTTCTGAATCAAGACGTACTCATCGGCCACGTGACGCCACTGCTCTAGCCTTCGACCAATGAAAACTCGACACCACTGGATTCTCTTTTCGTTGCTCGCTTGCGTTTGCTTCAGCACGCAAGCCCAAGAGGACGAACCGCAAGAGAGATTTTTTGATCGCAAAGCTGAAGGCTGGTTCTGGTACAAGGATCCGAAGGAGGTAACTCAACCGCCTCAGGTCCCGACATCGCCCCCGCCACCGCCAGATTCGACGAAAGCAAAGCCCAAAGAGGAAAAGGTTGAGGCGTTTTCGGTCACATGGCTGCGCAAAAATATGCCGAAGCTTTTAGATAAGGCCATCGACGATCCAACGAAAGAAAACGTCGAGGCGTATCTATATGCCCAACGTGTCGCTTTAGACAAGTCGCAGCTGTACGCGGAGCAAGCGCGTCGTGTAGTGGCATCGGATCCTCTATTGGATGAAAATAATCGTGTTCCGCTAGCGACGTTTGCGAAATCCTTCTTCCTGCGCCACGCCAACAACGACAGTCGTGAGGCTTTACGCTACGTTGCGCAGAAGGCTGGGCTCTGGCTGTTCTTTGATTCGTCATGTCAATACTGCAGGCCACAAGCCGCGACGATTCGGGAGCTTGCTAGCAAGTACGGGTTCATTGCCAAGTACATCTCGGTAGATGGTGGAGGACTGCCCAATATCCCGAACTTTGTCCGGGATAACGGTCACGTCAAGCTTCTGAATCTCAAGATCACACCCACAACTGTGCTAGTCGTGCCGCCGAATAATTACTACATCGTCTCGCAGGGCATGATGGCGGAGGACCAACTTGGCGAGCGCATCCTTCTGGCTGCAGACACCAACAATCTTCTGACACCTGATCTGGCCAAGAAGATCAGAACCTACGATCGCGGCGTTCTTTCAAACGATGATATGAAAGCTGGCGCGAGCGATGATCCGAAGGCCTGGACGAAGTATCTGAAAGAACGACTCATGGGCAAGTACTAACAAGGCGATGATATGAACCTGAACCGACAACTGAAGATATTCACGTTTTTCATCTCCATGCTGTTCCTTGCGCCAAGTGCGCATGCGGAGCTACAGGACGCTCTCGACAGTATGTTCACCTCGAACTCTACAACGCCAGGTAGCTTCAGCAACCAGACTCGCGGCGGCTTGGTAGGCGGCGGCGGCTCTATCCGTATGCCGATCCGAAACATTAATTTGGTGGCATTTGACCCTCCGAGAATCTCGGCTGGATGCGGGGGCATCGACCTCTTCGGCGGCGCATTTTCTTTCATCAACGCGGACCAATTAGTGGCACTCTTTCGTCAAATTGCCGCGAACGCCGTAGGTGTGGCGTTCAAGGCAGCCATTAACGCGATCAATCCGCAGCTGGCTGGACTCATGGAGGAATTTCAATCCAAGATCGCTGCGCTGAACAACATGATGAAAAATACCTGCGCTGTGGCCCAGACCGTAATGGATAAAAGCGGTGCCAGCGACGCGATCCGTAGCTTCGTAGGTCAATCGACCTCCAGCATTACAGAGGCAATCGGTGGTGGGGTTTCCGACGTGCTTGCCGGGGTCAACTCGATCCTGCCCGAGCCGAATAAGGTCACGCGCGATTCGCAAAATCGTGGTGATCCTGAAATGGGCAACATCACCTGGAAGGCCCTGAACGCAAGTAAGGCATCACAACTGTTCGGTGATCCTAGTAGCTCTGCCGACACCAACAGCTCGAACGAGGTAATGATGAGCCTCTTGGGTACAGTGATTGTTGGCCCCGCGTCATCCACAGACTCGGAAAACCCCGACGGGTCGGTCCAGGTTGATAACGGCCGGTTCTGGAAGCCAACCATTCATCTTTCTGAACTGCGGGATGGCAACATGGACGGCGACCGACCGGTAGTGATTCTGCGCTGCACCGACGGATACGATGAAAAGCAGTGCCGCTCGCTATCGATGAGTAATCTGAACTTTGGTGGCGTTTCCGGTCTGGTTAATACCCAACTTTTCGGCGACTCTAGCGGCAAGACGACTACAACCGATTCGATCGTTGGAAAGTTGCTGAACTGCAGTGGCACCGGCTGCAGCTTCTCCAATTCCCAACAGAACTTTATCAATACCGTTAGTGCTCCCGTCTTGGGTCTAATCAAGAAAGTTCAGAGTCAGCCGAGTGCGGCAGAGGTTGTTGCAAGACAGCTCACGCCGGTGATCGTGGACGAAATCACGATTATGTATGCGGAGGCAGCGCTGAACGCTGTGGGCAAATCTTTCAGCGGAACCAAATACACAATGGACGCAAATATCCGACAGTCCGAAACGGACTTGCGGCAAGAAATCACCGCGCTGCGGAATACCACCGCTGATCGTATGAATACGTTAAATGCCACGTTCCAGTACGCCGAGCAGATCATCAAGAACAACCCGGCCATCAATGGCCTGCAAGTGGACCGCCGTAACTAGGAGCTAGCGTGGACTTTAACATCTATGTTCTCGGGGACGCCAAGACGTTCTACACAACACTCAACGCCGTAGCCATGTTCTTTTCGAATCATGGCATGATGAATAGCACATATCTTCTTGGATCAATCGTTACCCTCATCTCTGCAATCTTGTTCGTTATTGGCCGGCAGAGCGATGGCGGGATTCCTGGTGCAATTGGACCAGCTGCTGGAGCATTCAGCTTTGCAGCGATCGTCGCGACATCCACTATCACTTCGACCGTGTACGTGAACGACATCTACTCTGGGAACACCATCAAAGTAGACAACGTCCCACTGTTAATCAGCATGCCTGCCTCGGCATTCACTACCGGCATGTACAAGATCTTTGATAAAGCCAATGTCTCCTTCCAGAGCGTCGATGGTAGCTATATGGCTGTCAGCCAGCAGGGGTTCGTTACCCCCCTGAAGATCTTATACGCGCTTCGCTCAGGATTCAAAAACTACGCGCCAGGCCTGTCGTTGACGGTTACTACGTTCATCCAGGACTGCATCCCGAACTCCGACACATTCAACAAGCGAAACTTTGCTAATTCTGTGGACTCGATTAACTACATAATCGAAAATGCCCGGCCAAATGGCATGACCACGACCTATGATGACGCATCGACTTCAGCTAATGGAACAGTGACATCTTGCGTTGACGCCGGCAACTACATCAAGGGCAAAGTCCAGTCTACTCTCGCCAATGACAGCACGGTGGTACGAAACGTGATCAACGCTGCTCTGAAGGAGAAGAACCCCTTCGGGACGCAATATAGCGGAGATGACGTTGCCATGATTTGGGAGCAGGTTCTGCCTCCAAACTTCAAGGCACAAGGTGCAGGACTAGATGCTGCGCAGACCGCCCAGACCTTCATGTCGAATGCCCTGGCTTACAACACGATCCACGATACCTTCGGCTGCATGCAATCAGTCGGAGATCCTTCGGCATTCAATTCGTGCAACATCAACCTCACGCAGGCAAGCGAACAGTTCCGAAATGACTCGGCTGCCGCGGGCTCGTATTTCTCCAAGCTGATGTTCCCGGCGATGACATTCATGCAGTTGATGTTCTTCGGATTCGCCCCGATCGTCATTATCTTCGGCTTGCTTAAAGGCGGTGGAGCACTGCCGCTCTACTTGAAATATCTGGTGTTCGGTGTGTGGACATCAAGCTGGCTACCGTTTTCTGCGATTATCCAGATGTACATCCAGAATGATGTGTATGACAAGCTGAGTCAGCTGCCGACCGGCGCCTTGACCTACAGTACGAATGCCCAGTTCTATGACATCCTGGCAAACCGCCTCGCAATCGCATCCGATATGCTGGCAGCGACGCCTCTCGTATCCTTCGCTTTGCTAACCGGTGGTGCTATGGCGATGACGTCCCTGGCGAACAGGTATGCTGGGCGTGACTATGTGGACGAAAAGGCGACCTCGCCGGCGTTAATGCAGAACGGGGCATTAGTGTCCAACGGCCCTCAATTGCAAATGGCCGCGACCCTCCAAGGCGATGCAAATACCGGGGTGAGAGCCTCAACCACTCCTGTTAATCAATACAGCCTCGGTTCGGCTCTAGACTCCAGCGTGCAGAGCGCATCAGCCCTGGCCAGCACCACAACACATTCTGCGAACGAATCGTTTAACAAAATGCGAGACTGGGCAGAACGAAATAACATCTCGTTTAAGAATTCGAACGGTGAAATGGTTTCGGTTGGCGCTGCAGCGCAACAACGCGTCTCACAAACAGAAGCAGCGACGTTTCAAGCTCTGAAATCAGCTGGTATCTCCGATTCGGAGGCAGTTGCGTTTGTCAACGAGATGAAGGCTAGCGGCGGGTTCAGTGCGCCAATGGGGCTAGCAAGTATCCAGGCCGGCTTGGCAGCTTCGAAGTCGCTCTCCGCAAGTGCAGAACAACGTAAGGCAATGAGCGAAGATATCAAGCGATCAGTAGGCTCCGACAAAGCGTGGGCCGACGATGTCGCTAGTCGTGTATCACATTCCATCGATCATTCGAACGGAGTTGACAAGTCTTCAGGCCGGAGTTTAAGTCACGCCTTTAGCGATTCCGTTTCAAAAGCCTCTCAAGCTTCGGAGTCATATCAGACGGCTGCAGCTATGCGGCGCAGCATGTCGTCGAATTTCACAACCGACGATATGCATTTAGGCGCCCAAATTTTGTCACGGCCAGGTGCCCAGGCAATCATGTCGCAGGCTGTAGCGAACATGTCACCGGAGCAGCGTGAGCACTTCAATAAGGCCGTCGCGAATGAACGACAACTACTTCAGTCGGGAGGCGCAAGTATTGTCGGATCTGAATGGACGGCCCAATATCGAGCGTTAGCTGCAATGGGTGGAAATGACGCAGCTCTGGCCGGTGTTCTTTCGAATGTCTCTGGCGCTGCCGCACCAGGTGACGTCAACTTCGATCGAAACGCCAACCTGGAACGGCCTCAAGAGAAGCCGAATGGGTTCGTGGTCCCAACGGTAAATGGTGGCGGTACCAATGGCCCTTCTGGAGAAGCAATGACGGAAAAGGCACAGGATATGTTGAGCGTAGCTGCGCCAAACCAGTACACTCAACGCTTGCAAGCGGAGCAAGACGTTATTGAGGCTAACAACAGAAGCGCGCGCGACGCTTTCGATGCAACCAAGGACCAGCACCCACAACTGGGAGCCGATAAGCTAGAGCAAATGCCGGCGGTTCCTTCGAAAGACACGCAGTCTCGCGCAGGTAATGCAGCTCAAGAATGGCAATCCGGCATGTTGTTCTGAACCAAGGAGGCAAACGCCCACCCAAAAAAAGCCCGCATCAGCGGGCTTTTTTTCTTCTCTTACACGAATTCAACCGAGGGCACGGGAGATCAATCCGTTTGCGAGCTGGAAGAAGAGGTTGTTGTCGCCATTAACCGAGTCCGGAGTGATCACATATTGCCCGGCAATCGCAACGGACGGTGTCGCGTCGATCCTATACACATCGAGCTTCCCATAGGCACGTTGCAATGGCTCCGCAGTGATTTGAGCAGCCGCCTGCCCGAATCCCCGAATTCGAGCACGCTCTGCGATATACGCCCATGTTTTCCCATCAGCCATGCGCATGTTTCTATCCTGGATCGCCGAAAACGCGTTGCTGAGGAAATCACCCAGCCTTGCCGGATCAGCCCTCAGGGCGGCATAGAATGCGGACCCGGCCATAACCGACTCCTTGTCCGGCTGAACTACCGGAACGAACTCAGCTTCCCAACCGGGTGGCATTGTCTTGGACCAGGTCACCAATTGAGAGCTATAGCTGGCGCAGACTGGGCAGGTGAAGGAGATAAAGATCAGCGCTTTTCGCCGATCGCTCACCACTGGAGGAACACTCCTATAGGGCTCAGGCGGCTGAGACGAACTTGCCAGATTCGTTTGCGGCGCTGCCACGCTGAATGGTGTGAGCAGACTTGCGGCGGCCGTTAAAAGCAAGGATCGACGATTCATACAACTGTTCCTCAGTAAGATAGTTTTGTTCCAGCACCATATCGAAGAGCGAATGCCCCGGGCGTTCTCGGCGCCAAATATCCACCAGTTGATTGACTTTGGGGATCGCGAGCACACCGGTAAAGACAAAGTAATTCAGAAGCTCCGGTGCCCCCTCGGTATAGCCGATGCACTTGATTACGTCCGTCGCCGAGCAAAGCTGCTTTTCGACGAGAAGCTGTCCGAGCCGGCGTACCATGCCACGATCACGCATGATGCCTTGCTCCACAACCGCGTTGAAGACGTCCTTCTCTGAGGCATGGCCGAACTCAATCAATACCTGACCCAGCCGCTTTCCTTGCGGGCATGCTGGAACCTCTCGGTCCACCGCTTGAGCGTCTTCCAGGCGAACTTTTCCTTCCGTTGCCAGACGGATACCCGCTTGCGCCATTGTCTCAAACTGCGGTTGCCGGTTCGCAGCGTTGAGGATGCCCGCCTCCCCTTCGTTGTTTCGAATTGCTTCAGCCACGAATGAGTCAGTGCGGATCATTTCGATAAGGGGGATTCGGCCGCAGTAGTCATCGCTTGGCGGAACCACGGGGAACTTCAGGTCTTCCCAGGCTACCCCGGCTGCATCTAGCCACTCGCCTTCCACCTCGCTGGCCTCACGCCATTGAATATTGGTCGCGTTCGGGTCGATCCGATCTACCAAGCGTTGGGAGATTACTGCACGTACCGTATCGATGATTTTCTGCTTATCGATGCCGAAGTCTAATAAGCGGCTGTAGACCATGGCCGCGTTGTTCGCGTGAATGGACGCCAACACCAGGTGACCGGTATTGGCCGCTTCAATCGCAATCATCGCCGTTTCCACGTCCCGGATCTCGCCAACGAGGATAACCTTTGGAGCTTGACGAAGAACCGCACGTAGGCCTGCGGCGTACGTGATGTGCTGACTGATGTTGACTTGGGTGATGCCCGGGAAGATCTTTTCCACGGGATGCTCAAGTGTAACGATGTTAGTCTTACCGTCGTGCAACTTCGCCAACATTGCATAAAGGGTGGTGGTCTTGCCAGATCCCGTTGGACCACAGATCAGAAAGAGCCCAGAGCACTCGCGCAGCACTTTATCAATCTCGCGACGTACCATTGGGCTCATCTCGATCTTGTCCAAAGACGTCACGCCCGACGTGGAATCGACCACGCGAGTTACTATCTTATGGCCCAATATGCTGGGAAGAATGTTGAGGCGCAGGTCCAAGCGCCGGTCGGGGTAGTTGAGATAGGTACGACCATCTAGAGCGGAATGACGATCCGCTGAGGAGATCTGCGCACGCGCTCGGATCTTGTCATCCACGTATTTCACAAAGTGCCCAGGATCATGGGAGCTGTAGTGGGAGAGACGGCCCCCGATGCCGAATTTGACTACGAGCTGGTCGTTCTCGAAGAAGAAGTGAATGTCCGCTGCACCGCGTTTGGCCCCAACATGGAATGTCTCGTTTAGCCATTCCGTCGACTCACGATCAGCAGTATTAGTTGATATAAAGAGATCAGCTGCCATTTTTACGCTCCGCATTTCGCATAATCGGGCCCCATGGTGGTACGCCCAACGATGCGCTGAGCTGCCGCATCCGTGTTGACGCTCCAAAGGATCAACCGCAGCCGAGCCTCTTGGCTCAGGTAGTTTGCTCCTAGCCATCGCACGCCGTTAAACACCGCACGTACCGGGCCAGTAGAGCGGTAGATCCGTTCGCACGAGTCTGTGGCAGCGAAGGCGTAGATGACGTAGCCCATGGTTAGGACTGCAAGTGCACTTCCAATCATTTGCTTCATCGTTTCCTCATCTTGATGTTATTCCAAACCTTCTTTATGTAACGCTTTTGCGCGTCGGTGTTGTCCGAGTACACGCCCGTGTTATAGGCGCCAACGGCTTTCCAGGTGAGTCCGTACATACGGACTGCATCTTTTAATATGTATGCGCCGACCAAGACATTTACGCAGGCATCCTTGAGTGACTCACGAGTTACTCCAAGTCTGCTTAACTCCGGTAGCCAGATGGTGCTAACCATCATCAGTCCGATGTATTCGCGTTGTCCGATCTGCACAACCAAGGCTGGATCGTATTTGGCGTTCTCTGTGGTCGCTATTGCTCTCAGCAATGACTCGTCCAAGCCGAACCGTTTCGCGGCTTCAGCAAAGCAATAGGCCCGGGCCGAGCCCGCGCCGCCTATCAGCAGGACAAGCAGTACGAATATCTTTTTAATGCACACTGATTGATTTATACACGTAAGAATAAGCAGATTATAATTCAATGAATCGGCTTTTTTAATTCAGTTTGCACACATCGGTTCTATCAATGCACATTTCAATACAATTTGTATTAGTCAGGGCTGCAGGCTTTGCCATTTGCGGGCTGTTGTCGTTGTCTGCTACTGCCCAGACCTACGCCGGCGGCCAGAAGCCCAAGGATCTGCCAAGCGACAGTGCATCCATGGGCATCGCTGAACAAATGGCAGATCTCTTGTCGGTCGCGAAGGACTCGGGAGAAGTCTTGCTGCTTTGGGCACAAATCAAGTCCGGAAAGCGGGAAGCAGTACCCGATCTGATCGCGCTCGCACGAGACGGGAATCCACGTGCACAAAACGTAGTGGGTTATATGTTCGATAACGGGGAGGGCGTACAAGCGGATCCAAAGAAAGCCGTGTCTTACTTCAAGGCTGCGGCCGAGAAATTCCCTCTGGCCAAATACAATCTTGGCGTGATGACGCTTTATGGCCGAGGTACAAAGCAGGACGAAGTGCAGGCGATGCAGCTGTTTCGAGATTCTGCGATATCCGCCGGCATTGAGCAGGCGTGCGTACAGCTGGCCCTCTATCACCTGAAGAAAAATGAGCTCGACGATGCGCTAAAGTGGGCAAACGAAGGCTCCAATCGCGGGAGCGTTAAATCGTTCTACCTGCTGGGACGGGTTCTCTACCAGCAGCAAAAATTTGCTGAGGCTGCTACTTGGCTCCAAAAGGCTGCAGCAGCCTCTGAGCCTAACGCACCCGCTGTCATTTCCATGATGTATCGCGATGGGAAGGGACTCGGAAAGAGTCCGACAATGGGCGCGGCCTGGTGGTTAATCTACACATCTTACTCGCGAAAGCAGATAGGAAATCAGCTTGCTGGCGTTCAGTCTTTTCATTTGACCGAGGAGGAACAGCGGCGTGCTATAGCCTTTGCAAACAACTGGCTCTCTACTCATGGAGTGGAGCGCAAAGTTGACTACAGGAAGACACTCCTTCAGGCAAAGTGATTACATCGGTTTGCACACCCAATAGGCCATGATTAAGATGCCTAAGAACACCGGCCAAGATCTGGCCGCAATTTTCAAGTCTTCCGTCGACGGTAGTCCGCTCAAGAGGCAGGGCGCAAGCGCGATCCAGATTAGAAGGTCCAACAACTCAACACTGTGTGTCACTGATGTTCTCCAGGCAGCAATCCCGTACACAAACGGATATATCAGTAGTGGTGCTAACCCGATTACAAATGCGTTCCACCATCGGACGCCTGAAAGGCTGCATTGGCCTAACACGAATCGGCCGCTCTCTCGCCGGGGCACGACAGAAAAGTTATGTACACGGGCGCCAGTTACCACCGCGGCCACCGCATGAAGAAGCTCGTGAAGGATTGTTCCGATCAAATTTGCGGTGGCGCAAAGGACGAATCCGTTAAAAAGACGCCTGAAAATTAATGCAATTAGTGCGGAAGGGATTAAGTACTGCCAAGGCGTCATCTTCGCTTCCTCGTTTGTAGACTGATTTCCACTTTAACATCTCTCGAAAGAAAATCTATGTCCCGTGCTCAGCAGCTCCTCGTATTGGCCTTACTGTGCCCCATGGTCACTTCGCAAGCATTTGGTGCCACCGCCAAGTCCGTCATGATCGACGCAATCAACAACTCCGACAACGGCACCGCCTCAGATGTGCTGACAGGCGCAGCAGCGGAAGTATGGAAAGCGCAGTCGAAGTCTGACTCCCCGATCAGCATCAACGCAAAAGTGGTGAAACGGTTCAAGCAGCCAAACTGCGCACGCGTAGGTGTTGATTTGAAACAGGAAAACGTTCCAACCAAGGACGGTAAAGCAGCCCCCTTCGGATTCCACTATGAACTGAACCTCTGCACTGACGGCTTACCTCCGGCTGACTCCGTTGATTGGTCGAAGGTTAATCCAGAGGCCCCTAGCGCGTCCCCCTCGCAGCTGAAATAAAAACGTATAATCCGACTCGGGTTGATCCTTGGACCAGCCATTTGGCGTTTTTGTCATGTTTTAGCCGTTTTTTCACCGCTAGACATCCTCTCTAAATTGGCCGTCGTCGTACCTATCCGTGTACGACATTCCGAGTACACATCAACCTTTTTCGGAGATCAAAATGCAGAAGTTATTCAAGATTTTTGCTCTGTCGCTCGTTATTTCTCTTGTGGGATGCGCAGCAACCAATCAGTCTGCATCGGCACCAACAAGCACTCGCGTTATCAACACCCTTTACGGCACAGTTGAATCTGTTGGCCTGGCTAAGACTGAGCCGACTTCAACTGGTACTGCTGGGGGCATCGGGGCCGTAGCCGGTGCTGTAATCGGAGCAGTGCTCGGAGGCCAGCGCGGTGGTGGTGGCTGGCTCCAGTTTGCTGCAGGTGTTGCCGGCAGCGTAATTGGAGGGCTCACGGCTAACGAGGCAGAAAAGGCCTTGTCGGTCAAGGACCAGCAGGAGATCGTCGTCCGGCTCAGCTCCGATCTGACAATCAGAGTCGTTCAGCCGATTGATGACGCGGTAATGTTCGCTAACGGGGACAAGGTGAGAGTTTTGACGAACGCAGCCGGCGTCACCCGGGTGGAGCAAATTTGATGTCGTTAATAACCCCGTAGAGCAGCCCAGTTCAACTGGGCTGTTTTTTTTTCCAAGTAAAAGTTGGACATCTCCAAGAGGCAATCAACCTCATATTTTGGAGATACTTATGAAAGCTCACGAACTCGTTGGCGCCGGCCGTTGGCCTTGTTCACATCTTGATCCAAGGATGTGGAAGCAGCCTCTTCAGGGCCGTGTTTTACCGATTGACTCACCAATTGCATGGGCCGGTTCCTGCGCTTTTCCTACGCAATCTCCCGCACCTGACGCGGTATTGAGCCACGTTCTACGGTTACAACAACAAGGGATACTCGAAGATCGCGTTCCAGTCTTATGGCAACTAGAGGGCGGCTCAGCCTTCGTAACCTGGGAGACTTTGGTAAACTTGCGCCCTTGGTCGGAAGAGCTGCGTTACTGGGCAGCTGTTCGAGCGCAGCGACTTGACCAGCTGGAGCACCCTCGACGCAAGACAAAGCTCCCGCTCGATCATTTCCTGAAACTTGCTGACAAAGCTTGTGCAAACCAAACAACGACTACGGTATGACCAGACCCGCCCATTGTGGCGGGTTTTTTTTCGGCCCTAGTACAACTGGTTACACATAATCTTGAATCGGTAGTTACACTCCGAACGAGATAAAAGTAGTAGGAATTGGACTTGTTTCTTCAATTTGGCGTAAATCTGCGCAAATTGCATAGAAATCGAAACGATCCTCGTTTTTTCGAGTACAGCTGGATGCGCTACAATGCTGCTTTTCAAAGTACAGTATCTGCACCCGACTTTTCTGTTCAATGGGGCATGTACGGCACAGGTACTATTCACTGGATTTTGACGAACCGCGTGTGACGACGGGTTCATTGGTTTTGCGAGGGGATAGTGGCGAAAGGGACTGCACCCTTAGCAATCAAGATGGAGATCTGGCACCGAGGTTTGCTCGGGGAGCCGACGCGCATCTTGGCCAAGGAATATCGCATCAGCCAGCCCACGACTCTCAACTACATGAAAGACGCGGTCGAGCATCTCATTGCGTCTAATTCGTTCGACGGTTCGCCTGCGCTGAGAATGATGCTGTCGCAGCCGATACGGTCGCAGTCCTTCGCGTATCAGGTCGATACGACAATCGCGGTCCAACTTCAACCGATCATTGCCCCGTTCTTGGAGCAGGCAAAGCGCATCGACTACTCCCAGCGCGAAAGCTCTGATGTGCATCTCGGCACCAAAGTAAGCGCTACGGAAGCCGAATCTTTTGAGGCGATTGTTAAAACGCTAAGTATTGAACGGCCAGGTCTAACGTCATCTGAACTCCTTCGAGAGATCATCCGGGAATACATTTCTTCGGGCGCAGTACCCGAACATAACGTGTCAGTAGTGCCGGGGGTAAGCCCTCGGGAGCAGCGTCTTCTAGATCTCGTACGGAAGAACTGGCCCGACTAGCCTCTTAGATTCGCACTCGGTGTTTGTCATCTCCAGTACACGCCAACGCATATGCAATGGCCAACCTTACTAGGAGATTATGATGAACAACACGGCAACACCTCAACGTCATCTGCACATCTATGCGCAGTTGATGCTGTCTCAAACAAAAATCAATGGCCGCCGGGTTCGTTTGGAGTGGGCCGATATTCCGACCGCATCCATTGCTCCTGATCTAACGGGCAGTGCCGATTTGGTCCTGTCAGTGACGAGAATGGCTGCTGACGGAACGGAAGAAGATGCAACACTCCTAGCGGCACTAATTTCACACGAAATCGTGTGTCACGGCCTGCACTCATCCTTTGGGGTCCTTGAATCAATCCAAAATGGTACCTATCCGGTTCTATCGGCTTATCCAAAGCTTGCAGCTGCTCTGGTTAATGCGGTAGAGGACCCGCGTGGTGAACTTCTAGGTGCTAAGCCGTTCCCCGGCTCCAAGAAGGTCATCCATAAAGGCCTGGAAATTCTGGTGAAACGGGGAATCTTCTCGGGACCGCAAGGAGACCATCCGGCCAGCATCCTCCTCGGGTGGCTTGTAACTCATCTGCGATCGCAACACCTCCAGCAAAGCTGTTTGTCTGAGCTTTCTTGCGCGTACGAAGATGCTGCCATCGCGATTTTCGGGTGCCAGCTCATAGAAGAGCTACGAGAGTTGGCCGTTACTGCGATTCATTCGCCGACTACAGCAGCTGCAGCGGATGTCGTAGGCCAAATGATCGGCTTGATTGAGTCTTTCCTGGAGGTTGAAGAAGAGCAGGAGCAGGGCCAAGGCCAGCAGAACGGCGAAGGAAGCGCGGATGGTGCCAAAACACCACGTTCGCCGCAAGGTGAGCGAGGTGAGGGGGGAACCGAAAAGTCGGCGCAGAACGTCGGGACCGACAGTTCCTGCGATACGCCTGGAGAGCAAGGGACTGGGGAAGCGGAGGAAGCTGAGACGCCGGGGGAATCGCAGCCGGCTGACAGCGGAAAACCAGCTGCGCAGTATCATCAGGACCAACTTGGCAGGCAAGTGACCACCAGCAACGGAGCAAGCTCTGACGGTACACATGAGAGGGCGATCAGTGCAGCTGCAAAGGACTCGATTCGCACGTTGCTGGAGGCGACGGAAGAGCAGTTTGGCGTCTACGGCAGCGGGCTTGAAGATGTTCTGGCCCGTAACAATCAAGCCGCCGTACGCGGCGCTAGTCGAGCAGAAAGACAACTTGCTGAGACCATCGGCGAGGAACGTAGCAAAGGTCCGGCTGATCATCTCCAGGCACAACGGCTCAGACTGGGCGCACGGCGGGTTGCTTCTGAACTATCTCAAACTTTGGAGGAGGCCCTCAAAGCTGAAACTGATGAAGGAACCAAGCGCGGGTATCACGGAACGCTGCATCGAGCCTCTGTCTGTAAAGCTCTGGCAGGCGATCTTCGCGTATTTGATGCAACTCACCGCATCGAGAAAATTAGCACCTGCATGCATGTTTTGGTGGACAGATCTTCGTCCATGAAGGAAACGTTTGAGCAACCACGAAGCGCCAAACTGTCGAAAATCTGTCGTATGGATGCTGCGAGCTTCACGGCCGTAGCATTAGCAGACGTCCTGTCGACAAGTGATATTCCGTTCGGCATATCTCTCTATGATCATTTGCTAACGGAAGTGAAAACTTTTGACGGCAACTGGGAAAGTGAAATAAAGCGGTTTGACCCCAAGCCCCGTGGATCCACCCTAACTCATCTCGCAGTCGCAAATTGTCTGAGTCACTTTATCGGCCGTCGCGAGGATCGAAAGATCCTTCAAGTAATTACTGACGGGGACCCGGGCAACACAGCTCTTCTTCAATTGGTTTTGCAGGAGGCTAAAGCCTTAGGTGTGGAAGTTAACTTCGTGCTGATTGGCCACGACTACGAGTTCCAGTTTCAAGAAACTGGTGCAGATTACGTGGCTGCGTCCAATCCAGATGAACTAGCTCGGGCAGTTTTCAGCTCTCTAATCAAAGTCCACTAACCCACTTGGCCTCCGTGATCACATCATGGAGGCCTTTCTTATTACTGCCTGCGAAACATCTCCTTGGGCTAACTCAACCCTTGATCCACTTCCTTGGAGCAATCATCATGACAACGACAGAACCGACCATTGCAGCATCCGCGCAACCTACTGTGCAATCTTTAGGCGACACCTTCAAGCTGGACCCTTCATTTTTTGCTGGCGTTCAGGCACAACAAGAAGAGCGGGCGGGCATCAATGTTCTGGTCTATCCGCCCACTCAGTTCACACCGAGCATTAACGCAGACTACAAATTCAGCCCGGAAATCCTGAGACGAGTGCTGGTATGGCTCCAATCTCACGCATTCGCGAAAAGGATGAGGATCCCCGTAAAACGAAACATCTACATCTACGGACCCACCGGAGCCGGCAAAACTGAGCTTGTTCGCCAATTGTGCGCCCGGCTCGGAAGATCGCTGTTTCAATGCCAAGCCAAAGGTGGCCGCGACCCTGTATCTGAGCTATACGGCGGTTGGGTCTTGCGTGGTGATCCAAGTGTTCCGGGCTCTTCGCCTGTGATGACGTGGGTGGACGGTCCCATCTTGCAATGGGCCAGGACGCCGAACGCATGTTTGCTAATCGATGAAGGGGACCAAATGGATGCGGAAGCATTCATGAGTTTGAACGGTATCCTGGACGGCCATCCAATCCTGGTTCCGCAAACGGGAGAGCTCGTAAAGATCTCCGACGGATGTGTTGTGGCAGTCACTGGCAATACAAACGGCAGCGGGTCGCTAGGCCAGTCAGCTGGCACTGCCAGTCTGTACAAAGGAACGAAGAGGCTTAACATCGCTACAATGGAACGCTTCTTCGTCATTTCTGTCGGGTACCTGGCGGAAGAGGAAGAACAGTCTCTTTTAATGGGTTATGGTGCCGATTCGAACATCGCCCTCGCCATGGCAAAGTTGGCGTCTGCTGTCCGCTCTTCCTTTATGGGATTGAGCGATGGCGATGGATCAGGACAGCTCCTTCCCTTTACGCTAACCACGCGTAATTTACTCAACTGGTTTGCTAGTTTCACGATGCTTCAACGTCTCGGAATGAAATCCGGGGACGCGCTGACAGAAGGCCTACGCATGTGCCTACTGGATTTCGCCAGTGCTGAAGATGCCCAGGGTGTGCTGAAGACTCTCGAAAACATCATAGGCTAACCTCCGCCCCACTCTGATATTTAGAGTGGGGCTTTTTCTTTTCCGGTTATCACCGGAAGTGGATCATCTCCCAGGGCAGATTAACTTTTTTATCAACCCTCAACGGAGAATTCCATGCCTTCTAACACTGGTGTAACTCAAGCAAAAGATGACATGCAGATCCTGAAAGATGTCGTTCTGATGGATTTCATCATCGGCGGCAGCACAGGAGAAAAAAGCGTCGGTGGTGATGATTTTATTCGCGAGATGGGTAAAATGCTTCCGCCGAATGCGACCTCATGGGTGGCAAAGTATCGGAGCGAAGCTAAGCGAGAAATCATGAAGACTGGTACGGCAAGGCGTATCGAAACACGAACTCGCGGATACTTCGTACCACTGGCTCATGCACGAGCTGTTGCGGACGCGCTTTCGGATATCAAGAAGCGGTTCCTTGCAGAGAAGGCCGACTTTTTGAACAATCTTGAGACGATCATTGACGCATGGGCCGAGCATGAGGACAACCAAGTCAAAGTAAAGGACGACAAGACTCGTGGGGAAATGATCCGCGAGAACGCCCCGAGCAGGCTAGAGCTGGACAAGGCCCTGACGTTCAATATCTCCGCAATCACGCTCGGTACTACCGATATCTTTGGGGCCGACGATGCTCTACAGGCCGAGGTTAAGGGCCTAGTGGGTAACGCCGCGATGGAAATAGCTGAAGATGTGACGCGATCTTGGAAATCAAGCTCGGCAACGAAAGCCAGCCAGAAGGTGTTCGGGCTAATCCGCCGGATCCATGTGAAGGCAAGCGCGATGACAGTGCTATCGCCCAAGTTCGACCGCCTAGCTGAGATTTGCAAGGAGGTTCTGGCGAATATTCCGCCTGGGTCCAACTTGAGCGGCATGAATTATCTCGTTATCTCGTCACTACTCAGACAGTGCTCCGACGCCCGGACTATCCTCTCTGACCCTTTTCTCCAAGGCAACCCAATGTCAGTTGCTACTATCGACGAGCAAGAGTCAGCAGAGGCTAAAGCGCTGAGTGATGTACCAAGGCAACCTGCTGGCGATAGTAATCAGGGTTCACTTGTACTTGAAACGGGCGCCACCGGTTTGCCGGTCGAAGACGCAGTCCTGATCCCTGTGGCCGCATGGGGAGACGGCGATCTGTTCATTTGATGGCTCTTTTTAACCTGCAGTAAAAAGCCCCGAACTTGTTCGGGGCTTTTTTTTATCCTTGGGAATCGACTTCCAAGGCATTTTTCGTGATGAGCTCCTCGCTAAACTGCCGCTCGTACAACAAGCAAATTAACAGTTTAACGTCATCAGGCAGCACCTTCCATGCCGCCTCGGCGGGCGCGTATCGTTGCCAATAAGGGTCGCTACGCATCTTCGCCAAGACCGGATCGAACTGCGACACCGTCACCCCGGGAATCATGAAGTCGCCTGGTTTGATGACTCCGGCACGCGCGTAGACCTCAATCATCGACAGGCCCATGAAGTCAGCCATCAGCTCCAACTTCTTGCGGCTGATACCGGCGATGGACCGGTAACCATTACGGAGCGAGTTCCAGTAGCTGGGATGCAAATCGAACAGATCGGCCAGCTCCGAATCCTTCAGATCCAGGTCGACAGCCTTTTTCCGAATATCCTTGATCAGTTGCATCCCGCTGACGATATCTTCATCTTCGTGCTCCAGCACTTCCATATCCTTAGCCGAGGTGGTCTTGATCACCAGGCCGGGAGCAGTAGTTTTGACACTACGGGCCTTCTTGGGCGCATCACCCAGCAGCAGACTAGGTTGCGATTCGCCTAATTTTCCTTTTTTCGCTTGCATATTGTTCCCCGCCGCTTTTTCACGATTTTTAGAATCCGGCTTGCGGAGGTCAGCTTCCGCTCTCGAACCCCGTAACTTTTGGGTCGTGTTGTTTGTCATGCCTCAACTCCGTAATGGATGAGTCTAGATGTATAGTCCCGAAGGATGAACATGTATGACAACCTTCGGAATTCCGCAGAATGATTATAAATCTTAAATTTGCATCCACCAATCTTTTTTCTGTTTTGTCAACTCCTGAGAGAAACCAGCAAACAATCCAGACGATTCGTTTTTAATACAATTTGTATAAATCCATGTTCAAAGATATTATTCATACTTGTTGATGAGAATTTATACCCGGTGATCTATTTTTTTTGGAGTACCCAATATGTCGTTGCCCATTAGTGCAAGAAAGAACATCAATTCCATCTCGTACGTAGAAGGGATGCAAAACCGCGCTTTCCAAGGCGGCATTCTCGTCGATGTCGACCGCGAAAAAGGCTTGCTTCACCTTGCACAAGTGAGGAACGCAAATCATCGCCTCCCGGTTGAGTTCGATCCAATCAAAACGCCGCTCCCGAAAGCTGCCAAGGAAGGCGATTTCATCATGGCTACTTGCCATGTGTTCGGGCGCCGCGTCAAGGGTGACACGGACCAGGATGAACGACACGTATATATGCGTGCAATCTCGTTCGACGAACCCAATGTCATGCACTTCACCCCCGAGCAGTCGGAGCGCGTGAAGGAAGCGTGGAAAAAGGCGCCGCATCCGAACGCCAAGGATCTCGGGATTCCGAAAGCGATTCAGGACCTGGGACAAACAGTTTCCAAAGAGGTTCAGATCCAAACTCAGCTCGATGACATTGACTGGCGAGGTCTTGCGACGAACACGAACGCGACCAACAATGTTGTTGTATCGGGTTTCGTGCATGTAAAGTCCTACGAAACAAAGCGCACCGGACCCGAAGGACAGCCTTTGAATGATCGGCTCATCGTTCTACTCCGACAACACGGCGATCCGGACAAATGCATTACCATCCGCTGGTATTTACGAAACCTGAAGCCACTGGCCGATCGCATTATGCGCGGGCTTCCCATTTCCGTCACCGGTCAGTTCAAGATCGATGCGAAGGCGATCGGCGCTCCGGACCCGGAGAAAGGCGGGGAACAAAAAATCCACCGTATCCCTTACATCCAAGCTACTGACTTCCCTGTCCTCGTGTTACCTGATGATCCGCGGATCCAACAGATTCCCGACTGGGCTCACGACCTGCTCGATCAGGACGCACTTGAGAAAGCTCGTAATCGAATTGCCAAAGACGCTCCTGAAGGAGATGCTGAGAGCGTAGACCGTGCGGCGGCGTTTGCCAAGGCAACCGCATCCTAAGCAGAACGCGGCCACAGATCAGTATTTAAGTATCTCGCCTCGACTATGTGTTCGAGGCTTTTTTTTGAGACGTATGGGCAAATATTTAATCGTCGCGGAGAAACCATCGGTGGCCGTCGACATCGCAAATGTGATAGGCGGGGGCTTTAAAAAAGTAGCGCAGAACGTATTCGAAAATGACGCCTTCATCGTCAGCTGCGCTGCTGGCCATCTGATTGAACTATATTCTCCTGGACTAGCGTCAGGAGGGCAATCATTAGAAGCACTTCCGGTGCTCACCTTGCCGCTTTCAACACGCGTGATCGCTCAGGAGCATGTCGAACGCGCCTTCGAGCGGCTCTCCACTTTGATGCAACGGCCCGACGTCACATATGTCATCAATGCCTGTGACGCCGGGAGGGAAGGGGAGCTTATATTCCGATTGATTCATCAGCATGCCGGCTGCGTTAAGCCCGTCAAACGGCTCTGGCTTCAGTCCATGACGCCGGATTCCATCAGGCACGGATTGAAGAATTTACGCGACTCACGAGAATATGATCGACTCGGGCTCGCGGCACATGCACGCTCTACCTGCGACTACATCGTAGGCATTAACGGAAGCCGGGGCATCACCCAGTTGAATGCACGCAAGACTTTGAACACTGAAACAATGCCTGTCGGACGCGTATTGACTCCAACAGGTGGGATTTTGGTCGACCGCGAGCACGAAATCGCTACGTTCAAGCCAATACCGTACTCTGAGCTCCATGCCATATTCAAGTGCCAAGACGGCGAGTACGTTGGCAAATGGATTCCGCCGAGCGCAAAGGATCCGAGTGAACAGGATCAGTCGAACGATGAGGGAAGATTTAGGATCTTCGACCAAGCCAAGGCTGCGGAAATACTAGCACTCTGCCGTACAGCTCAACCTTCGGCCGTGGAAGAGATCTCTAAGCCGGAAACGAAACGCTCCCCGCATTTGTACGATCTGTCCGCATTACAGCGGGACGCAAATCAGCTGCTGAAGTTTACCGCGAAGCAGACTTTAGATATCGCACAAAGTCTGTACGAGAAACACAAGGCGACTACTTACCCTCGTACGGATTCTCGATTTCTTCCCGACGATTATGTTTCGGCAGCCCGTGCGTCCGTTCTTGCTCTTTGCCAAGGATCGCTCGGCAATATCGCGCAATGTATTGTGGACAACAACTGGGTTCAGGAGGACCGTTACATCTTCAATAGTGAAAAAGTGACGGACCACTTTGCGATTATCCCCACTGAGAAAGTTCCGGTAGGCCTGTCGGCAGAAGAAGAGAAAATTTACGATCTGATTGCACGGCGCTTTCTGGCGGTCTTTCATCCTGCTGCTCGATATGACGTGACCACAAGATTCACCGTATTAGCGGACCAGCGATTCAAAAGCCTGGGTAGGGTTTTGACCGAACCAGGGTGGCTGGCGGTATGGCCGAAGGCTGAAAATACAAATGAGAAAACACGGCTCGCCAAGGTGAATCCTGGAGAGCGCGTTTCACTACTCAAGCTCGATAAGGTAGACCGCGCGACTGAGCCGCCAAAACGGTACACTGAAGCCACGCTTCTCTCGGCAATGGAGGGGGCAGGCAGGTTTGTGGAAGATGAGGAGCTCCGCGACGCTATGAGTGAGCGCGGATTGGGTACCCCAGCGACTCGATCAAATATCATCGAATCCTTGTTATCCGACCAAGATCGTTCTGGCCGCCCGAAAGAGCCGTACGTTCGCCGGCGCGGTATGGATCTGGTTCCCCAAAAAAAATTGATTGAACTGGTGGCCTTCCTCCGCTCGCATGACATCGGCGAGCTCGCGTCCGCCTCGATGACGGGTGAATGGGAGTATAAGCTCCGTCAAATAGAGAAAGGTGAATTGACCCCGGAAGAATTCCACGTTCAAGTCAACCAATTTACAGCGTTAATTTTGGAAGTGATCAAGCGTGCCGCGGCCAGCATTGCTCCGACCTACTTGTCCGCATCCTGTCCAAAATGCGCAGGAAGAGTGCGCTTGGACGTCAAACACTATCTTTGCGATCAAGGCTGTGGTTGGCTTTTACCGCGAGTGATAGCTTCCCGCGAGTTGAAGTGCGATGAGGCAGAAGAACTACTGACCAACAAAGTGATCATGAACCTTGAGGGGTTCGTCTCGAAGTCTGCTAAGGCGAAGCATTTTGTTGCATGTTTGCGCCTTGATGCTGAGCATAAGGCAGCATTCTTCTTTGATGAGATGCGGGACGCTTATGACGCGGATAACGAACTCGTGAATTGTCCTTCTTGCCAGAAGCACATGCGCAGAATCAAAGGAAAAGCGGGGTTCTTCTGGGGATGTTCAGACCGCGAAAACTGTAAAACATCTTTGCCAGATCTAAACGGGAAAGCAGTAATGCCGGTTCCGTCTCGACAGTGCCCAAACTGCGGCGAGAAAATAAGTCGTTTCTTAGGTAAAAATAAGAAATTCTTCTGGGGGTGCTCTGACCGAGAGGTATGCAAGACCACCCTTGAAGACAAAGACGGGGAGCCGGTTCTGCCTACCTTGCTGGACGCTAAAGGTAACCCGGTCGTCTGCCCAAAGTGTAGTCAAGGTATGCGTCGATTAATTCGATCAAACGGAGCGTTCTGGGCCTGTACAGACAAGGCAAATTGCCAGACTACTCTGCAAGATCTCGATGGAATGGCGGTCCTCCCAAAGGAATCCCGTAGCTGCCCTCAATGCAACGTCGGGCAGATATCGCGCTTCCTCGCTCAAAGCAAACGCTTCTACTGGTCTTGCTCAGACAAACAGACTTGTAGAGCACTTTTTGACGATGCCGACGGTGAGCCAGTTCTGCGTCAAACCACTACCTGCCCGCGATGTTCGTCGTCACTTGTTAGGCGCGAGCGAAAGGACAAAACAGGCTTTTTCTGGCTTTGTACAAAGTATGCGAAAGACGGCTCTGGCTGCGACGGGCTCTTCAAAGACAAAAACGGCGAGCCTGTATTGGTACCCGGTAATTCGGTGAAGGCTGCGGTCAAGAACAACTCTGATTCTGCCCAGCAGAATAATCGCAAGACACGAAGCTCAGATATTCAACCAGTTCCATTGCGCACCGACGCTACGTTCGAATGACTTCAAATCCAATCGTTAAAGCGACATTAACCGTTGTCATCTTTTGGTGGTGCGTCCTGACCATCTACGAATTCAACGGAGACATCTTCGACATTTACGCAAATCTGGACTATATATTTTTCAACTTCCGTTATGTCCTTGCTGCAGTAGTTTGCGGGGGCATAGTGGGAATATGGGTTATTTTATTTCGACGTCTGCAGGCCTACGGCCGCATCTACCAAGGATCCGGAGGGAATGCCTGGAACGGCGTTTCCTCGACGCTAGGGTCTGTCCCGATTCTGCAGCCCGCACCAAAGCGCGTAAGCTCTCCTTCGCGCCGCGTTGCGATCACTCAGAAGAGGATTCTGGAATGGCTTAACGGTCCTTCGCTCGACCATCCTCATCATCGAGCATTGTTCTTGGCAATTTTGGATACTTATTCCGCGCATCGAAATCTGCCGGCTTCCCATCGGAGGGGTGGTCACGGTAGTAGAAGACTTTGGGAGCACTGTTTGGCTGTTTCTGAGACATGTCTTCGTGACGCTCAGGCCTGGAAATATCAAGGCCTCTATTCCAACTTCAAAGGAAAGCAACCGTTTCTTATTCTGGGAAAAAAGAACCCGGAATTCGAATTCGATGCAAGTGATCCTCTTATTCCAATCATCGGCTTGGCACATGACATAGGCAAACTAGAAACCTATAGCTTCGACGCGGAGGGTTCACTAATCTCCCGAGAAGAAACATCTGGCGACACGCCAGGCGATAGAAAGGTATTCCATGATGCGTTGGGCGCCAGAATCCTGGCTAGGATTCCCGAGTATTGGGCTTTAACGCAACGCGATAGGAACGTCCTGAATTTGGCCATAGCGCATTATCATCATCCCGCTGATATCCCGGTCGATGGCAACGGCCAAGCTATTGACGACCGTACAATGGCGCTGATGGCATTTTTAATTCAGTGCGATAGGCTGACCGGTTACGAAGAAGCTGGCCTGGTGAACGGATCGACCGCAGACATACTGTCGGAAGAAGAATCTGAGGCGATATACAACGCCTTCGTAGAAATCGTTACTACCTTCGGCCGCATCAATGGCGATCGCAGCAAGGATCCATCTTTCAAGATCGGCCAGAAGCATGATGGGCTTATCGTGATAAAGGAACTGGAGCTACGCAAACTTCTTCTCGCGAAACTTGATAAGTCTATGGAAGCCGGTGACAGCAAATACCGAGTTACTCGCGACCTCATTTTGACGCTGTCATCAAAAGGCCTGCTCTATAACCGACACAACGGAATAGACTTCGGCAGGTACTATCCCATGTTTACTGTGTCGTTCTGGGAGCAGAGCGATGCCGCGCGCTATTTGGCTTCTTGGCAGACCACAATTATTATTACCCCCAACTCAAAGAAGGCTCCAGAATTAGGCTCACTCGTGGATCTGCCGAATTCCGCTTCAAAGATGGTCTTTGACCGCCCTGTTTACACACACAACGACGCCATTGACAATCCGGCCGCTCTGCGAGCCCTGGTGGAACGGGCATTCGGAGATGAGGTTGCGAGATCTATTTCCATCGCGGGCCGAACCGAGACCAAGAAAGGCACCGCACTCAGACATTCGGCGAGTCATGATGGTCCAACGTCGGTACCGTTGGGCGACATTCAGGAACCTCCCCAACCGGATGCGAATTCGCTGTTACTGGTACCGGGGAGCCAGAGTGTTGCGGAGCTACCCGTCGAAAACGACGATTCTAGTCAGGCACCGAGCACATTTGCGGTCTCCGCTGAGTCGAGAGATAACGAAAGCGTAGCAATGGCCGAAGAGCTCGCGGATGGCTTTGAGGAGCTACCGGATATCGACGATCCCGAGTTTGATGATGATGCTGACGTACTAGGCAGTACGGCGCAAGTTGGTTCCCCCCAAGGAGAGGAGGAAGAGGAAATGGATTTAGACGAGGCGAATCTTTCCTCCGCGCCTTTAACTCCCGACGTTCCACCGGCGGGAATCGCTCTAGAGCCCTCAATATCCCTGATCGAACGCTCTGGACAGGCCACGTTGCCTGGCATCGCGGTTCCTGATGGACGGCCAATAAAGCAACGCACCAAGAGAGACATCGAGCGCGATCAAGCAAATCTGGCGTCGTTAGACAATGCCAAGAAAATACTTGAGGTCTATGCGGCAAAGCCAGCCAATACTCGAAAGCAGAGGGCAAAGAAGGCTGTTTCAGACGATCATTTGTCTCGCATAAGGGACATTCAGGCGCTCATTGAGAAGGGTGAATTGGAGGTCTGTGGCACTAAGGACGGTTACAATTACGTACTCACAGCTGACGTGGGCCTCCTTGATTCAACGCTCAATGTGTATGCACTCATTCAGGCCGCAAAACTTCCGACGTTGGAGGCAGACGAAAGGACGCGCATGGTTGGCATCCCAATTAAAGCGGAGCGCTCCTAGGGGCGGGGGGGCTATCACCAGGCCGGCACAGTAGAGTGCCGCGCCTCCTTCCGTTTGTTGCCTTATTGCAATTATTTGGGTCAGGTGCCACGTGGCGCCTTGGTGTCATATTCGGCTAGTCGGTCCCGAAGATTACCATTCGCTTCCCGAAGCGAATTGTTTTGACGTGTCAGGATTTCAACATGGCGCTGTGCTCCTTCTAGTGCTTCTTTAGCTCTGATCAGCTCGGCGCTGTTGGTCTGCCTTATTTTGTCTGTCTCAAGATACAATCGCCGGCGCGTAGCCTCGACAATCTCCCGTTCTCTCGCCACATCCGCCAAGCGAACCTCATCAGCCTTGCGCAGTCGCTCTTCAAGCGACTCCACCTTTGCTGCCGCATTACGTTGTATTTCCAGGAGCCGTTCGGAGGACGCACGAAAGATCTCCTCTTCATGCGCTTTCAGGCGATCCACCTCCGCCTGGAGTTCCCGATGCTTATATCGGCAAGTAGTAAGTTCGCTTTCCAGGCTCTGTCGCGCGGCGATAGCTTGGTCGAGTTCTGCTCGCAGAACTTCGGCCCGACTCTCTGCATTTGATACCGATGATTTCAGCTTCGAGTTTGTCTCCTCCAGATGACTAATCAAGGCGCGAAGATCAGACACCTCACCGGCCACATCAACGAACGCGTGATCCCGAATTGATTGGACAAGTGCGCTTACTTGCAACTGAATATCGCGTGGTATCCCCGTAGGCTCCTGGCTCGCAGCATTTTCTGCTTTCCAAACCTCTTGGAGCACCTCTAAGACTACGGTAGCCGACGGAGTAAAGTCGTACTCTGCCTTCACGCGTTCTGACACGGCGGCGACCTTTGGGTAAACGCCGGCTCGATAGAACAGCCGTGTTACGACGTCTTTAATTGCGAGGCGCCCTTTCAATTTGGGCTTTTCAAAATTCACCGCTGCACTCCCTTCAACTCTCAACTACGAAAAACTCAATTTCATAGTGAAATGAAATTGGCTCGACTGACACGTCTTCGCCCTAATTTCACGGTGAAATCCCAAAGAACCGTATTCACGGTTTTCACTGTGAAAGTGACTTGCTCTCCGGCAGCCTGGCTTGTTGCGAGATCCTCTACGGAAGCAATTCGCGGTTGATTTCACTGTGAAATCGGACATGTAGGCGATTTCACCCACCCGCCCGTCAGGCGATTGATAAAACCAGACTACGTGGATTGATCCCTCTTCTTGTCGCCTATTTCAAAGTGAAATCACACACAACCATCTCAAGCGATTTCACAGTGAAATTGATTTTCTTCACCTCCAGCTACGTGGTTTTTTGACTATCCCACTCTGGCAACAATCTGCCGTTGATTTCACCGTGAAATCCGATTACATGCCCGCCCCCAAACTGCCCGCCGGGCCGAATTTCGTTTGAGGACTCTGACACCGGTCAAGCAGAACGGCAGGCGCGCAAGGGAGAGGGGAGGAGGGCTCATGAAAATCGAATAATTTGCCACACCCCTCCAAGCACACCGCCATTATTGCGGCATTATTACCTGTATTTAGTTTTTTGGAAATACTTTCTTTGAGGTAACCGGTAAAAACGCGTCGCATCCGCCTGCCGCAATGGCCAATAGCTTCTCTTTTCTTTTATAATCAGTGGGTTAGGTAACCTTTTCTTAAACTAAATGCCGCCCACTAAAACACGCATCGCGCGGGCATCCAAGCCGCTTTCGCCAACCGAGTTTCGCGGAGTGATCAAGGCTAGAGGATGGTCGATGGTTAATCTGGCGGCCCATTGGGGCGTGTCACCAGTCTGGCTATCCAACATCGCGGGCGACCCAAACCGCGCGGACAAATGGAATCGCGCTCTCACCAAGTTGCCCCATCTCCGGAGAAGGGAGCATCGAGAGCTTTCCGAAGAGCGCATTGCGAACAGCAAGGCGAAGACGGAGACGTCGGCTTCCGAGAGTCACTACGGACCTGCAGAACCGTCCCAAGAACCAACCGCTCCGGCCGCAGCTGGCGCACCTACGACCCTGCCATCAAGAGGCATGCGGCATCACGATTACGCTACGCCAGGGTCTGAGTTCGTGGCAACGTGCGACATCGGCGAGTTCGGGGCCGAAGGAGACTATTTTCATATCGTCGCCACGAGAAGCCTCCTGGACAACGGAGAAATAGTGGAGCACTACTTGATTGAGAATGAGGCGGGTGCGCAGGAATGGTTTGGACCGCAATATTTAGACGAGGAATTTGCACAAACTGGCAGGGTTCGGTGAATGACTTCCAGGTATCCTGCGCGCGCAAATTTCCCCTTCCCCTTTAAAATCAATTACTTACAGAGTTCGCATAAATTACATTATGTCCAATTTGATCGCGCGCTATTTGATAGCCAACTATTCTTCTGATGGTCTTGTTCCGTACTCATAGCTTCATTAATAGGTTTTTCTGTTTCTAATAGCTTTTTCCCTTCCTGATAGGTTTTTTCCTTCCTGATAGGTTTTATCCTATATTTTGATTGACATCCTATTGCATTGAGTGAGATAGTCAATCCGTCACCACTTAAGGAAATCTATGAACGCGCCCAATGTAGTCGAATCCGAGTACGATGCAGCGAATGATGCGCCACAGCAGTTGGTACACCGAACCACAGTTGTAGCCAAAATGATGGGGCTGAGTGACCAGGTACTGCGTCGTATGACCGAGCCGGGAGGAGTCCTTGCTGATGTCGCGCGGGCAGACGGCCCCGTGGCAGTGCGCCTCTTCACTCCAGCTGATATCTTCCGACTCGCTGCACACCTGCGGACGACTGGCAAACTGAAAGGTCTCCCGCACCCTGTTACGGTGTCGATCTATCTGCCAAAGGGCGGGGTCGGTAAAAGCACCTTGGCCACGGAGATGGCAGTTTTGTGGCAGCTCGCCGGTCTGCGCGTTTTGGTCATTGATGCCGACCCCCAGGCATCCACGACAATTATGTTCGGATATGAACCAGAAGCTACGGCGGAAAACATGGAAGAGCTTCACCTGGCGGAAGAAGATCTGATTACTCACACCTTTGCAGATCTAATGCACTTCCCCGAATTCCCGAATTCCCGCCCGCCGCGCCCGCTCAGCGAGGTTGTGAAGAAGCCGTTTGGCGAATACGGCCCGCACCTCATTCCGGCCGACGTGACTCTCGCTGGCCTTCTCTATCAGCTCGCGAACGCGAATAATCGCGACAAACGTATCAGATCTTGGATTGAAAAGGGGCGTAACAATCCCACTACTAATCTCGACCTATCTCAATACGACATCATCCTGTATGACAACGCACCGGCGACATCAGTGCTATCTCGTGCGGCGCTGGTTGCTTCCGATTACTGCATCTCTCCGATTCGTCTGGATTCGCTGTCGGCGAAAAGCATGAGTTTCATCGCAACGACGCTTACAGAATTGAACGAAGCTGAATTGCCATTTCCTGAGGTGATCGCTGTGCCCACGTTCTTTTCGCCGAACACAAAGAGATCGGCTTCCGTCATGCAAGGCCTTCGGGATAATTACGGTGATAACGCCATCGAACTTAAAGTGCGCCAATCCGAAGCTTTGTCGGGTGCTATGACGAAGGATTTCCCCAAGCAACGCATGCCCCTTTCTCTTCAAAAGCCAAAGGAACCAGTTGTAACTGACGATCTCAGTCCGATTGCTCAGCTTTTGGTCGAACGATTCCGCGGAGGTAATAATGTCTAAGAGGATGCCGCTGCCAGAAGCAGTGCCAGGAGGCGTTAAGCCAGCGACCCACCCTGCTCCCGCACCGAAGTCCGGGCTATCAGGCCACTTCGCCAAAATGCCTCAAAAGCGTACTGCTCCCCTCCCCTCCCCTGCAGAGACTGATGAACTACCCCAGCTCACCCCCGCGGCAGACGCTGTTGGTTCCGCCGTGAACGAGATGGTCCTGGAGAAGGTCGTTCTGATTCCAGTTGCCGATGTGGTAGTCAGCCCCTTCCAACCGCGCCTGACTTTCGACATGGAGTCGCTCGCTGCTTTGGGTCTCTCGATTAGCAGCGATGGCCTGGTGAACCCGATCATCGTCCGCAAGCTACCAAACGGAAAATTTGAGCTTGTGGGTGGCGAACGCCGCTGGCGAGCCTTCAAACTTCTGAACAAGGTCGAGATTCCGGCCTTTGTTCGTGAGCTCACTGACGAACAGGCTGCGATTCTGGCACTGTCAGACAATTCGCGCGACGACCTCAGCGACTTTGAATCTGGCAGAAAATTCAAGAAGCTACTGGACGACGGCTTAGTTCCAGATCAGGAGACCCTGGCCGCACGCGTCGGCCGCAGTCAGTCGACGATTACTCGCTGCCTGGCCTATTTCAAGCTCCCGGATTCGGTAATTAAGCTGCTTGAATCTAATCCAAGGCTGATAGGGACTCGTGTGTCAAGCAAGTTCGGCTCTTATACCGAGCAGGGTTATGCGACTCAAGTTATCGAGGCAGTCCAGCGGATAGTTGACGGTCAGTCACAGGAGCAAGCGAGTCAATGGCTGGATAATGCCATCAACAAAAAGAAGGACCCCAAGGCACCAGCCGTGACAGTTCCGCTGGCGATGTCTGGAATGAATGTCGGTAGCGTAAAGATCGAGGGGAAAAAGCTTGTTATGAATTGCGCCAATGGCGTGGATCCAGCAAAAATTCGAGATTTGGTACTCATGTTGCTCAAGGACCAGACACTCGATTCCGCGTCGGACAAATCGTCCACCGACTAATTTCACCGTGAAATCACCTCTGCCGGCAGGCCACTAGCGATGCTAGCAGCTACCGGCGCGAGTTGATTTCACCGTGAAACCACCCTCCCCCGCGTGATTTTTTGCGGCAAGCTGAACAAGCGAGAGTACGCACGAAGCCCTCAGGTGCGGCCATAGGTAAAATCGTCCGCCCAGAAATGATTTCACGGTGAAATCGACACAACAGGAAGCAGCGGCACCCCGATTTCACCGTGAAATCAGTTCGTCCATCACGGACAATAGCCAAGTTCCAATGTTTTGCCGCTTCTATGCTGTTGTCCCATTCAGTTTGCTAACCCTGCGCCCCCCCAAAGGTTCGGTGTGGCATCTACAGCCTGATTGTGCTGACACCTTCGATCACAGAAATTATTCTCTGACCTCTTCCGAGACAGTGGCACGACAACCAATTCGCGATGCCATAACCGCCCCGGAAAACACGCTCAACACGCAAAGTTAATTTCACCGTGAAATCGCGGCGCCGAGCATCTGGCCCACTCCACATACCACTACCAAAATTCGCTCAGCGTACGCGGCGTAACGACCACCCGGCAAATAATCTAATTCGAAGTTTGACATCCCGGAGGCATACAAACCTCTTGGAGAAATTAATGAAAGATCACAAAGCCCTTACTTTGAATATTCCTTTTGTTAAAGCCTGGGGATCTATCCGCATCGTGCCCATCCCGGATCCGCAGAAAACCAATCCTCCCCAACTAGCCGGACAGCTCAAGCTAGAAGGCGAAAAAGTAGGTGGGCGCCAGCGCACAGTTCAGCTGGACATTGCTGGGTGGCAACGCAGTGGGGATAAAGGCAACTATTACTCGTTCTCCGTTGGTGGAATCCCCGCCACACTATTTCCGAATGTCGATAAACAAGCCCTTACGGACCCGGACTACACTGGAGCCTTCGGTTTTGACTGGGAATTCAAGTTCGCAGGCTGGAAAAAGACGGATGGGAACAGCCAGTGGATTTCGGTAACCGTATCAGAGAAGCAGCAGCGCCCGGAAACTCAACCAGTCAAAGGACAGTCACGCGTCCACGAGGCACCTTCGCAACCCGTCGACGCAACGCCTCTGCACTATCTTGATTAAACTCACACCGTCCTTGGCCGTAAATCGGCCAAGGACGTTCTTTTTTTGCAGATTAGCTTAAGCCGCTGGTTCGTATAATACTGCCATCCTGTCTTTGTACCACTTGCGAGTGGTCGCTACGAAAAGCAAACTTTTGTGACCATCCAGCCAATAGAAACTACGCCCGGCGCAAGCCTCACCCGTTTGCTCCCCATTCTCGGTGCCCTTGCAACCGTTGTCATGATTGCTATCGTCGCTATGCAACTGAGCGCTGCAAAGAGTGATGAGCTAGACAGACTGAATCGAGAACTCCGCTTGGTCTCACAAACAGTGAGCCGGCAATTAAGCGTCGTTCTCCGAAGCGATCGCGTTGTCATTGATGAAACAGCGAAAACACTCGCGCTGTGGCGCAATGAGCAAGGAAAGGACATCAGCGCTTCGGAGCTTCAGGTTCTGAACAGCCATCTTGCTGCATCCGACGTCTCCGCCCTCTTTGTTTACGATGCTGCAGGTCGACTCATTGGACAGGCTGGTATTCCGTTGGACGCGACAAAGCCCCGCTCGCCGAGCCTTATTTTGCTTCAGCCCGGCGCCAGGAAATACTTTGAAGGCCAGGCGGCCATTGCGGACCACCTCAGCACCTCCGAGGCGGCTCTGGACGCACAAGGGCACTATTCTTGGTTGATCACAACCTGGATTGATATTCGCTCGATCGAACGCACAATGGCGGCATTCAACGCTGGTGGACCGAAATACCGATTGGCAATACTTGATGGCAGCGGCCGTGTTCTCACCACTTATCCTGATAACGTCGAACTTGACCAAGACAAACTGCGTTCTGCAGCGCTGGAAACTTGGGTATTTGGAAGCGAGTCGTTGACTCCGGAACAGTATCGACTCTTTTTCCCTAAATCGCTTTCGACAATCAACAGCGTCGCAGGCAGTACGTTGCTGATCAGTGCCGATATTGATCCCACTGAGGCCAATGATCGACTGCGCAGAAAGATGATTGTCGTGGTTCTGCTCGGAGCATTCTCTATATCCGCACTATGGGCTCTCATAATTTACCTGCGCCGGCAACTACTCAGCCAAGTATCATCGTCATTACTGGCAGTGACGGCAGAGGAAAGGCTTTCGACCATATTGTCACGCTTGGCAGACAATATTCTCATCCTCGATCATTACGGCCAAATCCTCTTCGCCAGCGTACCCGAGGCCGATGCCTTGGGTATTCGTAATGTTCCAGGGCTTACTGGCCAAACCATAGCGTCCGCCCTGCCCGCTCCGATCCTAGCGCAACTTCTGCCCGCTATCCGCCAATTGGAAGATCCGCATCTTGGCGCCGTCGATCGCACCGGCACAGCACTGGCAGAGAGTGGGGAACAGAGACATTTTGAAATGCGCGTCGAGCGCATTGCTGAAGATCCAGCTGGAGGCTACGTAGCGTCTTTCAGGGACAACACGATTCATGTGAAATACGCGGAGAGCTTGGCGCAAGCAGCTAATCTTGACCCAGCGACTAATCTGCCTACGTTGCACACTTTTGTGGATCGCCTTAACTTAGCCCTCCCGATTGTTTTACGCGAAGACTCCGTGCTCGCTGTGATGGCATTGCACCTGCCAATAACTGCAGATCCGCTTGCTGCAGACATATTGCCTGCGCTTATCTCCGACAGGCTGAAAGCCATAATCGCTGATGTCTATTCTTTGGCCGCGGACGGCCCAGGGAAGTTTTATATCGTTTTTCGCAAGGTTGACGAGCCAATAGATTTGGTTGGCTTGGCCACCGAATTCCTGACCGCTTACGACACACCATTCATAATTGATGGGTCAGAGATCACCGTCAGATGTCGAGTTGGTATAGCCCTGTACCCGATCGACGGATCCGACGCTCTAACCTTAATTAGGGAAGCCAACGACGCCATAAACAATACCGACTCTACATTGCGTGTTAGCTTCTACAACCGCGCTGTGACAAACCAGATAATGCGCCTCCACAAGGCTACTGCCGACCTTGAACATTCACTCAAGACGCATGGGATTCGCGTTACCTATAGGCCTGTAGTTAGACTTGGTTCTGAAGACTCGATAGGTGCCTATGCGGTGGCTTCAGCGACAATCGACGGACAGCTAAGAGCTGTCACCGAACTCTTGCCACTACTGCACGAAGCAAACATTACTTTATTTTCAGACCAACAAGTCGTAGACACTGTCGCGCAAGACATTCTTAACGAAAGTACCCTGCCCTCCACCTTTTTCATCCAGGTTACTGCATCGTCCCTTTTTAAACCCGAATTCAGCAAAACCGTCTCCGACGCCGTCTCGAAGCTATCTCGTGACACCAAGCTTGCGCTGGTTATCTCAGAACTAGAGGCCACCGAACATAAATCTGGAATTTCCGAAGCAATAGCGCACATCAAGCGCGTGGGTGCAAAACTCTACTTGGGCGAATTCGGTACCGGCCTGGCCTCCCTCACGCTCATTTCAGAACTGGGACTGGATGGGCTAATTCTTGACTGGTCGCTGATTGCTGATGATTCGATCGCGCCAGAGGATTTTGCCATGATCACCGCATGTTCGGCGGCCTGTCGAACGCTGAACATGGAGCTCGGTATAGACGGGATACGAGGCCAGGATGTGCACGATACGCTATGCAACTTGGGACTTCACTTTGCAACAGGCTCTTATTTCGGCAAACCGCTAAGTGCACCTGAGTTTTTTGAGAATTTGGTACTGCAAAAGACGCACGCGCTTAGGCCATGGATTGACACTTGATGAGTACGCGCTTTGCAAAGCCGCAAACAAATCCAACTAACTCGCAGTCACCCAAGATTGATGAAAAATGTAATGAAATCTGCGGGACGCAAGAGCATCTCTTCGTTCCGACCGCTATTAGCCGTTGGCACAATACTGATTGGGCTAGTCACTGTCCTCGTCCTCTATGATCTTATATCGGACAAATCTCAGATCCAGCTCGAAAGCGAACGAGAATTGCGTATGGTCGCTGAAGCTTCGGCCGCGCAGTTAAGCACTTACTTGGATAGCGTAAATGACGTTTTAACAGCAGCTGTCACTATAGTCGAAGATTCTTCACAACAAGAAAGGTCTTTATCTTCCTCGACGAAAGACGCTCTGCGTGCGATTCTCGTTGGCACACCTGTCTCCTCGCTCTCTTTGATAGATGCCAGCGGAGAACTGGTGACTCACACCGGTTCGGAATTGCTCCCCTCCACGTTCCAGCCATATAACGTGGCTATCAAGGCCCTGGCCGCTCATCCAGAGCGCCCATTCATCGCCATTGGCCCAATTCAGAGCCTCAACGATGACTCAATTCAGATTTATGCCGCAAGCCCTGTCCGGACGAGATCAGGCCGGCTTATTGGTGCCCTCATTGCCCCAATAAATCTACAAAAATTTGCCTCCGTTGCGCAAGAAGCCTCCAAGGAAGAAGGCGTTACGGCGGAAATCTTCTCGCGGTACGACGGAGCGCTACTTGCTCGCTTTCCGAACGTTGCGCCCATCTCATACTTTCGCAAATATGTCGACGAGCCCCTATTTCAGAACCGCATCAGCGCCGCGACGAAACCACAATTGCTTACGAATCCAGTTGATGGCCAAAGCCAGTACATCGCCACTAAAGAGCTTAGCCATTTTCCCCTCTGGATAGCTGTAGGCGTGGCTCAGCACGTGCTAACGGACAAATGGCGCAGTAGCGCTATTCGAACGCTGATATTCGGCAATTTATCGGCGCTCTGCATTATCCTCCTTCTCGTGACGATTGATCGCCATCTGAAACGCTTATCAGCTCGCTCGACAATAACGCTTGAAAGTGAGCGACGCTTCAATAAGGTTTTGGATCAGTTACGCGACCCATTGTATGTTCGGACTGTAGATGGTGAACTTGTGATCGTGAACGAGCGCTTCACGACGTTCTTTGGCCTAAATTCAAAAGCGGCGGCGATAGGAAGGCTATTTCATGATGTCAACCGTAGCGTGAATGCTGACATGGTCGCCAATTCCAATCGAGAGGCACTGAAGGTCAACTCCCGACCTTACGTATTGGAGGCCGAAATCATGAAGCCGGACGGGAATCTTATCCCCGTCGAATATAAACTTAACAATATTATTCTCGACAAAAAGTATTGCATACTGGGGCAAATCGTCGACGTTTCCGCACGTAAGCAATACGAACGACAATTAACGCTCCAAGCTACGATCGACGATGTAACAAGTCTCCCGAACCGGCGCCTATTCATGGATCGGCTCGCAAATGCTCTAGGACGCAATCAACGTTCAGGAAAGCTTTGTGCTGTTCTGATTTTGGAGGTTAATCACTTTGGCCGGATAACTGACGTCTACGGTATGCAAAATGGCGACGCGTTGCTCTCCGCCATAGGCCAGAGACTGAGCCTAGTAGTAAGGGAGAGCGATACAGTAGCGCGTATCGCCGGAGCTAAGTTCGGAGTGGTAGTTTCGGAAATCACCAACCCGGTCGAATGTAGATTGTTGTGTGATCGGATCATCAAGGCTATCGGTGAGGCATTTAACCTCTCAGGGCGAGCGGTAAGTTCAACGCTGGCGATCGGAATAGCTGTGTTCCCGGATGACACAGTTGACCCTGATACTCTGATCGGAAATGCCGAAGCTGCCCTATTTGATGCGAAGAGAATCCCTGGTAGCTCCTTCCGCTTCTTCGACGCCGAGATGGATTCGCGAGTACGCGAGCTAGTCCGCATCGGTGAGTTGCTTCCTATGGCGATTGAAGCAGGCGAAATGTCACTTGCGTACCAACCAATACGAGATCCTAGGACAGGAACGATCGTAAAAGCAGAGGCACTAGCGCGGTGGCAAAGCCACCAGTTGGGCCAGGTCCCACCGAATAGCTTCATCGAAGTTGCGGAACAGAGTGGTTTTATCACCCGTCTTGGGGACTGGATCATACATGAGGCATGCAAGGCGGCTGCGACTTGGGCAGAGCAGTCATCCGAGCCCATTGCGGTTTCCGTCAACATCAGCGCGAGACAGTTCAAAGATCAAGGCTTCATAGAGTCTGTACACAGCGCTCTGGAGGTGTCTAAATTGGCCCCGGAACTTCTCGAACTAGAGATAACAGAACAGCTTTTGATTGGTGACGACGACAGCGCAATGGAGACCATTCGCGACCTGCAGGAGATGCGAGTCTCTCTGTCCTTAGACGACTTCGGCACGGGATGCTCATCACTGTCATATCTGACCAAATTCCCGCTCAATACCGTAAAAATCGATCACACGTTTATCCACGACCTCCATCACAGCCACCAACGCCAACACGTCGCGAAGGCGATCATCGCAATGGCACAAGACCTAGGCCTTCGAGTGGTAGCGGAGGGCGTCGAAACTATCGAGCAGGCCGACTTATTGACTTCGTATGGCTGTGACTATATCCAAGGCTACCTTTACGGTCAGCCGGTCGACATGTCGGATATGTCACGGTTGCTTGCACATGCTCCACGCTGACCAAAGAACGTGAAGGGTTCACAGCGACACTCATCTGCGCGGCAACGAACCCGATACACGACATTTTCAAATGTGCCATCTTTAGTGGGCAGGCTTGGAGAAAAGCGGGGGCGAGCGAGGTGAAATGTGCCATCGTTAGGTAAACACGGTATATATGCCCAAATTTCGGACACGGATTTAATGCGCAATACGTTGTTTTCACGGTGAAACCACAACGACATCCCCGCCAAATGGGGAACGCAGACCATCGCCCGAAAAACCACCCCCACTTGGCAAATATCGCAGTTGCTGCCTCGAAATGTGCCATATTTAGTACCAATCAGTGCCAAGCTTAGAAATACCGGCGTCGAGCACTCGTGATTTCCAAACGGATCGTCGCGTTTATAACGTTTTGTTTTATAAGGACTTTTCCCTCTTGTGCCATTATTAGGAGAGTAAATGACTAAAGACGGCACAATCGAGATCAAAGACCTGAAGATGGCACGTGTAAAACCTAGCTTGTGCACAACTCACTAGGGTGATCACAAAACCACTCTAAATGCTGCACAAATAACATCTAGCTTGTTCACATAAACCACGATCGTTGGCACACAAACAATAGCTAAACCATTGTTTTTAAATGCTTTTTGTTATCCACAAGGTTTACAAGGGGTTTACGATGTAAACACAACAGTACTGTTTTTTGTAAACATTGCTGAACCCCTTAAAAAACTAGAAACCGAAGATCTCGCCTAACGTTGGCACATTTAGCCTGACAATGGCACCGAAATCTGATTGACGAACATTGTGTTTACGCCGTAATGTGCCATCCAAATTAACGCGTGGCACAATTCGCTATGACAACATTGATCGACAAAGACGGCTCGGAAATTTCCACGCCTAGCGAAAATCCGGTTAAGAGGAAGCGGGCGCCGCGCAGAACCTCGGCTGTCTCCGCACCGAAAGAAAAGCTTACACGCGTCATCGTCAAAGATTCTCTTCCCTCAGCAGGCACAGCAATCGAGGTTAGGAAGGCACCGGAGACTATTTTTGTCAGAAACACAGCTGAAGTAGGTGAGTTTTCGTTCTTGCAGTTGAAAGCGTATAACGCGATGCTCCACATTGCGCAAAAACATCGTCTAGAGAATCCTGACTCGCTCACATACACTGTACCCATTTCGGAATTCGAAAAACTGGTGGGCCACACCACGTCGCATAGTCGCGAATATTTGAAGGATACCGCACGGGGCTTAACACGTACTCAGGTGGAATTCGACTACCGAACCGCACCAAAGGCGAAGAAGAATGACTGGGGCATCGCGAACCTAATTGCCGAGGTCTACATTGCGGAAAGCGAACAGACTATAACGTTCTCCTTTCCTCCTCAGTTGTCCACGAGGATATTGGAACCTGAAGTCTACAATCGCATCTCGATAGCGATGCAGCACCAATTTACGAGTTTTTCAGCCCTTAAATTGTGGGAGTCGGTGTCTCGATTTTGGGGTAGTCCGACCAACGAAACTTTCCATGAAAGCTGGGAGTTTTGGAGCACACTCCTTTCCGGCTCGAAAACTCCACATAAAGAATTTAGAGACTTCAACAAAACTCTCACCAGGGCCGTTGCCCAGGTAAACCAGATCGAGAAACGCTTTCAGACTATTCCTCACTTGAGCAAGCGAAACCGTAAAATGGATAAACTATGGTTCGTCTTGAAAGAGAACAAGCAATCAGCCATGGATCTGAACGGCGAGCAAGCCATCGTAAGTGACGACTTGAAAAAGAAGCTGACTACGTTCGGTTTGACCGATGAGGAGGTCGAGAAACTAGCATTTGCACATGCAGAAGAGTACTTGCTAGCGCAATATGACTACACTCTAAGGCGTTCTAGGCAAAAGAGTGCCGAGCCTATTGCTAATCCCAAAAATTTTTACATGTCATGTGTGGAAGGCAACTACGCGAAGTCAACCTTTACCAGGCAAACAAAGCCCGCGATTGGAACTGAGGTCAAAGAGGATATCCCTGCCGCTAAGCCCGCTGCTGTGAACGCAAACGCGTTCCTGTCTAATCTACAAGCTCAGTGGGAAACGGAAAAGCGGGCCGAGATCCTGGAAATGTTCAATCAGCAGACTCCCGAAAAGAAAAAGCAAATAATTGATGACCTTGGTGAAGCGTTTATAACGTCTGGCGCTGCTTTTAAGCTTTACCAGAAGAACGGTTTTAACAACAAAATTGCCCAGCAGACAATCGCTGATCTCGTTTTTCAAAAGGAGGTCCCGCCACCCACACCAGAACAGTTGCTCGAATTCGCTTTCAGTAAAGGCCAACTTTCCGTTAGCTAGGCCGCTGCAAGTGCGGCACTTGCCCGTACCGAATCGTCTATATCACTGGCTCGCAGGTGGGGGGAGTTTTCGACAAGCTGCCTCAAAAACAGCGCACGCACCGGATGAAGATCACCAGCTGTAATAGGGACCCCCGCTGCGTGTCGACCGGCAGTGACGTTGAGGTAAATTTTTTGCGATTGTCTTTCAAAGCTAAACTTCTTTTCTCTGTTTCGTCCGTGCCCAAGGCCATGTGCTTTGGGTAGGTAAAGCGTTAAGCAAGCGTACACTTGCGTGAGCTCGCCGGCGGAAAGTTGAATAGCTATTTTATTTTTCCAATCGAAGTGGCCTTGCTTCTTTTGGGCCACCTCGATACGGATTGTGTGGTACCCAGCGCTCGTCTGATCTTGCGCAAAACACGCTGCAGCCTGGGCACCGTAAACGTGCACCGACTCGAAGGTTTTTGCCGGGGGCTCCACAGCTGGAATGTGCTGCTCTGCAGTAAGCTCGTGCAATTTTTTTCGATGATTTTCGGAACCAAGGGCAGCAGGCAAAAGATATTCAAAAAATACCTGTCCAGTCTTGCGGACTGCGCCGATCAACAAACTCAAGGGGCAATCTCCTAAGCCTGCTTGCTCCAAAACTGTTTCCCCCGCTTGTGTGCGCAGGAAGAATATGTTTCGGAGATATTGGTTAGCTTTCAGGTTGCCACCACGAGACGCAGTGATGGCAAGCTCTATGGTCCTCCTATCGACCGCCAAGAGAGCGGAAAGGGCGCATTCGCCCGGCTGATAACCCAGAATGGTCGCTAAGGTTTGGTACGTTCCGTCGTCGAAATTCATATCACCAAGGCTTTACTGTCGTTGCTATTTCGAGCTGGAGACGGACATCCCACTTGCGACCTTCATGTGTGAAATCCGCCTCTCTAATCAAACCTAAGCCAGCCATTACCAGTGTTGGCATCATTTCACACACTGACGCGAGTTCTCGAATAAGCTCAAGATGCTTAAGCTCTGGCGGTATCGTGCCATTTCTCCAGCCCAGTAGCAAATGGTAGTTCTGGTGATTTTTGACGCACGCCTCATTCAGGGATCTGGCGAAGGAGGCTTTTACGTATTGTTCGATTATGAAATGAGACGCACCAGCGATCGGGGATCTCATAATGTCCGTGATCGCAGCAGCCATCAAGCCAAGGGCTTCATCGCGCGGCAGGTCCTCAGGGATAAACACATCTGCGGGATGAATACCGTCAGCGAGCACAAAAATTGTGAAAACCGGCAGCTTTACGAACTTCGCAATGGCCAGCAATCTCCTTCTCGTTAGATGCTCGTGTAGGTTAGTCGGCGCGGCACCAGGCAAATCGCCAAAGCAAAATGCTAGTTCCTCTTCATCGGTGAACAGGCACTTTTGTGCAACGGCATCGGCATCAAGTTTCGTTTCGTCCTGTCGGTCCAGGATCTTTTGATAGAGGCGTTCCCCAAGCACGTAGGATTCCCTTTTTAGCTAATTGCGATCGCGGAAGCATACGCTCGCGCCACCTCGCACATTCTTTGAAAGTGTGACGGGGAGATTGCGAAAGGCTTGGTTATCTCTCCCTCGGTAACACGTCCCGTTACTAGCTCGGTTGCAATTTTGGATGCTATTTTAACAACGTCAGCCTCATTGTCGAAATTATTCGAGCCTCCGCGCGGCGCTAAACTTAGCGGCAGCTCCCACCGGCGCACTAGCTCCTCGGCGACATCGTTAGCATCAAATCCCAACAATTCACGTTCTCTCTGAGCCCTTTCGCCAAAAGCCAATGGTGGCACTTCGCGGACAATTTCACCCGCAGCATCCGGACGCCAAAGATGTAGAAGCAAAACACCAACACCGTGAAGCAGTCCGGCCGTACTTGCTTCGTCGGGATCAACTCCCAGCGTTCTTCCCAATTGTTCTGCCAGTGATGCAGTCAGAAGCGCGTGCTGCCAATAACTGGCGAAGTCCAGGTGGGGAACGGTAGGGAACGCTCTAATCATCCCTTCCGAAACTGCGGTTGTACGCACAGTATGGATTCCTACGACAACAACTGCAGCATCCACGCTTGTAACGGTACCCTTATAGCCAAAAAAAGCCGAGTTTGCGATCCGGAGGACTTTCAATGCCAACGCCTGATCTTTCACCAAGGCTTCTACTATACGTTCGCGGTCCACAGTCGACTGACGACACAAGCGCATCACCTCAAGTGAGATCTTGGGGATCGTCGGCATTGCCGACTTGGCGGTCGCGAAAAAAAGATTGAGAGCAGTTCGGTCAGTCACTTATTTTTTCCATACGGCAATTTTAACTCCCGCCCCGTAGATGGTCGAGAGTGAATAGCAGCCTCCGAATATAACTCCATGATGGTCATCTCAGACGGTATATCTGAAGAGCCCAGCGCTCACCACTTCTTACTTGGGGAATCACATGTCGGCGACTGCAAAAAATCTTTCTGATACTTCCAAAATTGAGTTTGCCGTTGAAGGACGATATCCTGGCGGCAGGCTCTATTCTGACACCATGAGGGCACGTACAGCTATCGAAGCCATGACACAGACGCTAGCGCGACAGCGTTACTCTGTGGATGGCGGTGATATCACCGTCCAGCGAGTAATCGATACTCGCACCCTGGAGGCTCCCTTACAAGGAGAGTTCTCGGCAGCACTCTCGCTGTTAAGCGAGAATGAAGCAATGGATGCAGTTGTAGCAAAAGCATTGAGGCTTCTGCCTGTTACCTTAGTTCCATCCGGTACGGCAAAAGCGAATCACAGTCCAGAGTATCGGCTGCGAGTCTATGCGGAATACTTCGACCTTCTCCTGCGTACCCGGTCAGGATGGTTTGATGGTATTCAGCCTGGTCACGCGGATGACGGTCACCTGCTGCAATTCGAGGACAAGCGTGGCGTCAGGAGTACCTTTTCGCCGGCGCTAGCCCTCGCAGAGTTGGCTGAATTCATTTTGGAGCAGCAAGTGCACCTTCCAGCGCTCCAAGTTCGTGAATTCGCGCTTCTGGCCGGCCGTGTGGTAAATGAGGCCGCTTTTGCTTAGTTGTTTCACCCGGATCTTCTTGATCCGGGTTCTTTTTTTGGTTTCTGATTCCTGCTATGCGCCTACAAAGAAAAAGCCCCGTCATAAAGACGGGGCTCGGCGGGTAATATTCTTCTTTTGAAGAATCTACTCAGATTGAGGTTGCGACTGATGCGTATCAGGACGGCTTTGAGCCGCTTTAATTAAGGCCTTATATGCACCCACGAGGGGGGCGAAATAGAGTTGCGGTGCTTGCTTTGCAGCCAGCACAAATTCACTGAACATAGTCGCAGGTTTCATTCAATCCTCCTTCAATTCGACAATTGAACGATAAGCTCCCACTAGCAAATGGCAAGCGAAGAGAATCGCGTCACCAATCATCATAGCATGTTCAAGCACTTCCAAAACGTCCAAAGAAAATTTGGACATCCAGGGGAGCGCTGCGCATGCATAGATGATTCCGGACAAAACGACCGTCACGAAGGCGATAATCGCGAAGATGATGGCTCCGGCAGCCGTGTGACCGGCGAAATGGACTACAGCCTTCGCAACCTTAGACTTATCGTGGTTGGTGGACATGGTGTTACTCCAAGTTTAATGGGCATGAACCCGTTGATGGTTTTCTTAGCCCAGTGAGATGTCAGACTTGGAGTAGTAAGACGAAGAGGCCATGCAAGTTGCATGGCCTCGACTAATTTCAACACAGCAGTACGTCAAGACAGGACTTGCTACCATGCTGAAGCATGGCAGCAAGGACTAGTCCGTGGTCCCGCAGTAGATCCTTTTCCAGAAGTTCTTCGATCCTGAGTTCACCGTCTTCGCAATAGAAAGCCCGATCCGTCCTTATTACAATGGGCCGTGCGCGACTTGCCATCTGTAGTTGAGTGAACGCCTCAGTGCGAGCGGCTGCGTCTGCATACTCAGGAATATAGATGTTACGCCAGGCGTATCGAGGCGAATGTGCTGTATCGCTCCACCAAGTTAGCAATGGTAAAGCTCCCTTCCCGCAAGGCGCCGGATCGGGTTTCGCGGCAACAAAACCTTGCTTTGCCCAATCGAAGTATTCAGGAGTTGGCATCAACTCATTTTGATCGAAGAAAGTGGGGTAGACCTGGCTGTACTGCCACAGATTTGTAAGAGACCTTGCTCGTATGCCCGAGATTGAACGGGCCGGCTGGAGGTTATCTGGATGCAGCTGCGAACCCCATTGCTTGCTCTGTCGACTGACGTCCACGAAAAGAGCTTCGTTGGGAACGGAGAACTTTGTGCCGCTGACGATATGAATGTTCATAATGCTCCTAAGAAGTTGTCATATGCCTGATATGTCGATCACGGTTCTCTAACTTTCCGTTAGCGTGTTTAACATCACGTTCATATAGATAAACACGGAGGTTTGCATGACAAAGGTTCGCGCAATGATTGTCGTCCTTGATCAGACGAACGAGTGGTGCACAAGACTTGCGGGTATGGCGGGCGCCATCTCGAAAGTATTCATTTACGATGCCGAGAGTAGGAGCAATCTCTTGGGTACCAACCGTGAGTACGAGCTGTATCCTATTGGCACCTTCCCTGCGAAGGATGATGAGTTTTCGACTATCTTTCGTGCCTTACAGGCGCATGATGATTTCGGAAAGCGAAAAATTGACGCTCGTCTCGTCGATCAGCTAAGTGAGGTAGAAAACTTCTGCTTTAGCTCAGTTGAGCTAACTAGTGAGTGTCAAAGATATGCGACGTTCTCGGGAATTCGCGAACATGCGAGAAAGATGTTTTTGGAAGGACAGGGGAGCGTCGAAAATTCTGCTGAAGCTCGCCTAGATACGATACGTGAAAGGGTGAACTGCCTAGCATAAAAAAAGCCGCCGAAATTTTCGGCGGCTTTTTTTTCAGCGGGATTCGTTATTGATTTGTCCGCACGCTTTGCTGCGTGTTCTGTTTGAACATGCTCTCCTGACGGCTGACATAAAGACGTACTTGTCGATCATAGCGCAGCAGACTTGTCATATTCGGTTTGGTTTGGTCCTTCAACCAGCGGTCGATTGTCATAGGCTGGACGCCAAGCAATGCCGCCATGTCATGAACCCCGGCCGTTGACCCCTTTTCGAATTCAACATTCAGCTCTTTCGCCCACTTCCTTGCGATGACACTCATGGATGCTTCAGTCATCCAATGCTCTTCGACGCTTTCACCGTTTGCTAGTAGTTCACGAGCTTTCTTCATCACCTCCTCTGGGACACCTTGGGTTTTCCCGTAGATGTACGATGAAAGGGCAGGGACCCCGATACCCAGACACGCCGCAAAATTATTGCGCTGCATTCCGAGCGTATCGCAGATATGCCGGAGTTCTTTGTGGTCAGGTCCCAAATTCGCAGGTTGACCGGTGCGCTTTGCCTTTTGGGATGCGCGCTCAGCAAGTATCTGAAGCGTCAGTTCCTGATGCTCCCGCTTCGTTTCTTCCGACTTTGGCACGAGGGTTATCATGGCGTCCAGCTGCATGACTCCGATCGATTTTTCGGGCAACATTGATTCTCCGGTGTTGTGTAGTTTCGTTTGTTCTTGACCGCGAACTGGATCAGAAGGTTCGACCGCCAATAGTTTTATGACAGCTTCGGTAAGACGTCTTGACGCCACTACAGAATCAAGCTGGCGATCACGTAGTTCCTCCTCGTCCGTGCCCGTCACAAGGCTAGGATCGAGAATTTCATTTCCATCTTCCTTGATCGTGTCTAGTGGGTCATGATCGTAAGACTGAAACTCGTCGCGCCGAAGCTCCAGGCTTGTGTAACGCGCAATTTCATGAATCAACGCATAGATGCCACTCGGATCGTATAGTGAATCGAGCTTTGATGGTTTGCCAGGTTCGCTTGTGAAAAGAACCGTAAGAACTCGCTGGCGAAGTTCATCGGTACTTTCAAAGGCTAGCTTTAGTTTTGAAACGAATGAGTGGCAGATCCTGCGGACTCGCGAGTCGCAGTCTGCCTCCTTGGCAATTCTATTGATAAACGCGCCAGAAATAGTTTCGTTTGAGTTTTTCTTGGCAATGAATTGCCTACACAGATTCATTAGCGGTGAATCTGATTCTGTCGCGCTTACATCCGAAGGACTGGGGTCTGACACCCCAGAGTGGAATTCTAATTGGTCGTTTCCGAGATCGGTTCCGACGTCACTGGTCATAATTTAACGGTGTCATTTCTTCTAGCTCAGGCGTTCGATAGTCTGAGCGAGCAAAGGAATAATCTCAGTCTTGATGATGTTCACCGAAGCCGCCTGCGACACCAGTAAGAACATACCAGCCAACACGATATCCGTTTTGAGCTCGGGATGCCGTGCATATGCTTTCTCCATGTTTTCACATATTTGCGTCGCTGTTGAAGCGCCCACTGCGTTCTTTCGCGAAGAGGGAGCAACGGTTTTCATTACATCAAGGCCGAGATCGATGGGGGCGTGCATAAAAGATCCTTCGTATTCTCCACTAGGAAGAACACGGTTGTTAATTATACGAGTGGGACAACATGTGTCAATAATTAATGGCTGACGATTTCAATGCAAAACTACATGCATTGATAATCCCAAGACGAGTTAGAAAGCGTTGGCGACGCTCATTTCAAATTTCGGGATTAGGCTTTTGATGGGAATGATGGAGCGGGTTCCCCAGCTTGCAACCGCAAGACCTGCCAGCAGAATTTCCGAAGCTGCTTCTGGATGTTCTTGTAAAGATCTCGATACACAGCGCAGCGTAGCGGATGTATCTTTACACTTGCCTGCATATTGGCATTTTGCGCTTCCATCCTCCGAAATGCAGCCAATAATGGCCATCCCCAAATTTGTAGCGTTTACTTCCCCTCCAGGTGCGAGCTGCATCACTTCCCTTTCGTAATTTCTATTAATTCTTTGTTAGTCTGCGAAAATTATTTCCGCATCGACACAAAAATTATAGTTACGTGTCCTTTACAGGTCAACGAAAGTTCCCCTTAAAAATCAACGACTTAGTATTCGCGATTTTGGTGACGAAATTTACAGGTACAAATTTTTGTGTACGTAACTTTGATTGATCGGGGAGAGGGCACGGAGAGAGTATGCCGGTCAGAAATGACCGGGCGGAGAATGCGCGGATTATGGCGCAAACAAAGAAAAAACTCCACCAGAGTATTAATCTGGTGGAGTCGATTTTTAAAGCAATTGCTGCAGCGGACCTGATGAGTTTGTTTCTCCATCCGGTGGAGTGAGGTCAAATCCAGAGAGGCCCGTCGGAGCGACGGCAGACGCGGTAGTTTCAATTTGCGGAATAGCGACACGTGAAACAGCTGGTCGCGTTTTCGGTTGGGACGATTTAGACATCTTAGTACTTTGCCGTACTTCTTTGGCTTTGAGCTCCGAAGGACGACTATCCAAGCTACGTGTTTCAAGACGTCTCTTCCCGTCAACAGATTTCTCGACGGAGGTCAAATAGCAGGACTTCACCGATCGCCGCGGCTCAGCAATAGCCGGCGGTTCTGGATCTATCCCTACCAAAGACTGTGCATCGGCGGTCGGGCGTTGGTCTTGTTGAGGATTTACTTCAGAGTCCTTGATATCGGATTCTTCGTCTTTCTCTTCTGCCTTCTTCAGATCCAACATCGTCATCACTACTACGAATCCGAGAAGCGGTCCGACGACAACGAGGATCTCGAACTTCACCAAGTGGATGCTTGCAAGCAGATTCTTCGCAGTGACAGCGAACATCACGATCGCAAAGGCGATACCTAGCCAAACCGCGAGAGATGGTTGAGTCTTCTGAGACTTTTTGGTGCTTTGTGTCGTAGCCATGAGGCCTCCAGTTATTTATGTAGTCTGTAATGCCTCACATTGGGACGTAAAAAAACTGGGCTCTGAAATCCTCCAGAGCCCAGCCTTGACAGATTAATCTGATGCGCGTACGCGTTGTCAAGGCTGGGCTAAGCTGCCGTTTAGATCGAAGCGATAGCAGTGCGCTAAGTCTCGGTCGGCGCCGTTCGCGTTCCCCCCAGAAGCACCTGGGCTGCTAGATGCGGACTGTGTCCGGGGAAAATGATCACTGCGATTGTCCACTGTCGGTGGATCCCTTGAGGCTGGCGTTCACAACTATTACCTATCTGTGTTCCTGGAACGGACGAAAACTACCCAAATTCAGATCACCTGAATGTGCGGCTTGATAGAGAAACTCATTGAGTCGCGGACGCTTTCGTCCGACGCACTCGCAGATGTGAGGTGCAACTCACATCGAGTCATCGATCTATCGTTTTCGGATAAGTAATGGTGAACAGCAATCAATTGAGTCGTTTCGCGAACGGTGCTCGTGGGGGTGATCACGGTGGCCTTGCTTGCCGGACCATGTGGCTGGTGTCAGCCCATGCGTCTTTTACCTTGCGAAACGAGATGAGAAACTTCGGTCAATATTTTAGCTAACAGCCTCTGCTGGTCCAAGTTAGTCGATCGACGACCGAGCGATGACCTGACGTAAGTACGGGTACAGCTATGACCAGTGCGATGGATGCACATAACCCGACTAAGGAGGGAACGAATAGCACCGCAATGAAGATTGCCACCTTCAATGTGCTCCTGCAGCCCAATCGAAGCAATGTACATTCGGTACCATCGACGGTCACCACCGAAGGGGATCCAAGCCGTACCCAGCGTAGGGCTTTGACTTTCTCTCCACCCACGTCAAGGATGAGGTATAGCAAAGGCGAAAGCACCAATCCGTATAGTCCGCCATTAAACGCGGCGATGGTGAAATCTCTGGTGAGAATGTAGCCCAGTAGGGTCAGGACTGCGGCGGCTGCAGCCGTCGAGATCAGGCCTCTCGAAACGTCTGCAAGTACTGAACGAAGGTATGACTTTATGGCAAGGGACATGATTTTTTCCAAGTTGACTCTAGAACATCTTATCGAAGTGGGCGAGCAACGCCACTTGCTCCTGCTCCGCTTCAGTCTCTGAGTGCGACAATGTCTGGTTGGTCGGGTCAGCCGGTTGAGGGCCGGCTGGTGCCGATAGTGTCGGCGGCTGAAGTGGGTACCCAAATTTCTCAGCGGGGGAGGGCACCGCAGCAGGTGTCTGGTTGATCGGCTTTCTTTGTCCCGCTGGTGACGTCTCCCTCGGCCGACCACGTGGTCGGCGCGGTTGAAGAAGCTTGATTGCCTTCTTCGTAGGAGAAACTCCGCCAGGGCCGTTCACAACCTTCACGAATTCCGCATCGAGAGAGTTACTTTCCACATGTTGCGTCAACCACTGGAAGACAAGAGCCCGGATGAATGGGCCTTCCATCCGGTACGGAACGCCCGCCAGGAATTCGAGCATCCCCGGACAGTCGTCTTCCTTGACGATGAAGTTTATCGTCCGTTGCGTTTCCGCTGGATCGTGCACTTTTTGAATTCTGGCCATTGATAGCGGTCCTTATGCTGTTCGAGCCGCGACTCGCTGTTGTCCGATCCCGTAGTAGCAGAACCCTTTCGCAACGGACATCCGAGCGTCAGGAAGCAAAACGCAGTTTGGCCACTTAGCACGCAGATGCGGGTACACAACCTCTGCGCCACCACCGGCGATCAGAATCCAGTTTGCCTTTCGCACATCCTTGGAGAGAGCGCTTTCAGCGCCGGAGATAATTTTTTGGCTGATGAAGGACAACGCTGCCTCTACTTGTCCAGTTACGTCGATGACCTGTCCATACTGGAAAATCTGCTTTTTGTGGATTGCTTCGCTCGCTTCCAGAAGTGAGACCTCATAACCACCTTCAGCCAATAGTCGAGCCAGATGGCCCGCGCCTATGCTGATTCCTTCGCACGACTCGGCCGCCCGTTCAATGTTTTGCTGCTCCAACAGCAGCAAAAAGTCGGTTGTGTAGTGGCCAACATCAACAACGGCGACGCCTGGAACCTTCATGCGTTCTACGATCGGCAGACCGGTTTTGTCCATGCCGTGATAGAGGAATGCTCCCATAGGTTGCGGGAGAAGTTTGATGATGGCGCTGGGGCAAACCTTCCTGGTTGCCTCAATGATTTGTTCTTTCTTGGTCCGATAGAGCTTGGATGGTGCGCCGATAATCAAATATGCGTCGGACAAGCCCATCACACCTTGCGCGGCCAGGCGTTTAAGCGCGGAAGCGATCAGCACTCGATAATCCGTTGTTGCATGCCAATCGTCGACCAATCCCGAATTGGATGCTGCGTTCCCTTGTAGCCGTGCAGTGTCGCCGGTGAAATATACCTTGCCCTCCAGCTCCACAGTATCCAGGTCCGCTTTTCTCGCTGTGCCTTCGTCAGACAAGGTGAATCCTTCGGTTACGACGGACGGGAAGATGACTTCGTAATATTTTCCCTCTGCATAAGCGCATACCTTTACGGCACTTCGGCCGATGTCTAGTCCTACTGCGGGGCTTTGCATGTGTTTTCCTCTTCGAAATTAAATAACGATTCTAATCGTATTAAATAGATCATTGATGTATCAATTTAATACAATTTGAATTGAATCCGAATTCTACGGTTATCGATCCGTGTTGACAACGATGTTCGCTCTCACCCAGAATCCGAGCTTTTGAACCAGGCCGGCGCAGAGTTGCGCAGCCCCTCCCGTTGACGGTTAATAATGAGTTCCGTAATCCCCCCCGAGATCGATGATTCCATCGACCCTATACGCCCCTTCATGCTCGCCCTTGAAGCGGCTTCCTCTTCCCTTTCGGAGATTGATGACCAACTGCACCGTGTGGATGCCCTTTTACACCAATTACAGCCCCCATTTTCGGGCCGAATTCGCATCCTATTTGTTCCGAAAGCAGCTGATGGGCTCCTTAAGCCCGAGTGTCGCGTTTTCCGGCGCGTTAAGGAGACTGATTGGTTCTCGAAGCACATTTCCCACAAAGGGTTGAGCCGTCGTCTTAAGCGTGCTGGAGCCTTTAAGAACAACTACGAAGCGTTGGTCCAGATCGCAAAGGTTGGCCAGCAGCTTATGGAGGCCCGCGCGAAACTCGTCCAGCGGCGTACTGCTGCGCGTCTCTCTCTGGAGTATCTGACGCGGCACAATCGTGATGTCTTAGCTCTTAGCGATCCGACGTTATCGGCCTTTGAGGCGGTAGTTGCTGCGGCCACGGCTAGCCGGGTTGCTGCCGAGTCTGATTCCACCGAAGAAAAAAGGTCGTGAACGTTCTTGAAGAAAAATGGTTGTGACGAAAAACGTTGAGTCGTGAATCCAATTGCCGTCTTGATAACTTTGGTCTCGATGGTGTACGGTAGGATGCCTTGACGGGCGACGGGTATTTTTTAAGGCCGGTACTGAGGCCGCGTTTGAGTGCTGAGCGCTGTCCTCTTGCCTACCGGATGATTTCTTCTCTCCTCCTTTACCTACGCCTGCCTACTGCTGTTCAACCCCTCCCGCTCCCCTATAACGTCCCGCCCCTTCGTACGCTGTTCATGGTGGGGCGGCTTCGCCTCTTGGGGGCGCTGTCTATTCGGATTCTCCCCGTCTAGGTGCTACCCGTCCTCCCCTTGGTGTAGCTTATGCTCTTCCTGGTCTACGCCTGGGGAGGCGCTGTATCGAGAGTGATAGGCTGGGGTGAGGGGAGGGCACTACGAGCCTCTGGCGCTGGTAACTATTTACGCTTCTGTGAAGGCGGAAGCTTAATCGCTATCGTCTCCTCGGATCCCGAAGCGAGGGCGTCTTTCACGTAACTATTTACGATGTTTACTCGCAACGTGCGATTCAAAACAACTTGAATTATTTCTATACAAATTGCATAATATACGTAAATATTTACGCTTTTCGATGCAGATTGTTTTAGCCTGATGTCGCGTGTCGAAACGGCATCAGTAAAAGGTTACGATACGACTAAACACAGCTGCGCCGTCTCGGTAAATGGTTACGGCGCTTCAGAACAGAGGGTGTCATCATGATGCGTTTCTACATTTCCGCATTGGTAGCAGGGCTGGCGGCTACCGTCCTGGTCTTTGGCTTCATGGGGGATGCTGTCGGGATTGACACGATGGTTCTCGCCTTCGCTGTTCTGGTTATCTCGGGCGTGTTCGCTTGGGCGCATTTCGACGGCCGAGCAGTTGCCGGCGGTACCGCTGACGACTCGGGATTTCACGGTGAAACCAGCCGCGACGATTCGGCTGTTTATCACTCGCTCCAGGCGGGCCGGGCGACGGAATTCGACCTGTGCAAGAACGATCCCTTTCATCATCAAGGTCCGCAGTAAGCACCTCCACCAGGGAGATGATTTTGAAGAGTCCGAGCATTGAACAATCGGCGCTGATTTACACCAAGGTGCATCGGGTGCTCGCGCAGGCGTTTGCGGGCACAGGCAAAACATTTAGTCTTGAAGCCTTTGTTCGTGCTAACCAGGGGAGTCGAGTTCTGATGCTGGTGTACAGCAAGGCGTTGCAAAAGGAGGCGCGGAAGCGCTTCCCGGCCAATGTCGACTGCTTCACGACTCACGCGCTTGATGGTGAGGTTAAGAAGGTTTATGACCTGGCCGGTAAGTTTGGCGAGGTGAAGCCTCTCGACCTGGTAAGCGTGTTTGGCCTGCAAATCGAGTTCGCGCGGGTGCTTCTCACCACTGTGGAGCAGTTCCTCCATTCTGGTGATGACGACTTTGTCGAGGATCATGTTCCTGTGACAATCGCGGCAAAGGATGTGCCGGCAGTGATCGAATACGCCAAGCAAGTCTGGCGCGTGATGTCCGATCCAGCAGACGGCCGCTTGAAGATGACCCACGATGGCTACCTGAAGAAATTTCAGCTGTCGAAGCCCGATTTGTCTAAGTCCTACGACATCATCTTGGTTGACGAGTGGCAGGATGCTAACCCTGTGACGGTGGCCTTAGTCGATGCGCAGTCCTGCCGCCTTGTTCTTGTTGGTGATGAGTTCCAGGGTATCTTCGCGTTTCGCGGTGCAGCTGATGCCATGCGGCAGATTGAAGTCGACCAGCGCTTGGCCATTACTGAGTCGCGGCGTTTCGGCCCGGCGATTGCTGGCATTGCAACCGTGATGCTCCAGCACTACCTGAGTTCTGAAAAAGCTCTGGTCTCGGCCACACCAGAAAAGGTGACGTCTTTCGAGCTCGATTACCGGAAGCCCTTTGCCATCATCAGTCGGACCAATGCAAAGCTATTTGAAGCGGCTACCCGCCTTCTCGATAAGCGTTTGCACTTCGTCGGTGGCCTTGAGGCATACCCCTTTGAACAACTGCTGGACATGTATCGCTTGTCCCGTGGCCTGGGTGGCGTCCAGGATAAATTGCTCAAACATCTGCGCACCGTCGAGGCAGTTCAGCGGTACGCCAGTACTGCGAACGACCTAGGCCTGAGTGCTCTGCTGTCTGTGGTGAATGCCTATGGGGATGCTCTGCCGGGTTTGATCGCACAGATGAAGGCCGCGCACGTTGAGAACAGCTGTGATGCGGAGGTCCAGCTGCTGACTGCCCACCGTTCCAAAGGCCTGGAATTTGATCAAGTCCATCTGCTCAGTGACTTCGCCAATTTCGTGAGCGCGTCGGGCAAGCCCGTGACGCTGGTGGAACGTGAAGATATTCAGGAGCTGCATCTGCTGTATGTCGCTCTCACCCGTGCACGCAATGCGATTCAGCTCAACACGCAGATCTGTCGGATCCTGTCCGTGCTCGATCCAGCGAACCGACTGCAGCTGCCGAAAGGGCATGACAAGCAGCGTGATTTTCTCTACAGTCCCGATATTGATGCATGTTCTGTATTAAATTCATCAAAACGGGGTTTATCAACCCATGTTATTCCGCAGGTCAGCGCGGATGACCTGGCCATGACGGTCCAGCGCCTCATTCTCCGTAAGGGTTTGCTCCGCGTCTCGGATCTGGCGCCAGCGGCTGGCGTTGAGCAGGGCAGGATCACCAAGGTTGTGTTGGCCATGGTGGCGGACGGTCGTCTCTCTGCCAAGCTGTTTGACGCCTGCCCGGTCATGGCCCTCGCTCTGCGCAAGCGCGCCTAACGTTTTGAAGGATTGATGACAGACATGAACCAGATGATTGAACCGCTGGCATTCAAAAGCGATGCCGAGCGCACCCGCATGGGCATCGGGCGGAAGTCGGCTTGTGCCAGGCAATATCCGAAATCGTTTATCGATCTCGGGGGTAACTGCTTTTACGTCGGCGCTCACGGAGAGTCCTCGATGCGATACGTCGCTACGTCGGTAATGATGCTCTCGTTCGAGGAGAGCTCAGAGTCAGTCTTGTTGTACCCAGAACAGGCCTGGGGCGGCGGTGACGGTCCAGGCGCGGCCGTCGACGTAATCATGCTGTCCCTGCCGGTGTTCCCAGCTTTACAGAAGAAGGTTGAAGCTGGCCTCGCTTTGGAGGTGGCCGACATGGTGAATGCCGGTGAGCCGCAATACTGGCCTGCGAGGGCCGATGTGACCGAGGAAGGAGTGCGACTGGGTTTGGGACCGCTGGACGGCGAGTTCTTCGCTAGCGAGGAGGAATTCCTGTCGTCCGTCCGTCGCGTAACTGCGAAGTCGCGGCAGCATCTGCAGCTGATGTCCGCCCATGCCCGGATGATGGCCGGCGAGTTGCGCAGTGGCATGGACGGTTTAGCGATCCACTAAGGATGGCACATTTCCCGTGACGGGTTTGTGCCTTTCTAAGGATGGCACATTAGGAGCACGGGATACTGATGGACAAAGATGCAACATTGGCGAACGCGGCGGCAATGAGGGTTTGGGACGTCTTGGTAGCCCAATTTGGAGCCGTGAATACGCCGGAGAACTTCGAGGCCTTCTCGGCCAAGATCTCTGGCCAGCTCGCCGGTCAGCAGCTAACGGGCGGCAGAGGAACCCGCTTGCCTCAGCATTGGAGCTTGGCGGATCTGCTGGAGGCTGCAGGTGTTAGTAGGCCCGGTTCCATAGATGCGCTGGTTGATGACGCTACTCACCAGCTATGGGAAAACCTGCACCGCTACTGGGTTTGCGGTCGATTGGTCGATAACGTGCTGGTCAGACAAGCCACAGAAAAGACTCGGCATTGGATGCGCCAACCGGGTAACGAGACCGGGCGAATGTATCACCTGGTGCTGATCGGCAAGCGCTACGAGCAGCACTGGGTCAACGCAGCTTGGCGCCGTGCCAAGGCGCTGAACGATGTGGCCGCTGAGGAGTTAGGCCGCCTGTTGATGGCCCTTTCTCTGGATGAGAGACGCCGGGTTTGCGAGGAATGGAACTTAAAGTGATTTCTTAAGAGTGCCGGGGTCAGTTCGAAATGTGCCATCTATAGTGTTTGCCGCGTTTTTATGAGTTTTGGTGTGAAATCTAACGGTGGCCTACGGTGCAAAAAAGAAAACCTTTATGGATCATATGGTTTTCGCCAAGTTTTAAAGTGATTTATGAAGATTGGTATGCGCCTCCGCGAAATGTGCCATGTGTAGTGGTTGGTCAAGCTGTTGTGCCAACTCTAGGGCGTGGCGTAGCGGTTGCCTCAATTGGCTCACCCGGGCACTTCACGCGTCGATGGATGCAGGGAGCTGGTAACCAGTTCCCGCGGGTACGAATCAGGCCGCCGGCAAAGGACCATAGTGACCTCGCTGCCGGCGCCGCGAGCTCGCCAAACCCGGCCGCATACCCACTGTGGCTGCGGGTTTGCGACGGGCGGTCGAGAGCGCCTTCCTCGTCACCGTTGAGAGGAGTTGCGTTTCCAACGGCATTCAAGGGAAGACGTCGGATGTTTGCGAAGAATGCAATTGTCTGTCTGACTACGTTTGGATGACAGAATGCTCAGCAGTAGCATGTTGCTGCTGAGCATCAAATATTATCGGTTTCACTAAGGATGGCACATTTCAATTGTGTCGTTTGCCAAGTAGATGGTGTTTTTAGGAGGTGAGAATGAGTGCAGCACAGAATTCCCAGGAAGCAGCGGTGGCCAAACCGGGCAAGGAAGCCATACTGGCCTCCCTCGCAGAGCTCGCAGCCGGCGCCGCCGACCTGAAACCGGCACAACTGGCGACCGCCCTGGCACAGCTCGCGGTTCAGGTCGATGCACGTCAAACCCTCAAGGTGGTCAACGACGTGCCTTCCACCTGGCGGCTGGTATGCCTTCCCAAGGACAAGCGCCACAAGCTCTACAAGCTCGCCAGCGAGCAGCTGCGCGTGATGAACACCGATGGTGCCGACCCCCTGGAGGCGCTCATGCTGTCACTGGCCGTGCTGACCAAAGCAACGCGTGAGCAGCAGCTCGATAGCCAAACCCCGTATGAAGCCCTCACGGAAGCCGTGGGCTTGACGTTGAGCGCCGAGGGCGAATTGCTTGCCCAGCTCGACCCATTCGGTACCAACTTCAAACCCACCGGAGTGATGGTGCGGATGACCGGCTGGAAGCTGGCCGAGCCGGTCGAAGGGACAAACGATTTCGAGAAGGTGGTTCAGCTCATGAGCGAGCTGGATCGGATGGGCGCTCTGGCCAACGCACGTGGCCAAATCGGCGACGCTACCATTCTCGTCCAAGTCCGCAACCTGGTGGCCAGCATCCACAGCAAACCGGTCCTCTCTGAGCAGGCAAAGCTGCGTCACGTTGGCTATCGCTTCCGTAACAGCCAAGCCTCAGCATGGGTTTGGATGGCTGGTACACCCTCAGCTCAGCAGATCGAGCACCACACCAAGTTCAAGAACGAGCTGGAGTATCTGTACGTCAGCGACGCCGGCGTTCCGGCTCCGCAGTTCAAGCCGGAGCAGTTGCTGCAGATTGCTCGCCGCACAGGCTTGCGCGACCTGTTCCCCATGGTGAACAACAAGGATGCCACCGATGCCCTCGTGGTCTTCCTCGAACAAGTGCGCCAGCTCGAAGCGCCTCAGCAAAGTCTGACCCATTTGCTTTGATTCGAGATCTACAGCGATTCATCACCACTAAGCACACGAGCATGACGACTTCCTACCGCGTTCCTGAGCCACGCCCTGTCTCACCTAAAGCGATTCTGCGCTGGTTCCGTACGGGCGCTGCTCTGCAATGGAAGGCGTTTCTTCCGCTATTCGTACTCGGGTTTGTCGGACTGAGCATCGTTGCACTACTGGCCATGTCAACATTCCTCTCGCATCTGGTGCTGCTGTTGACGCATCTGATGGGAGTGGCGATCTGCGCGAGCGCAGACGTAAGGAATCCGCTCCATCTTGGCGAACTGCGCAAATGCCTGTTGAAGATCATGCCGGCATGTGTGGTCGCCTCCTACAGCCTGGTCGGCCTTGCCCTCGCAAACCTCATCTACGACATCGCCTCCGGCCATAGCCCGTTCACATACATTTTCGATCCGGCAGCGAAGGCCTCATTCACCCTATTCGACTTCGACTCTGCATTGGCCGCATATCTGCTCGTGCGCATCATCTTGTCGCTCTATCCCTACACGTTTCACCTTTACGCTCTGGCCGGCCACGATCTGATGGACTCGGCCAAAAAGGGTGGTGGTGGCCGCCCCGCAATAAACTGTGTCGCCTTGACCGCGCTCGATGTCATCAGCATCGGGCTGCTGGCTGTGATCAGCGTCTTTTTTGCGCCGGCCGCGCCGATCCTTATGGGCTTCTTCTCCGCCATCTCCTACGTGTCCTATCGGGAGATCTATCTGGGCGTGGCAGACAATGCCACCGAGCAGAATCCTCGCGGCGTCGCGGTCGTTCAACACTAAGCACAGGACTCTGTTTCCATGGTCATCACTCCTGCACCGAAGCACGTGCCACCTATTGCGATGCTTCGCTGGTCAGTCAATGCCGCCAAACTGGTCTACAAGGGGTTTCTGCCCATGTTTCTGCTGGCGTTCGTCGGCCTTACGCTTGGACGCCTGATGGCTTTTACCATGCCCGTGGCCGAATGGACATTGGCAGTCACCTACCTGGTCGGGATCGGGTTTGCAGGCGTGGTAGATGCTCGCACCGACCTCCCACTTGGCGGATTCTATAAATGCCTGGTGTATCAGCTGCCGAAAGCGATGCGCGTAGCGGCATTCTGGTTTGGTGTGATGGGCACTATGCTGTTCGCGGCCACACTCTTCACGCACACGCCCATGTCCCTCTTCTTCGACCCGCGTATGCTTGTGCTGTTTGATGGCAGCATCGACGGTCTCTTCGATTTCGGGATAACCCTCAGTTTCTTCGCCTCAGCGCGACTGCTCTTCTTGGGAAGCCCATTTCAATACCACCTCCAATTGTTTAGCGACATGACCTTCCGTCATGGGCTGCTGTTTGGTGGCGCCGGCCGCCCGAAAAAGAACTTGGCCAGCGTTATCCTGCTGGATGTCTGTTCCATTGTTCTCCTGGCAGTGACCAGCGGCTACGCGCCTGCAGCAGCACCGCTCGTCGTTCCATTCGTCTCGGCACTCTCCTACGTTGCTTTCCGCGAAATCTACTTGGGTTTGCCCGATAACCAGACTGAGCCCAATGCAGCTCACTCTGCTGCAAACCCTGCCTATCAGCGTTAAGGTCAAAAATACGATGAGTCACAGCATCAAGCCCCGTCGTATCCCTCCTGTACAGGTGGGTTCCTGGATCAAGGACGCAGCAGACTTAGTGCGCCGAGCGTTCGTGCCGTTCTTCCTCCTGAACGGTGGTTGTATGGTGATTGCTTGGCTTGCCAGAGGCTTCGTCCCCTACACAGCAATGGTGATGGCAGTGTCCTTTCTCATGGGGATTGTGATTGCCCGGGCCGTCGATGTGGAGATCTTGCCGACCTTGCCGGCCCTGCTGCGCCAGCTGGCAATGAATATTCGGATGGTTGGCGAGGTGGCCATTATCTGGGTGGGCGCGGCTTGGTCACTGCTGATCCTCATTCTGCCGAAGGACTTCTTCGGCACGCTCACCCACGAGCTGGCGCAGCAGTCGGGAGCGTGGCAGCAAATTGTGATGGTGGGCGCTGGCAGCTACGTGTTGTTCCACCTGGTCTATGGACGCATCTTCCCGGGCGACTTCCAGTTCCACTTGAAACTGGTTTTCGGTTTTGCCGGCCGTGCTTCCATTGCGCTAGGGCGGGGTGGTCGCCTGGGCGTGAACTGTCTGCCTCTGCTGCTGGCCGACCTGGCTTGCCTCGCAGTTTTCCTGCCATGCCTCCTTTATGCTGGTTTGGCACTGCCTATCGCCTTGAGCTTCAGCTCGGCCATCTCCTACGTGGCGTTTCGTGAAATCTACCTTGGGGCCGGCGGCAATCGCCGTCTGGCGACTTCGACCCTCATTGTGAAAGGACCGGCCGTATGAATACAGCCCAGACCATCGCGGTAGCACCGCATCCATATGTGGCCCCAGCCGATGTGCTGGAGGACCAAGAGATGCGATACCTGCAGCACACTCTGGGGATTGCCCGGTTGCGCGCCCGTGAACACTGGGGGCGCCGCAATTACTTCGCAGCCGGGACCGGCAATCAGCAGGAGGTCCTCGGACGACTGGAAAAGAAAGGTCTGGTCCAACTGGCGTATCGGACCACTTCGCAGGCGGTCTATCAAGCCACACGCAAAGGATGTGAAGTAGCCGGCCTGCGTGGCGCAGAGATCGAACTCGCGCTGAGCGCGTCCTGATTTGACCAACACTACCGATGCGTATCGCGGCCGGCCTACGATTTCTCGGTGATTCTTGACGAATACTATGTTTGAGGTTTTGAAGTGAGCGACCAGCCAGTCCAAGAAATGAAAGTATCGGCTCCATCCGTATCGACGGTTGACGCGCAAGAACTGGCATTCCTGCGCGAGGTGTTGGGTATCCGTCAGCTCCAGCCAGAGGTGAAGTGGGGTTTGCGGAATCTACACGCGGCAGCACCTGGCCAACAAGACCCGTGCCTGGATTCATTGCTGGAGAAGGGTTTGATGGTCGCAGGCGGTAGCGGCGAGGTGGCCGTCTTCTTCCATGCCACCTTAGCGGGATGCAAGGTGGCGGGCCTGCCGGATGAAGAGGCAGAGATTGCTGCGGTCGTTGAGCGCCCGGATGACTTCCTCCGGATTCACTACACGCGTCCGGTTGCTGGTAAAGCCCGTAGCACGAGCGTCTCCATCGACCCAGATCTGTTCCTGCTCTTCGCCAAGCTTCTCAATTCCGCCTCCGGTGCCCGGCAAACCCTCAGAAATTGGGCGATCGAGATCGACGCTCAAGGTGCTGGCAGGCCCGGGAGAATCGGTGTGTCGCGCATGGTGCAGCGCAGGATTTACCAGGAGCTCGCTGAAACCTTGGACCGCGGCCTCCATGTCAGATAGCGGGCAGCGCCCCCCAGAGATCATTGTTCAATTCAACCAAGAAAGCCTTCTATGAAAACTCTCGCCTTTGCTCTCCTTGCCAGCCTTTTGTCGTCTGGCGTTTTCGCTGCAGATTTGGTCTGCACCAAGCAGCTCGAAATTTCGGTCAAGTCGGGAAATACGATCACGAAGTTGCCTCCGCTCAAAATCGCTTGCGGCGCCAATATGCGCATGGATCGTGACGGCATCACTGTGGATTGGTCGACCACCAACGGACTCTCGGTCAGCCGCATCGAAAAGACAGGCACGACTGTCGTCGCTGCAGAAAAAGATATTCAAGCGACCGAGGCTCTTCGTCGTGAAGTGCGAATCGACGCTAGCCTGCCTGACAAGTTCTCGTTCATGCTGGGTGATAGCTCCGTTGAAGGCGTTGTCACCGCCTTGGCCGAACCCACCCGCCTTCGCGTCTATCAGGCGCCACCAGCTGGGCCCGATAGCGCAATCCCGGCCCTCAAGTGAACAACGTTCCCCAGGAAGTCCGGTATGAGAGCAGCAAGATCATCGGAGCCGAAGCTACAGCGTGAATTTCGTCGCAGGAGAGGTGGCGAAGCCCAATACGCTTTGCAGAAGCAGGTTCCGAAAAACGTCACCGTCCCCTACACATGGCGCGTGCACGGTCAACTCAGGGAGTCCACGATCGTCGTCGAGGCCGACACCTATGCGTTGTTTCTTCAGAAATTCGCTTCTGAAGAGGTTGCCTGCCAAACCCTGCGCGAATGGGCGCTTGAAATCCATGTGCTGGCCGGTGGCAAGGCTCGCGAGGAGCGACTACGCAAAGAGATCTTGCATCGGGTCTACCGAGCCATCTTCTTAAAGCTGGAGCATGAGGAATGTGCCTTCGTCGAGAGCGCTCTACCTTCAGCCCAGAAGGTAGAGCAAGTTGACCATCTTCAGGCCGTGAACGTGGAGTCGATCCGCTACACCTGGCAGGCTGGTGGAAAACTGGCAGGGGCGAGCTTCAACATCGATGCTGCTTTGTACAAGGCGTTCATCAAGCTTTTCACGTCCCCAGACGTCGCTCGCCGCACCCTGCGCGAATGGGCGATTGAGATCAACGTATTGGCCGGCGGTAGGGCTGAGATGGGTTTTGTCGTAGAGCGTATGCGCGAAAGAGTGAGCAATGCGATCGAAGCAGGACCTGGCCAGAGTGAGCTGGGCGAAACCCTAGACGAGTTTGAGTAAGTATCCGCGTGGGTGCATTGCGGCCGTACGGATCGGGTATCCGAAACAGGGAGCGTATTGATGGAAAAACTGAGAGAGAATCGGTCGAGCGATGAGCAGTCGTCCAGCGCGGAGCCTATCCTGCAAGATAGTGATCGCGATTTTGTGGCTTTGCACCAGGGGGACCTGCTGGCAATCTTCCCGGAGACTGGTCTCTACAAAAGCTTCGTTCGTATTTCAACCGGGCTCGCAGAGCACTATAGCCGTCGAGACTGCAGCATTGCCGTCCGAGTAGAGCAATCGGAGGGGATGCCTCACTTGCTGGCGGTGAAGATCGTCGAATTCGGCTACGACAACGCGAAGACGGAGCGAGAGTTCGCAGTCGAGTGGTTTGATAGCTTTGAGACCGCTCATAAAGCCGCGCTGCGTGTAATGGATGCCCTTGGGATGTCTGCAGCGAAACAGCATCAGGTCGCGCAAGCAGAGAAGGGCGCAGCGGTAGCTGAAGAGGCCGGCCCAACTGATCTTCCTGCTCCGGTACGGCGTCCGCTCTCTGCGCGCATCTCGTCTATCGTCTCGGACCTCCTGTTACCGCTGGCGCTGTGTGTCGCCTTTGGAATGTTCGCCTTCGGAGTCCGTTCCGTCGCGCAGTCTCTCAAGTCAGGCCTCCACATTACCGTCAACGTCGACAACCTGACCTCGCCATCGAAGGTCGATCCCACTCATTCTCCACAAGGAACGCAATGACTTCGCAAACTGGTAGCGAATGCTTCATGAACATCGAACCGTCCCACTTCACCGATGCCAGCGGAGCCATGGCACTCGTGGTTGATGGCGACGGATTTCCCCGCCCGCAGTTGATCGGCGGCCAGCCTCACCTTGGCAACATCGCTCATGCCCTCTATAGCAACATGCAGAGTCTCACCAAGGATGAACGCGCTTTGGTGGCCAGCTGGGTGGAGCAATATGATCCAAAGTACGAAATGGATGACGCGGAGGTTACTCATATCGAGGAGCTTTCCGCGGAAGCCGAAGCGGAGATGCAGGCGCGGGGCCGTCATATCTACCGTATGACGCATCACTATTCTATCGGCAACCAAGACGTGTTCGTCAAGGACCCGACCGGGATGATGGACGGGAAGCGCGTGGGCGCCTACCTCTTCCTCAAAGCCTATGACTTCTTCGATTCACCTGGCTTTCTGGTATCGAATCTTGGCATCGCCGCTGCAATGGTATCGCTGTACGGGTTTGAGCATTGCGCTGCTCACCCTTTCGCTACACCGGTCGATCTCTACCATGATGTCGAGGGCAAGAGCAAAGAGCTGATGGCCGATGCCTCTCTGCACCGCGAAGGTATCCGCGAAGCACTCGCTCCCCATCTTGACGGCCTCAAACCCTCTAAGCCCTGGCCCTGAGGTGATTTCCGCCTGAATTACATTAACCAACCTGAAAGGTATCACCATGCGTAACATCATCGCCGCAGCTCTGCTGATTGTGCTCTACCCCTATGCAGTCGCGTTCACCGCCACTCATGGCCTACTCGACTATCTCACCCAGGTCATCAGCCTGTCGCCGGCGGTTGCTGACGCTATTGGCGGCAAGGGCTTGCTCTTCATGGCTGCATACCTCTTTTTCTGCCTGGGTGTAGCTGACGTCGTGTCGGATTTCGTCGGCTTCTTCTTCCGTGGTGCCAACGTCGGCATGGTCGGCTTGTCCGACGAAACCATCAAGAAGCTCCAGGCACTGTTCACTCGGTAAGCGCAGCTTCCCCCAAACATTTCCTCATCATCGGTCGAGTGCTTGCTAGCACAATTGACCTCGGAGTCATCATGAATGAATCACAACCAGCGGAGGCTTCCAATGGACGGTAGCCAACAACAGTCAGGCCGCTTGCTTGGCCATTTGCCAACCGGTGTACGAGCTGAGCAGTATCTGCGCTGGCGCCGCCAGCGTATCGGCGCGTTGGCGCTGACCACAGTAGGCTTCGTCGTCGTCGCAATGCTAGCGTTGTTCTGCAAGAGCTTTGTGTCGGCGTTTCCAGGAGGCTTAGGCAGCACTGTCGCGGTGTGCGTTGCTCTGCTCGGAACGTTTATCTGCTTTCTCGGACTGCGCCTTATCTTCGAGTTCGGTCCGGGACCGGGCCTGAAATACGCCCGACGAAAGAACTGAGCGATGGAGAAGCAGATGATCAATATTGAAGAACCGATCGGACTTGGCCCGATCTTGGCAGCGCCGGTATCGTCGCGCGAACTCGCGACACTTCACATGAAATGGCTACGCGGCGTTGTTGTGTCCGTCGCGTTGCTTGTTCTCGCCGCCTGGGCGCTGATTCACGGGTTTGGTTTCCGTGCAGTGTTTGGCTATTTGTATGGGCGTGGTGATTCGTTGTGGAACACGTTAGCCGTCTGTGCAGATACGCTCTGCTTCGCACTCATTGTCGGTGGTACCCGGATCGTCCATGAGATTCGCCGATGCCCTGACCGTCGCCTGAGTCCTCGGGAACAGAAGGAATATCTGGCTCTGGCGAACATCAATAGCGCTACGCGCCAGTTCGACGAGCAAACCCAGCAGCTTGATCGAGCACTGGTTGCCCACGACCTGCTGACTCTCCGAGCATATCGGCACCGGCTGTTCAAGCACCTGCACGCTGCGCTACGTGAAAAGTTGGCGATGGAGCCCCCACCAGATCACTACGCAACACTCTACCGCTTCGTCAATGGTCAACAGGATCGTGCATAAGGTGATGCGTCATAAGCATGCTGTTCCCACCGCCAACCTCACCTAACTTTATTAATCAGGAGAACAAATTGAAATCAATCAAGGTACTTTTTCTCGCCGCCATGATCGCAATGTGCGGGACGGCCGCCGCCGACGAGGCGAAGGATGTCTCACCGGTCGTGACGATGATCGTTTCGAAAAGCAAACTGGCCCAGATCAACGATGCAGACCTGAAGGAGATCTTCCGGGCGGTGTCCGATATCGCAGTCGCACTGCCGTCCAAAGAGAATGCGGACGCCTATGCAAGCGTCTTTCGCGAGGTGATGGACCGCGCACAGCAATTTGCGCGGACGCACTCGGTCCCCTAAGGATGTCGGCAAACCCTAGCGTGACCCTGCGAAATCGTTAGAGGTCTGCCACCTGTATCAGAAAAGCAATTCTCAATAGTGAAAGAGTGCATATGGCATTAGTGGAATTTGGGGCCGCTGTCTTTGTGGTTATGGGTCTGGGTTTGGTCGCTGGAGCAGTGTGGTTTGCACGAACCAACAGTACCGTGAGCTTGAGATTGGGTGCTCTCATGATTGCATGCTCCATCACGACAAATATCATCGCGTCAGGGAATGCGGCGCGGATGAGTGCGTCCTTCCTTTGGACCTCAGCAGCGCTTCTACTGGTCGGCCTCGCTGTAGTCTTACGGTACCACGATGTCTGGAGGGCGAAGCACGCAGCGCTAGCCGCGATCATCTCAAGCCACGAAGGTGGGGCCGGGAAGCGAACCAGCGAGAACAAAGAGCTCCTTGAGCTGTTGCAGCAGGATGCTCCTCATCTGCTGGAGCAGAAGCCTTGGGTACTTAGCTGGATTCGAAGCCACGCCGCATATTTCGGTGCGGTGGAAGAGGCCTCGGCGCAGCCAGGAAGTCGTGTTGAGAAATACAGGCACCCGCCGTCCCGTGCACGCTAGACATTCTGGTTCAAACATGCGGACGGACTTCGGCGGCGTCCTCCACGACATTAAACGAATATGAAATGGAAAATGAACAATGGAACTTGACGATCCAATTGGACTGATCAACTTACTTCAGAAGCAGAATGCGAAACTGCAGCAGCAGGTGAATAGCCTGGAGAACCTGTGCAACGAATATCAACAGAGGATTGAATTCGGCGACCCGAGCTACGCCAGCAGTTTTCTCAAGTCGCTACGTAGCTACGGGGTAATCCCACTGTATGTAGGCTACGCGGGCGAGGCGAAGACGTTCTCCGACATGGTCTCCAAGGCCGTACTCGATTCTCCGAGCACGGTCATTTGGTCATTGGAGAGGGCGCCTATCCCAGATGAAGCGAAAGCGGCGCTCAAAAAGGCGGCCAACGGTGGCCTCGATAAATGGTGCTAAGCGGAGCTCTTGGTCATATGGAAACAGCCGTCGATAAGTCGCCCCAAGGAGAAAACCGCAGCTTCAGGATGCATCCCGCATTGCTGTGGTCGGTCATTCAATCCCAAGCGGGTACGCCGGAAAAGGCGCTCCTCGAAGCAGTCATGAATGCCGTTGATGCGGGTGCCACCTTTTGCGAGGTGAAAGTTGACGAGCTGGGCTATTCGGTACGTGATGATGGCCGTGGCTTCCAATCCCGCAACGAGATCGAGGACTTTTTCGAGACGTTTGGTACGCCCCACAAGGAAGGTGACGCCGCATATGGTCGATTCAGGATGGGGCGAGGCCAGCTATTCGCCTTTTCGACTACGGTTTGGCGATCCAACACGTTCTCAATGATGGTCGATATCAAGAATCGTGGCCTGTCCTACGACCTCCTATCGAACGTCGATCCGATCGACGGATGTACCGTAGTCGGCACCTGGTATGAGCGGATCGATCTGGCAGAAGTGATACGCATCGCCCATGACTTATCCCAGCTTGCACAATGGATGCAGATCACCGTATTGGTAAATGGGAAGCGAATCAACAAGGATCCAGCAGCTGGGGTTTGGTCCGTTGAGACAGAAGATGCCTATATTGCTACCAAGTCAGCCGGCGGCTTAGCAGTCTATAACCTTGGTGCGCTCGTCCGAGTTTATCCTCCCCATCAGTTCGGACTGTCTGGGACCATCGTCAGCAAGCATCGCTTGCAAGTGAACTTTGCCAGAAATGACATTCTTCTCTCTGAGTGCCAGGTCTGGAAGCGTATTCGCCGCGAACTCGACAAGATGTGCGGCAAGCTCATCAAGAAGAAGTCGCTTCACGAGTATGAGCGCGATGCAATTGCTCATCGCTTCGCGCGTGGAGAGATTTCCTACGCGGAGATCGCGTCCATCGGACTGGTCAAGGACGTATCTGGGAACAAGCGATCTTTGCGTGACTTGGCCGCAGCAGAAAAGCTTTGCCTTGCGCCAGACGAGAAGGACTGGACGATCGGCGAACGGGTGATGAACCAGAAACTAGCCTTTGTGATTAATTCGCAGACACTGCACCGGTTCAATGTGGAAACCCCACAAGAGCTGCTAGAGCTTTTGAAGCTGCGAACGAATGTAAGCGCGGAAGATCATCAGCGCATCGAAAAGCTTAAAGCTGCACGGGCGCAGCTGGACCGGCAATTAGTAGCTATGCGAGATGCCAACCCAAAGGTTAGCAGCAATAAAAGTGAGGAATATCAGCGCTTGGTAGCAGAGTTGAACCAGTTGTATTTTGAAGTGGAAAAAGTCAAGGATGCCTATCCCTATCGGGGAGTCTTTGATCGGGTCAGAGTGGTCGACTTAGGGGCTGTATCGTCTCATATTAATGATCGTTATGAGCTGCTTGAGGAAGCTGTCTTGTCCGATCATCAAAAGGCCATGCTGAAGGCGCTTCAGCGTGCATCCGAAGCGATCGTGCGTCAGATTAATGCCCGTCGCTACAAGAGACTATCCAAAGAAGAAAAGCAGGCCGTGCACACGTTGCCGTTCGGAAGAAAACCAAGCTACGCGTCGGCGGAGCGCCGAATGATTGCCGGAAGATCTGATGTCGCCCAGGCATGGACAGACGGTGAGAGCTTCATTGCGGTTGATATAGGCGTGATCAGCGAGGTGATACGAGGTGAGCGTTCAGTATCTGCGCTCGCGGCTCTTATGATGCACGAGTATTGCCACGAAGAGCCAGACATCGGCGGCCACGTCCATTCGCCCGACTTCTATGAGCTGTTCCACGAATACATGTGCGAGGGATGGGTAATGGAATTGGCTCGATACTTTTTGCTGAAAGGGTACGCGAAGGCAATCGCAGAGCTCGGGAGAAAGCCGAATGCCATTCTGGCGCGCGAGATCCGGGCTGACTCCAAATCCATGGGCGACATGTACGAGAAGTTGGAGCGCTTAGAGCAGTAAGCGAAGCCCTGCGCTCTCATAGACGCTACTTATTGGAGTACAAAAACGATCGGCTATGGCGAGAGTTTTTGGAGTACAATAAATCGAAATCAAATTGACTACCTCAGTCCTTGAAAAATGAAAAATATCTTGATGCAAGTGTTCCCATTCTTAGATTCCACGACTGCGAGTTTCGCAGCAATGCTTGCTTACATGGGATTAGGTATGTTCCTCGTCCTGTCAGTCGTGATCTTCATGATCAAATACCCAGGACCGCGTGCAAAGTAAGGGCCCCCAGGAACGGCAGGATATGACCACTAAGCTGATTGAAAACGTCGACCTTGGCCGTGACTTGGTCCGTGAGGATATCCTCACACGCGGGGTTTGGCCCATAGACGCGGTCGACGCCGGCGGCGTGTATTGCTACCAGTGCCAGGCAGAGCATCCTTTCGAACATCTACGCCCTCTGACCGCGAGGAGTGGTGTCTTCACGGACCTGGTCCGATGCGATATGGACGCGGCGGTGTGGGTTTGTCTTGAGCACACTCCATTCTCCACAACGCAATTCGAAGCGTTCACACCCGAAGTACGTACTTTGCTTAGCGGTGCGAAGAGTGCAGGATGAGCTACCAAATCACTCAGCACACTTATGCGACCGCCGTCGTGCTTTTCTCGGCAGCTTTGTCACTGCTGTCATTGCGCTCCGGGCGGTGTTTCTTGGCGACGCTTTTCTTTGCGATTCCTGTAGCGCTTCTAGCTTTGAGGTGGACGGGGCTTTACGTACCCGACGAAGCGGTGTTGATACCTTGGACAGAGAGCGCACTATCATTTTTGGTTTTTGTTGGTGCGTCCTGTACTCTCTGGAGGAGCCGACCCTGCGATCACGACTGGTATTGTTCGCAGCCCCATCAGAGTCACGATATCAGTCTCAACATCTATCGCTGTAACAAGTGCGGTGAAGAAGACCACCGGATTGAATAGCGGTCCGTGGCCGGCGCGGCGGAAGCCGCGCTAGAACTATAGTCACGAGGCCGGTTTTGCTGAGCGCTTCGGTATTGCTCTAGGCAGGAAGGAAGAAAGATGCATCAAATACAATACGCTTTCGCAGTTTTTCTACGGATCTTCAGCGTTCTAGTCACCGGACCGGCCGTGGTCTTCTTTTTGATCTTCGGGGTTTCGTATCATTTCTCATTTGAAGCCGCGGCACGTGACGTTTACCTGGCTGCCGAAGAGTTGGTGCGCGATGGACGAGGCGCACATGCTGGCTATCTCGCTATTCGCAAGTGCGAAGATCCTGACAATACGGGCACCGTAATCAAACCCGCTGTGAGCTGCGAAAACCCGACATTGCGGTACGTTCGTATTGAAGACTTAGCTGCCCAATCGGGACAGACGCTTGCCACCGCCTATTGGTTGCTCGTCGCACTGGGGTTTGCCGCCAATATTGCGGCCTTCGGGCCGCGACGGTTTTTCATGATGGAGTCTGAGGCTCAAAGCGAGAAAGGGTCGCGATCGCACATCGGTAGGTAACACTGAGTCACATCTTAGCTCTGCATCGAGCGGAAAGGGAAGCATGAGAATTGTGGTACTCGCGGTGATGTCCGCCATCATGACGTGGCTGGCATTTCTGGGCTGGTCTCTCTTGAAGGCGGTGTGGCCCGCAGCTTGGGGTGACTTCTCGTCGGTCATGCCATGGATTGCCGGTTTTTGCGGCTTGTTCGTCATCTTCTTCGTCGCGCTGCTGCTCAAAGTCGTCTCAAACACGCCTAGGATGTAGACAACGAACGGGAACGACATGGCCGTAATAGCACGGCAAGTCCGGATGAAAAGACGCCTGCTGCAGTCCGATGGTTGGACTAAGGTCAATTGAATTTGCTCCGCTTCTTCGCTCTCCTCATATATTCGGCGTTCAAAGGCGCCAGCTGATAGGGCCAGACGCGGTTGATGAAACACGAAAAGGAGCCGGACGTTGAATAGACTGAGAATTCTCAAGCAGAGAGCGAACCGCGGCGGCGTGGGGATCTGTAAGCTCGCTGACGGTTGGTTCGTTGGAACTGGCCGTGGCAGCTGGGGTGATTGTTCGGGTCCGCATACCCGTCGAGAAGCTCTGCATGTTGCCTGTCGGTGGGCAATGCCCGAAAAACTGGACGCACTCTCGATTACAACCATGGACGAAGACGCCCTTCAGGCGCTCTCCGCTTGGGATGACATGCAAGAAGAAAAGCAGCGATACCGAGATAAGGTGCTCGCAGAGGTCAGATCGATGGTATCGGAGGCCATTTTTAAGGGCATTCTGAACTACATTGGCGAGGCAGATTTCCTGGAAGTCGACGAATTTGAAATCGTCGACTCCCCCAGTGGAGACTTGCAGGATCAGGGATATTCGTTCGGTCCGTTCTATATCAGCCAAGTCTCTGTTGGACAGAGTGGAGACTCGTTCGCAGGAGGAGTCGCTATCCCCCTTCCTGACGGCCGGTATCTGAGCTTCAGCTATTCGTCCTGACGTATTCGATTGAGAAGGGTGGCTGCGCGGCGTCCGTAACTAGGATGAGCAGCGGTTACAATCTTGATAAACTTGCTTGCTACGTGTCCAAATATCAATCGAACGACGGGGGGAAACTATGCCGAACGGGGAAACGCCGGCTAATGTCATGGCGGCCATAAATAAGGCCAACGAAATTGCGAATTTGACTATCTGGCCACGAGTGTGGCGCCACCCAGCGCTTTCACAACTGGACGCCGTTTGGCTTGAGCTGGGGCCGGTCAATGACTATCTTCAATCCGGTGGCGCCGCTCCCGTGAGTCGCACAGCAAACCCCTCACCTGAACAGCTCGTGGCGGCTGCTAGAAAGGCGGTCTTCGATTACGGGCTGGAGGCCGGTGAGTATCGGCCCGGTCCGGCGCTGTAGCGTCTGGCCCCTCACGTGGTGAATCAGAACATCATCCGCTAGTAATTGAAGTCGGTTGGAGGACAAACAGTATGATTAATCGAGAACAACGTGCAAGAGCCGCGTGGCCCATCCTGGTTAAGTTGGCTAGGGGAGGGAATGCTCCGATTACGTATGGAGAGCTGGGTTTGCAGTTGGGGCTTCACCATCGATCGGTTGGCAGCTTCCTCGGGGTCATCCAAGAATACTGCAGGCGGCAAGGCTTGCCAAAACTGCAGTCGCTGGTGGTGAACAAGGCCACGCGAGTGCCGGGCTCTGGATACCGCGGCTCAAGAATTGCCGCCGAGCACCGCCGCGATGTAGCAAAGGTCCACGCATATGGCCCTGACTGGCCACGCAAAGCACCATTTTGAAATAAAGGACAAAAAATGATGGATACGCATAGGTTCTGGATCGCGGCGACGTTTTTGCTAGCTGCGATCAGTGCATTGGCAGCTGACACAAACTTGGTCGGAGCACGTGTCGTTTTCACGCTCTCTACGGTCTTGTTTTCTTCCGTTCTGGTGTACAGAGTTTGCGTCTGGGTCGAGGTTCTTCGTTTTGGCACCAAGGCGGACCTCACTGGCTGGGCCGACGAGAAAGGCTCTTCTCAGGGGTAAGCGAGCTGGTGCATGCCTGAGCATACCAGTGAGTGAGTTTGAAATGAATCGACCAGGCGTGTATTGGCAGATCCTGGACATTAAGAGGGCTGGCTTCCTAACGGGAGCAAAGGAATAAGAATAATCATGGAATGGCTTCAAAACGTCTTGGGGGTCGCAAGAGCGACCCTTACCAAAGTTTTTCCGATTCTCGGAGTGGTCGATGCCGCGCAGGAGTTCATTTCGGAATCTGTCGCACAACGGATTCGCGACGAGGCCTGCACGAAGGCGTACGAGATACTCGCGAAGACCCATCGCACTGTGCTGACTACAATCGTTTGGCAAAATGCTGTGCTGTTGGGCTCTCTGTTGCCGGTGTATTGGTTGCGTTCCCCCTATCCCTTCTACGTCGCTTATGTTGGGGTCGCAATGGCAGCGCGTCGAACTGTTACAGTGGGAATCCGTGTCAGCAAGCGCAGGAGTCCATACGAGAAGTTGAGCGATGAAGACCTGAGCTCAATGCAGGTCGAGTGGCACGCACCTTCAGCTGGTGGCGCAGATTATTCAACACTGTGCGGCATGGAAAGTGATGATCCATCAATAGGTATGTTTGGCCGAGTATCCGGCAAGCCTGGGCAGAAAATTACTTGCGCGAAGTGCAAGGCGATCTGGTCAGGCATAGTTTCGCTAAGACTGCGTGTATCAGATTTCGAATAAACTGGACGGTATATCGGCATGCGGTGGATGCAGTGATCGAGTTCCTGAGTGAATATGCGCTTTGCTACCCGGTGTGGAGGCTGAAGAATCGTCAAAGGTTCTAGGTGCGGTGAGAGGTGCTGTTTATGCCCAAAGCAGTAATAACAAAGACCAAAGACCATCGAGGCGATCTGGTTGTCCGCGTCGCAGGTGTTCGCATTGGAACAGCGACCCACAACCGGGCGACGAAGGATTCGCCTGCATCCTGGACGCTTTGGGTTGATACGCACTACCAGATAGCGCAGACCGTCATCCGCGCAGCCTCTGCGGCAGAGGTTCGCGGACATGCGGAAGCGCTTTTCGAGAGAAGCATACAAAAGGACTCCATATGAAAGCATCTGATTTTGTCGTTACTATCACGCGTCTTTTCATACAGTTCGAGCGCGCCGCTGGAGTTGTCGAAAAACTGCGAATTGCGGAGGCAATCACGGCACTGATAGCGGCGGCGCATGAGGTTCTAAAGTCTGATCCGCAAGAAAAACAAGCCTTCGACAAGTTCATCGACTGGATTGGATCCGAACTGGCGCAGGTCGAGCAATTCTTGCTTCACGCGCACGTTAGCATTCCTAGTGATCCGAGCCAATCTCCTCCCAGCAGTACCAAGCCGCCGAGGGGGCTTTGACGGGTTATAGCCATCAATTGAACGTGATGCGGAGTACTGACGTGAAGTATATCTTTTCAACGAGGAATTACAGCCTCACCAGGCTGCAGTGTTTCTCCACACTGGGCGTCCTTCTCCTGATCTTCGGAATAGGAGCAATTTTTGGCGCCGCCCTTCTCCTCGTATATGGAAATTTGATTCTGGGAGCTGCTACGGCGGCTGTCAGCACTATTCCACTTCTAGGATGTGTCGCGTGCTTTAATGCGAGATATCGCCGTGTTCCGAAAAACTGGCCGTGGCATAACTGCTAAAGGCGACGGGGCGGTTCTTGCCAGGCGATAAGCTTTGGCGCACTATATTCCGCAGTACTGCAAGAGAGGAGGTAGGTTATGAGTCCGAAACTTTACCCATGGACGGCGATAGCAGGCCTTGCCGGCGCTATCTTCTGCTGGTCCTTTTCAAGCGCCTCGCTTTCACTTGTGGATCTGTCGGCGGGGGCCGCCGCGCAGAAGGAAATCGGAGAGTTTTTCTTATCGACTAGCTATGCGTTGGCGTTGCTAATGGCGCTCGCGTCTTGTGCGGCTCAGCTTGCTCGGCTCCTAGAAAGGCGCGAGGAGGCAGAAGCCTCCTCTGGCTGGATACTCAAAACTACCTCGATGTCGGCGGTGTGCTGTTGTCTATCGTTTATCGCCGTGCTAACTCTGATCCGGTTTTGAATAACTGCTGACGTCTGCGTGGCCACCTATCAGGGCGGCATACCTGGCACTTCCTCCAGGATGCGCCACATCGTCATCGTGGCCTCGTGAACTAATCGGGTTTGTGGCGGATGACCGTGCCAGAATATTCTCTGCAAATGAGTCGAGTAGTCCTCTATGCAGAACTGCTGACGCAGGCACAGCCCCCGTCGACGGACTCCGGCCGGAAGTAACAACGGCGGCCGGGACTTTTCCGTGAACGTCAGGCAGCGCCTGATGTTATGCTTGAAAAAGACTCGAAATAAATCTCTCTCTGAACAAAGCCGATAAACGACTTATTCAGAGGAAGCATGAGCCAAGCAACCACCCTCAAGCCCGGACAGATCCGGCACCTCCTGCGCGTGACAGGCGCAACCTCAAGGCATCCTGAACGTGACATTCTCGTGCTGCTCCTGGGGCTGACTTGCGGCATGCGCGTGAGCGAAATCGCTCAGATCGAAATTCAAGACGTGTTGCATCCTTCCGGCACCATTCGTTCAGAAGTCAGCTTGCGCGCAGCATCACGAAAGGATGCCGCCAGCGGTGTGTATACCTGACGCACAGCCAAACCGTTGAAGCCTTGGAACGTTACCTTGACCACCGGCACGCTCAAGGCCACGGCGTCCAGCTTGGCCAAGAGCGGTATCGTGGCTTCTATCCCGAAACGGCGCTGATACTGACGCACAAGGGCAGCAAGTTCTATCTCAACACCAAGCGGCGGGTCACTTTCGGCGGCGAAGCGGTCGATTACCGCGCCTGTGACAGTCTTCAAGCCCATGTCTCCAAGCTGTACAAGGATGCCGGGATTCGCGGGGGCAGCAGCCATTCTGGCCGTAGGTCGTTCGCAAGTAATTTACTATTAAAAGGACACAGTTTAGAAACTGTCCAGCAACTGCTCGGGCATGCCGAACTAGATCACATCTTGCCATACTTAGAAGTGTCGCAAAAAACATTGCGCGACATGTTTTTGGCGGTGCTATAATGGTGCTATTAACGCACCATTATTCATTTTTATGCAGCCAACTCCAAAGTATCCAAAAGGCGATTTGCGCCGCATGTTGAGCGTCCTTGCGGCGATTGAAACGCTTCAAAGCGCCACGCTTGTTCGGATTGCTGAACGAACAGGCGTAGACAAGAAAACGGTCACTAATTTGATTGAGCAAGCTCGTGAACAAGCAGGTGTTCAGATCGAGAAAACTGGGGCGGTTTATAGCTTGGTAGATTGGGGGCCGGTGATTAAAAAAGCTGGTGCAAAAATGTGCTTGACTGGTGCGTTAAATGCACCGAACATTGAGGTATAGATTAACCACCCGAGAAATTCAAAATGACTGCATTGGAGCTGATGAAGTCGAAGCTGCCTTACATCCAATTTAACTACGGTAAAGAGCATCCGCTGACGATCGCGGCTCAAACTGGCGACGTCGAAGCGTTCCGGGCGGCTGGAGCACATATCACCGAAATGATGGACACAACCGTTGTCGCCATCATCGACGCGAAATAAGGGAAAAACCGGCCAGGCCGGGAAAGGAAAACACGATGGCGCAAGCGCTGTTCGACTTCAACGAAGTGCCGATGCAAAAGCGGTGTCGTTGGTTCGTGCGACATGGGGCGACGACGAAGTTTGATCGTGGGTTCAGGGCAAAAGCCGACGCTGACAACTGGATCAACGCCATGCGCAGTCGAATCGAGTGGAGGGCTGGATTTGTGTTTAGGCTTGAGGGTGACAGCGTAGACATGTCCATTGTGGATCGTAGCGGTAAGGTCGCTACTCCATAAGTACAAAGGAAAAGCATATGCCGCGAAAAGCGCCTGTCATCACCAAAATCCGCACAGCGGACGCCAACAATCAGGTTGTCACTGTCGAAGGCGGCAAGGGGGCATATCGTCGCCAGCCGTGCGCGAAATGCCCGTGGCGAGTGGATGCGACAGGTGAGTTTCCGGCAGAAGCTTTTCGACATTCAGCGGGGACGGCATACGACATGGCGCAGCATACGTTCGGATGTCATGAATCAGGCACAAAGAAACCGGCCACTTGCGCGGGCTTTTTGTTACGGGGCGCGGCTCACAACATGTCAGTCCGCCTCGCCTATATGACCGGCAGGATCATTGGCGATGTTACAGACGGCGGCCATAAGCTGCACGAGAACTACCGAGCTATGGCTATTGCCAATGGCGTACCTGCGGATGATGCGGCCCTGACCGCGTGCCGCGATTGATCGAGGAAAAACCGGCCAGGCCGGGAAAGGACAAAGATTTATGATGAACAAAGAAACGCTCAACCTTTTACGTTTGATCGGCACCGCCGCCCTCTGGGCCGCCCTGCCTATCGGTATGGTGGTCGGCTTGTCAGCAAAGGCATTTGCAGCGATTTTTCCAGATTGGTTTTTCCCCTACGGCGTCGCATTGCAAGCGGGCCTGTGGTGGGTGACGTTCATTGCTTTCGACAAACATCTGCCGCAGGAAGGCAAACCGTGCCGCATTGGCGCGGCGTTCTTGATCTTCGCACCAGTACCCATGTATATCCTGTTATCTGGCACGGGTGATTACTCAAGCATTGAGCGTATCAAAAGCGTATCGCCCTATATCGCTCTTGGACTGCCACTCCTGTTTCTTCTGCTCCTGCCTCTTATGAAGCGCTTCAGCAGTCAAGACGCCGCTACTCCGTAACGCCGAGGAAAAACGCCTGGCGACGGCGAGCTGGCGCACCACAGATTCACCCACGGCCCGCTCGACGGGCCGATGGCACTGAAGGGTCGTCAAGGGGGCGACCAGGTTGCGTCGAGGGACGCCCGTTTTCGACCGGTAGTCGAAGGAAACCTTGCTACATGAAATCATTTATTCTTGCATTACTTCTGACAGTCGCCGCCGGCGCCGCTCACGCTGAGCCCTCTGCGAACGCTGATTTTTCTAGCACCAATCCTGTGCTGACAGAAAAGATGATCAAAGCGTCTTTAAGTCAAATGAAAGGGCAGAGTTATCGTGATTTCCAGTTCTTAACTACGATCGCCAGTGCCCCTTCCAAAACCAAGCCCCCGATCTATCGTATTGGGTATATACCCGGGGAGGTTGTCATCTACATCTCTATGTTTGTGCCAGCTTCTACCAAGACGCCTTTGCTCGCATGGGAGACTCGAATTCAGAAATTTCCAAGCAAGAATACCGGGTCTCAGATGACTAAAACTCTACTCATGATTGATTGCCATAAGTCGACAATCCGGCCAACGAATGTCATCGACTACGATGACAACAATGAATTAGGGAATACTTCGCTGGCCGGCGTCGGTGATATGCCAATTACGAAGGGCCAAATCGATGCTTATCAATTGGATAGCATGTGCCAACAAGGGCCGCTCGATATGGTCGACAATCCCCGCGCTGATGCTAAGCGGATCTTTGGGCAATAGACTCGACCATGTGAGAAGGTCGGCATAAAGGAAAAGAATGCACGCGCATATGCTTCAGGGCTGGGTAGCACCAGCTCCTCCGATCCGCTTCCCTGAGCTGACTGCTGTGAAGCTCCAAATGGAATACGGCCACCGTTGGCATTTGGACTTTAGCAGCACAGAGACGGGAGAGCATAGATTTGCTAGCGACAGCGATGAATGCCCCGAAATCGCGTGGCCTTGGACTCAAAATTTTGAACCATCTGATGATGACTGGCGTGTCATCGGATTTTCTCAGATCGTGACCATCCAAGATCAGTCCCAACAAATCAGGCCGCTTTCCGCGCAAGAATTGGAGATTCGCAGGTTCGTGGAGTCATTATTGCCCGGTCCCGGCTACAACTAATCCAAGTCGAGGAATAATCATGGAAATGAAAGATATCGCAAGTCAAGCCGAAGATCTGTATCAAAAGCATCAGAAGACGGATTGGGCCGCAGTGGCAGCGAATCTGTTTTTGTTCCCCATCACATATGGTGTCCTATCGATCAACACCGATGATGTGTCTGAACTGCGCGCGGCAGCGATGCCTGACGATTGGCTCAAGGCGGTGGCCAGTTTGCCCAATCTCAGCAAAAAGGGGCTTGCCACGCTCGCGGACGATCTCACAAAAAATGGTTTCGTCTCTGTCTACACAGCGCGTAAGTTCGTGGAGATCGAAACCAATGAGCGGTCCGAAGCGAACTCTTCTCCTAAAGAAGTGGCTTCGGCGGGAAGCGCCATGATCTTGGCCCGCGCAGAAAAAGAGCTACCTGGCACTATCAAGCGGTTTGCAGAAAGTGCGAAGGATGTAGCTGGTGCTATGTCCGGGTTCGCGTCGTTCACCATCGAGAAATCGATCCTGGCAGGCAAAGGCCTTGGGGCAGCAGCAGAATTCCTCAAGACACTGCGGAAGTAGATAGGAAAAATCTGTGAAGGTGCCTCAGAAAGTTAAAGCGGCCTTGATCGCCGAGGTCGGAAAGGCTAACGCGGCTGTCTGGGTTGAATATATGCCCCAATGTGTCAATAGCCCTCCTGAGCTTTGGACCAAAGAAGAGAAAGCGCAATTCGACATGCTGACTGATTTCGAGCGCAAGACGGTGGAAGCGATCAACAAGATTCTTGGCTAGGAAAGACGCCCGGCGCCTGAAAGCATGACCAGGCGCAGAACAGAACCACCCTTGGCCCGCTAGACGGGCCAGCGGCCATGAGAGAGGGCGCAGTACGGATGTGACGTGCAGGAGCTTCCGGCGATGGAAATACCTCGCCGCGCCGGATTGGCGATCAGCGGGCCGCCGACCTAGCCAATCGGCACTCGGGTAAGAACCGAGCGCCCTCACCAGATCAAAGCAAAGGAAAAATCATGAACGATCAAATACAAGGCATGAAAATCATCACGGGCACGACCGCTGAAGGCATGTCGTCCACTCTTGGGCGTGTAGGCGCTATGTCCGAATTTTCAAACCAATTACAAGAGCAGGGTGCGCGGACGCAGGCAAGCCAACGGGTTGTTTTCGACAAAGGTGCCAGCTCCGATTTGCTCGCTGGGCTGATGCTCCGTATCTGATCGAGGAAAAACACCTGGCGCCGGGGAGCTGGCGCACCACAGATCTACCCATGGCCCGCTAGACGGGCCAGTGGCAGTGAGAAGGCTGGCATGGTGCTGGCGGGCGGAAAAAAAGGGAAAGAAAATATGTCGTTCTTCGGTGTCATCTTCTACTTGGCTGTAATGGCAGCGGCTACTTTGTGGAACGGATATGTAGCCTCAACACTATGGGGATGGTTCATTGTCCCCTTGGGCGTCAGTGCTATCACGTACTGGCACGCGGTCGGCTTATCGGCCGTCGTTGGGGTGTTCTTCGGCGGCAGCTTCAGCTTGCGCTCCGATGGTGAATCGCCGGTAGAGGCTGCTTTTGAAGACATCCTGAAAGCTGCGCTCGTACCACTGTTCTGCCTTGGTATTGGCTGGGTTGCAAAGCAATACATGTAGAAAGGAAAAGGGTCACGCACGATGTCTGCCACGGCTGAAGAAAAAGTTCTTTTGTACTCTTGGGTTGCCAGCCAGTTTTGCGTCCTGGTGCCGAAGCGCCGAGGCTCAGGGTTCCTGAAAGTGCCATACGGCCATCACATCAATTCCAAGCTGGAGTCAATTTCAAGTGCGGTGGCCTGCGATGTATTCGGACTTGACGGAATGTTGGAGTTTGACTGCGGAGGAAGTATTTACCATGATGAAGTAAAACGTCAGAAGTTTTCCAGCGTGGTTGTCCCTCTGCTGCAATCCCACTATGGTTTCAGTGCGCGTGAAGTTTCTGCATCAGAATTCTGGAAGTTTCATCCGACTCCAGGCTCTAGCAATTTTTGATCGAGGAAAAATATGCCGCAATATCGAGTGACAATCAGGAAGGTGGTGGAGGCTGATCTGGTGATTGAAGCCGACAGCGCTGCTCAGGCCAGAGCGATGGCCAAGGAGCAACCGGCAGACTTCTTTGCCGTGGCTGATTCCATCGACCGAGACCTTTTTACGGTTTGCAAGGTTACTAAGGCTGCGGACTAATCCGCCAAGGGAAAATCCCGGCGACGGCGGCGTTCGCCAGGCGCTGGCCAACAAGGAAAAGGAGAGTGTGATGAGCAGAAACAAGCAACAGGGGAAGTATGCAGGTGCTATCTGCGGACGCCATTATCGTCTGGCAACCATGCTTACCCGCAGAAATGACGAGATGCCCAGTACCGCAGTCGCGGCAGCAGTAAAGTTTGTCCGTAATTATCCCCGCTCTCGCTGAAAGGCCTCCGAGGAAAAACCAATGACCGACGTGACCTTTGAAGAAAAGCTGCGAATTGAGGATGAAGCTATCGCGGTTGCGCGCCAGGTAGGTGCTAAGGCATATGCTGATGCCTTGAAGACCGGGGTAGCGGCAATCTGCCCCTACGACCCCGATAAAAGTGGTGACTACCTCGACGATGTTCGAATGACCGCCTGGTTCGACGGGATTGCGTTTGCACAAGCGCAGCACGAAGGTCCTGCATTCGTGACGCTCGGAACGCCAGCAGCCGTTAAGCTGGAAGTGGTTCATTCTGATGGTTCGTCCACATACTCAATCCCAGCTCCGCATAGCGCAGACTAGTGGCCAAGGAAAAAAGAGCGTATGAATTCGTGGCCGATATCCATGCTCGCAGCGGGTGCTTGCAGCGCAGCCGCCATCTTGCTTATCCGTGAGCTTCCCAGATTCGCGGATACAGTCCCAGCGGGGATGATTGTTGGCGTCTACATGATCGTCGGTGGCCTGGTCGTGCTGGCAATTGGCACACTGACGGCAGGTGGTGGCCTTTCGGCGATCAAGATCCCGTCGAACGCTGGAATGTTGGGCGTGGCTGCTATTGGGATTTTATTAGCCGCACTGGAGTTCTTTTTTGTGTTGGGCGCGCGCCAGGCTATGCCGCTGCCTGATGCGTTGATTGTCTATAACGTCACCAGCTTGTCGCTGGTAGCGATTGGCGGTTTCGCCATTTTTGGTGAGACGATGGATTGGTCGCGAGCAGTTGGCGTAGCGCTCGGCGTAGGGTCGATGTTTATGCTGCTGCAACCTGCAGCGCGATAGGGGGAAAGTTTGAAATCATTACTGTTAAAACGTCTGATCGGTGCTGGTGGTGCCATTGGTGGTGCCGGGGCGGTGCTGGTGGCGTACTCTTTCACGTCGAAGGACATCGAAGTTTTTACTGCGGGGGCCATCCTCGTGTTGGCCGGGCTGCAATGCGCTATGAACGCGCACATCGCCCTAGTTAGAAGCCGTCTGTAAACGACCGAGGAAAAATCATGTTTTATTTGATCGACGAAATTCCGAACTTCTGCCCGTCTTGCGGGAAAGAGCATTCGGCTGAAATGAAGCGTAATGCATCTGCGGACTTCTTCGCTGGCGCATCGAGCCAATGCAACTGCGGGGTGATGTATCAGCACGTGGAATCCCGCGTCCTGGCCGAAGCATCGAAGCTCAATAAAGCGGGTGATCTCCACCGCTACGTTTGATCGGAAAACAAGATCATGACATACGATGCACACGAATACCGCGCCGTCGATCTGGCCGTTGGCAAGCAGGTCAAGGCTGAGCTGCTTGCGCAAGGCGTTATGAGCTATCCGGCAGTCTGCCAGTGCTGCCACGGCTCCGGCAAGACACTCCTAGGCAAGTGCGACAACTGCGGCGGCAAAGGCACCTACGAGCTGGCCGTCTGACAAAGGAAAAACCGGCCAGGCCGGGAAAGGGAAAATTATGAATAGCATTGATATCGACACGAAACCCGAACCGCTGGAAGTAGGCTGCGGACGACTGGTAAGCCTGTCTCTGCGTAGTGCATTCACATCGCTGCTGATTCTTTTCTTCGCCATAGTGTCTCTGACACCCGTTGCCCCGTTTTTAGCCCGCATCCAATATGCCATTACGGTTGTGTCCAACGACGCACCGCTATTTTTGCGGATGATGGTGGGGCTGACTCTCGTTTTTATGCTGTGTTTCGTGGTGCCTGAAGCATGGATGATGCTGCGTTCTCGCCGTCGCCAAGCGTAACCAGATGATGGGGACACTATGCAGCTGTTGAAAAGGATTTTTTCGAGTCGAGTAGTAGTGATTGTGGTAATGGGAATTTCTGGCGCAGGGGCTGTGCTTGCTCTCGCTAATCACAGTGTTGCGCTGGCTTCCTTACTAGCTGCCGGATTTGCAGCTTGCTCGCTTCGTCTGTCCACAATAGACGCGGCTCGTGAGTCGGGCCTGACGCTACAAAAATATTTGCGCCTCCGCTCGCAATGGTTCTCCGCGTTGTCACAGCAACAGAAGTTGATTGTTGTATTTGTGGCCGCAGCTTGTACTTTTGTCGGTGTAGTCTTTCTGGCGAATTTAGTGAGCTTGATGTCGGAACTGATTACGTCGAAATAGAACGGAAAAATCCCGGCGGCGGCGGCGTTCGCCAGGCGCTGGCCAACAAGGAAAAGGGGATTGAGATGACACATGAACTGATCCGTAGCGGATACGACATTGATGGAATCCGCGTCGAGGTGCTGTTCGACGACGAAGCCAAGCGCTTCACCATCGCGACGCGCTGGGTCAACCTGACTCATTTCAATTTCTGGCCGTACAACGCGCGCACCATGCGCTTGGCGCTGGATCAGGCCTTGGCATCGTTCGAAGTGGTCTGCATGGATGGCGCAACCAAGGACGTGGCACTCCGCGCAAAGGCTGCTGCACGGTCTATCCATCCGCGTCAATGCACCCCCGGCGGTTATGAGCGCGAAGTATTGCGTCGCGCCGCCTAACCGCCCTCTGCCAACCAAGGAAAAACCGGCCAGGCCGAGAAAGGACAGATGATGGCAGGAATGACCGATATTGCGTCTCTTCATGCTGCGCTCAAGGACGCCAAGTCAGTCGGCAAATACTTCCTGCCAAAGACCGCCGGCGGATGCGAGTCTGGGTGGATGGCCGTCTGCGGATCTTGCGCCGATACGTTTGGCCGTTACCATAAGATCGAATACTTTGAGTTGCGCGGCGAGGCTCCAGGCAATGAATGCGCCCACCAATGGGAAAAAAAGAGCCTTGTTACACAAACAGGCGGCTATGACGTAATGATCTGCCGTAAATGTGGAACAGAAACACAGCGATTCGGTTTGGGGCAAAGCTTTCATGCAAACACCTAGGGAAAAATCGGCACCGACGCCAGGTGCATGACAGAACTGCCCACGGCCCGCATCGACGGGCCAGGGTCAATGAGAGAGGCCGGCGTGGTGCCGGCTTACACAATGGAAGGGGAATTAGCATGAAAGCAAGAGTCTGGTTATATATGGCGGTCCTGGTCACATCGAGCACTGCCTTCGCTCAAGACAACGACGCGCTATATCGCCAGCTGGGGACGACACTTATCGCCGGACAGTGTGACGTCGTGATGCAGAAGGGGACAACAACTGAAAGTGAAAGGTCTGGCGCCTCCTATGTCGCTGACAATAAGCAATTGCACCAATGTCAGTACGTACAAGAGATCTCCGTCCAAGGATGCTCCCGCGATAAGAGTTGTCCAAGCTATGAGGATTGGAGTAAGACGAACTCCGACTTTACGCCGAAGTTGCCTAGAGGTGCTTTCATTGCGAAGTTGGACGAACGTAGAGAAAGGATGTTTTTGCTACGTTCGACGAGCTCGCAGAAATAGGACGGAAAAAAGAAATGTCAGTTTGCGCTGAAATAGTAGTTTTATTTTCCGAACCTCGCTGCGAATGCCTCCTCGTGAGCATGCCCGACTTTGCACCTGTTGATGGCCCCGACCTGGAGTGGTGGGTGTCCCCGTCTGGGGAGCTTGAGTATAAGCCTTCTGCGCGGAATGCTCCGCTATTGGGAGAATCAAGCCTCGAAGGACGGCTCTGGATTGGGTCACCAGGGCGTTGGTGGATTCCAGGAGACGCCGACTACGGTGGTAATCCAAGCCGCTACGCTGAAATTATCCGGTCATTTATGAAAATGCCCGATGTTCAGTATGTGTGGTATGGCCGAATTAAGGATGATCTGGGATGCAACAACCTCCCAGCCGTGACTGAAGAATGGCTATCCGCTTTCTTCTCGGTGGCCACTCAGTAATCATCAAGGAAAAACAGATATTGCTCGCAATAACTTTGCTTTTCATCGTTTCTTGCGTCGCCGTGATCTTGACGATTTGCACGATGATTTCACGGCGCGATTGGGGCAGCGCAATTGCATCGATCGGGATCTGTTCTTTTTTTGCCTACGTCGCATACGTCTGGGATAAGACAGGCGGATTTTTTAGCTAAGACGTCAAGGAAAACATATGTCGAGTAGTTTCCAGCCAGCCACCGAAACCGCTCAAAATTCGCTGTTGCAACGGCAACGCCAACGGTTCGAGGAACGCTGGTCATTTGCTGCCGAATGCCGGGCAGGCGACGGCTATCATGGCGCGTTCGGGCTGCGCTGGGAAGGTTGGCTCACTGCACTCGATAAGAGTTACGGAAGTTGAAGAACGCGCGGGAAAAACCGGCACCGACGTCGGGTGCATGACAGAACTGCCCACGGCCCGCATCGACGGGCCGGTGGTCATGAGAGAAGCCAGCGCGGTGCTGGCCAGGAAGGAAAACAAGATCATGACATACGATGCACACGAATACCGCGCCGTCGATCTGGCCGTTGGCAAGCAGGTCAAGGCTGAGCTGCTTGCGCAAGGCGTTGTGAGCTATCCGGCAGTCTGCCAGTGCTGCCACGGCACCGGCAAGACACTCCTGCGGAAGTGCGACGACTGCGGCGGCAAAGGCTCCTACGAGCTGGCCGTCTGACAAAGGAAAAGCCGCTATGGCAAAGAATCTGAAGGTATGTGATCTGGAAGGCGCGAATTTGAATATCGCAGTGGCGCTTGCGCTGGGCTACGAACGCTACAGTGGGCCGTGGTGGCGGCACCGCGAACACGCTGAGACGATGATTGACCTCAACCAATATTCGCCATCAACGAATAGCCAGCAAGGGCACGACATCATTGAGTCGGATTGGATTTCTCTTGAGCGACCGTCACGCGGCCAGAAAGAGCCGATCTGGCGAGCTGTCATGGATAACGCTGCGCCTCGGATTGGATCTCAGGTTTATCAAACCGTTGTTGCCCAATTTGGTGAGACGGCGCTGATTGCGGCTATGCGAGCCAAGGTCGCTAGTGTGTACGGTGAAGTGATTTCGTCCGACTTGTTCAAGCAGAGTAGCGCGGCGTAATGGAAATATGGATTCGAAATACTCTCGTTGGCGAAGCAAACAGGGGTGTAGCTGAGAAGAGTTATAAGATTTCTGTGCAACAAGAATAGTAAAATATCGGTACCGTCGGCGACCATGTGCGCCGCAGATTCGTCCGCGGCCCGCATCGACGGCCAGTGGTACTGAGAAGGCCGGTATGGTGCCGGGCAAAAGGAAGCCATGAAACAACGCGCACAAAAGAAAGTCCGTTACCAGCAAATTCAAGTCGGGAGAAGTGCGGCGATCCGGAAATGGATACGAGAGCTTATGAGACAAGGCGCCGGGCATCGAAAAGATGGCAGCGAATATTCGAAGCTATTCGACAGTCCGCACGACGCAATTCAGTTGACCGGGAATATCACGGTGGACATGCGGCATCTGTCTGTCGATATGAAGGCGTTGGTTATCGGGCATCTCAAACAAAAAGAAGACCGCGCTCTGGCTTTGAAAAGCGACTAGGAAAATATGAGTTACCAAATTGTTGCCAGAGTTGAACCCTTCGCGGATGCAAACGATCCAGCCAGTGTGGAGCGTTTGGCTTCTCTATGCGGTACCAAGAGCTTGGCCTCGATGCACGACGTCCATGTGAGTCGTGATGGCGCATTTGTTGAATTCATGGTCTATCTCGGTGACGCAGATGCTGCCGACCTCACACGAAAGCTATGTGGGATGCTTATTGACGGTGGAATCTTGGCGTTTGATATCTGGCACTCTGTCTGACGATCAAGGAAATTCCATGGATATCGTAATGCTGGGGATGCTGCCTGTGTTGCTCTACTTTGGTATCAAGGCGTGGAAGACGTTACCTGCGAAACTGGAGCCGCTTCACCGCGCTTTTCTCGAAAAAACTGTTGAGGTTGAAGGATGGAGCGGTGCAAAGATTGATTTGCGTACTTGCTCGTTCAAGTCGCATGCATTCTATTTGATCCCTCCAAAGATGAAATCAGTAGGTGAAATGCAGATTGGCGGGAATCGGCTCCCGATCATCGTTACCACTTTTCCCACTGGGCGCAGCGTCGCTCGGATGGGCTAGCAAAATAAATTGGCCAAGCCGGGAAAGGACATAAAGTTTACTTGGAAAGCAATGATCTGGGCGCTGGTGGCCATCGCTGCCTATTCCTACTACGCTGGATCACTTGGGATGGCGATAGCCTTCGCGGTCATAGCAATCTGGGTTCCTCTGGGCCGATGTCAAGGCATCGAGGCAAGAAGCGGCTATCGATCGGTTGCTGAGTAGTCACCCTAGCGTGGGCGGTGAAAAGCAGACGGCGATGCGAAATACGGGCGGAAAGATTTTTGACGGGATCAATCGCATCGTATTGATTGCCTTGCTTATCTTTTGCGTTTTCTTGCTCGGCAAGTTCGTACAAACGTTGGCATAAGATATCGAAGAAAAAGCCGCACCTTCATAAGGAGCTTCACTGTCTGCCCCATTGGTCCGCAAGACGAGCCATTAGCAATGGTAGGTCACATGGGGCGGCCCACAATAATATGTTGAAAGGGAGTCATGTTTGCAGCGTTTATCTTCGGCTCTTTGATTGCATGGGCGATCATTTTCATTCGGACAGGATTTGCATCAGTGCCAGACTGGGTGGTTATCGTTTCTGCGGGTATTTTCTTCGCAGCAGTCGTAGTTGCAGCCCGCACTAGGGATGTAACTGGCCTCGTGGTCGGAGCAGGTATTGTTCTATGCTATGCCGCTATCTATACGTTGGTCGTATTCCAACCAGGTTCGGAAGTGTATTCCGGCGATGCATGGTCGAAAGTCGCATATGGCGTCCTAAACGTGATTCCAATCGTTTCGGGGATCATCGCGATGGTGCTCCCCATGCTCAACGCTTCCAAGAGGCGATCGGCAGCTTTCGGCAGCTAAAAGGAAAAACCGGCACCGACGACCAGGTGCATGACAGAACTATCCACGGCCCGCATCGACGGGCCATTGGCATTGCAAGAGCCAGCGCGGTGCTGGCTTGGATAACTAGGAGTCGCGAATATGCCGGTATTGCACTTAACAGATCTACCCACTGAAAATGAACTTGATCAACTCCAGTTGGAACTTGAGAGTTTCGTTGAGGCGTTCCAGCGCAACCAGATTGGACCGATGGCGGCGAGCGTTGAACCAGCCGATGAACCCGTTGGTTATTTCTCTCTTGGCGGTTATACCATTCCGGCAAACGGACGCTGGTACAAGATAACGGGCCAATAACCACGATTCCTCAGGCACGCAAAAAGTATTCCTTCCGGGCGAAGGCCCACAATGCCGCGCTCGACGCGGCTTTTTCAATGAGACGGGTGGCGTTCGGTAGACCGCTCCGCTTTTGTTAAATGGTACGGCCCGGATCTACTGACCGGACTGTTCCGGCGTATCTAATCGAGGAATAACCGATATATGGGACAAGCTAAACAGCGTGGTTCGCTTTCAGACCGCATCGAACAAGCGCAAGGCGCTATACAGTTGTTGAATTACAGTGCTGATGCTTTTAATGATCTGCTTGAGCTCGCAAGAAGCTTGGAGACCCCTGGTGATCTCGTAAAGCTGCAGTCAGTCCTCACGCTCCGTGGTATGGCGTCGAAGCTGCGGAATAGCCAAAAGTTCTTGCTTCCCCTGAACGGCGACATACTTGAGGTTGCTGGAATGCGCGAAAGCTATCTCGATTTGTTGCGGCTCCCATATCCAATCACCGCATTGGAGTTTCCTACTGACCCTAGCAGGAACGGTGGCGCTCGCAAGTGCGTTGTATTGGCTTGGACTGGTACGGATGGGCTTAACGAAAGAAGTGAAGTTTTCTCGCTGGATGAAGACGAACTTGGCGAGGTCATCCAATTCACCGTGTTTTATTTCTCGTACAAGCAAAACGCTTGGCGTCCTACACCCTGTACGTTTTGGTTCCATCGGAACCATATCGAACTGCAAGGGACAGCAATAACAAAAGGACTCGGATACGCACATTCCTATCCAAGCCTATTTGCTGGGTTTTATGATCGGTTTAAGGATGATCCTGATGCCCTCAAAGACGAAATTCACGAGGAGCTAAAAATCGGTATGGATACGCTCATAGAATTTTGTCTGACTGTGAACTGTGAGAATGTCCGACAATCCGTAATTCCTGCTTCGGAAATCTTAAATAAGCGACGAGTTGAGCGGGGGGACAAGCCTTTTGATACGTATCGTGTCCTTACGATTCCAGGCTCCGGTTCGCGGGGGGCGAGCGTTTCAGCGGACTTTCATGCAAGTCCGCGATTGCATATTAGGCGTGGCCATCTTCGCCGCCTTGCAAGCGGAAAGGTGACATGGGTTCGACATACCCTAGTGGGTGACGCAAACAGGGGTGTAGCGGAGAAGAGTTATAAGGTTTCAGTGCAACAAGAACAGTAAAATACTGGTACCGTGGACGACCAGGTGCGTCACAGATTCAGCCACGGCCCGTATTGACGGTCAGTGGTAATGAGCGGGCCGGTGGTGCTGGCCAGGAAAGGAACATTGGACATGAATGGCATTGTGGCTGTGAAGACTTTGATGGTGCTGATTACCCTCAGTCTTGGTTGGTTCGTATGAACGCCACGTATTTCCGCACCGTCGAAATGATCGTTGACGCGCCAAGTTGCCCAGGTGGGGAATGTGGAATTAAGACCTTTCCGCTTGGGCAAGGGCCGAAGCTGAATAGAACGGAAAATAGGACATTAGGACATGGACAGTGTTTCAAAGGCTGCTCGGGTGCTGTCGGTACAACTTGGCTACGCTGAAGCTCAAGCTTATGCACGCCATCTCCGTCTCGTGCGTCTCGTCGATTATGAGCGCCACGCACAAGACGCGGAGGAGGCATACGACATGCTGGAAGCTGGAGCAAAGATTCTCAAACAGCTTGAGCGCTCGGGTCTTTGAGGAAAGACGCATGCGGCGCGAGCTGGCGGGGTACAAATTTTCCCATGGTTCGCTAGACGGGGCAGCATCATTCAGATGGCCTTCAAGGTAATGGCCATGAAAGGAACATTAAATATGAACGACATTGCGGTTGTGAAGCTTTTGATGGTGATGATTACCCTCGGCCTTGGCTGGTTCGCGTGGAGCCCACGAAATAGGCCGGCGCATAGTTATGTCTTCTGGGGTTTGGTGTTTGGCGTCGTCGCGACAGGTACTCTAGGCATCCTCTTCATTGTTTGATTGAAGGAAACGTTGAGCAAGGAAAAAGTGACACCTAGGTCGCAGATGTGCCCAGAATATGGGTGGTGAATTGTCACTGCACTCCAATCGCAGGCGATCTGGGCTTTGCAGTTCATTCTTCTGCAGATGAGCGAATCGCACCTGGCGCTAGAAGTAGGGCCCGGGCCGACGAGCTGCCGAACCGCAAGCCGACGCACTGGAGACAGCCATTTCCTTCCATCTATTATCCTTTTTTGTAGTACAAAAATAGTTTGATGCTATATTTTTTGTACTACAATAAGTCATTTCCTAATTCTGTGGTCCGGCTCGTTCCTTGCGTCACCGAGCAACCTCACATCAGCACTAGTCACTCCACATGAGCCTTCCCCACATCAAAGCACCGTGTCGTGATTGCCCTTTTCGAAAGGACTGTACTAAAGGCTGGCTCGGGGAAGAGCGTGCAAGCGAGATATTGGCCGCTGAGTCCTTCGTCTGTCACAAGAAGCCAGACATGCAATGCGCCGGCCATATGCTCATCAAAGGGCAGCGGAACATCTTTGTGCGAGTGGCATCCGCCTTGAAGATCAAATTGAATCTGAACGGTCGAGATCAGGTGTTCAAAAGTGACGCCGAGTGTATCAAACACCATACGCACTGATAACCTTTTCCAAGGATAACCATGAGCATCAAGCTAACGTCAGTCACAAAGTGTCGTGTGTGCGGCAGTACGAATCTGACTTGGAACACCGCGATGACAAACCCCTCGGGGATTGCGCAAGGTCGGCTGACCACTCGGGAAGTTGACTGTGTCTTCTTCCTGGGATGCGACCAATGCTCCGAGACATTGGTAACGATCACGGCTGACAAGGTTGCGTCTGTGCTGAATGCTGCAGCACGACGTCCGCTGATGCCAACGACGCCCGATGCTGCCTTCGTGCGAGCGAAGGGTGAGTATGACGACGTGTGCGCCAAGATTAGCAGCCTAAAGCGAAAGCTGGACGCTGGATCCAATCTAGTCTCGTACTCTCAGCTCTCTGTCCTTCTCGACGAACAACAGGCTCTAAAGCAGCGCTTAGATGATGCCGCTGCCTTGGCAGAGCATTCGAGACCTGCTGCGCGAACGAAGGAGGAGCGCGATCACGCGGAGAACGTACGCGTGCGACGTGAGCGCCAGGAACAAGACGCCTCTATGCAGTGAATGGAGCTGCTCAGTCAAGCACCGATTCGAGAAGGAAAACCTCATGAAAAATATTATGTTGGCTGCGGCAAATTTCGGGTTTCAACATACGAAGTGGCAGATTTGCGGCTGTTGCGAGGGGCATGGATCGGTTGATCATCCAGCATTTTCCAACGGATTCACTTCGCAGGAGTGGGCCGATATGCAAAATGACTTTGACGAGCATGACGGTAGCACCGCAGCCGATAGGTATCTCCGCGGCGATTATGATGTGCTCTGCCTGGTCTGTCACGGGTCCGGTAAGGTACGGGTGGCTGATGTCTCGAAGATGTCCTTCGCCCAGAAGCGCGGCTATGTGCGTTATGTGCGTGAGCAGCAAGATATCGCGCTAGCTCAACGTCAAGTTAGCCAGGAGTCTGCTGCGGAGCGTCGCATGGGCGCCTGACGTCTTATACCTGCCGCAAGGGCTGATCAGGTGGATGGCCTCGGGCACCTTGGGATACCAGAATGAAATTTCTATAAGGATTTGATCTTGGGTAAGGTTACTGGTGAAGTTGTCTCTACTATTCACGGCACGGGTTTGGGATCCGGATATTTCGGCGGCTGCGAACTCTGTAGCAAGCACGTTTCGGAGACGTTCGTCCATCAGACTCACCGTATTTATGTTCGCGCAGACGGTTTGCGCTACCTCAGTCCGATGACGGGCGGGACCTATGGACATCGAGAATGCCTGGTTGGAAAATTTGGAGAAGCTGCCGATAAGTCGACGCTACCGCGTCATGGCAATCTCACGCAGGCACCTGGATAAATGCGGAAAGAGCACATTCATTTTCAGAAGCGGATAAGGCATGAATCGTGACTACCAGCTGAGCGATCAGCAGATCGCTGATGCTTTCAAAGGGACAAACTACGGCAATGCAGACCTACGTAAAGAGCTGGCGCATGGAGTGTTGAGTCGAATGTGTGGTTTGGCGATTGGAGGGACGACAGAGCGCGTGCTTCAAGACTTGGGGATGCTCACAAAGAAGCGGAATGCCACAAAGCGTGGCCGCATGTTTTGCGCTGATCATTTTCACAGATATTATCGCGGAGCCTAAAATGACTTCCATCAAAAAAGACATGCTGACAGCGGTGAAGGGGGAGCTGGCCGCACTTGAGGCCATTGAGCTTCCGGCTCATTCACCTACGATCGCCCTCAAGGAGATCATTGCTGAGTGTCTTCCTGATGAGCAAGAGGAGGTCTGGGAGGCGATCCAGGCGTACGCGGACATTCATGCCCGTGCTGCTGTGCAGTTGGCGGTTGCCGGTGTCGAGCCTCCTGCGGAGGCGAAGCAGGAGCCTGTCCCATCCGATATGGAGTCCTTTGAGGCATGGAAGGGCTACCCACTGCCTCCGCGTAACTCTGATGGACAATTTGATGCAGAACCTCTGCACCGAGAATGGCGAGCCTTCTGCGCTGGTCGCGCTTCCCAGATCCACGTTACCGCAACACTCGAAGGTCAACAAACCCCTCTTCGCTGGATCACAGAAAGTGACTACAAATGGCTGTTGCAGTTTCCTGATACAGGAAGCGCGACAGTCACCTTACTCAACAAAGGCGGCGGAAAGCGCGTCCCTATGTTTGCTGGCCGACGACCGGTGGCTCAGTCAGAACTCGACGGCGATCAACGCGTTGCTGTCGAGTTCTACGCGGCTAACCCATCAGCGGCTTTGTTCGACATGAACCTCAGGCTTTATCGTAATCAGGCTCCCTCAGGTTCTGCAGGATGAATTCCGCCGAACTCTGCGCAGGCAATGCAATTCGTGGAGCAGTACGGACTCAACTTGGCCGCTGCTGGCTTCAGCCAGGCTGACACGCTGAAGGCGTGTCAAATCATCTTTAGCACAAAGGTTCCGCAGGGCTCGCCGACGGTGGCATAGTCCCGACCACCCGCCGTTCTACCGTTCGGTCTTACACGTAGATGCAAGACATCTCAGTGCGCATTCAAAACGATGACCTGAATGGTCATGTTTCATTTAACCCAGCGGATAATTCTTCCCGTATGGGGAGTTCCGTGCTTCAAAGGAGCATTTGAGATGGCTAACAACTATTACGATATGACAGGGGTTCTGAAGTTGAACAAGGTCACTCCGGTGATCAAAGCTCTCTTCGGTTCACTGGAGCTCGATGCGTCTCAGCCAGGCAACGGAGAAGTCTACATCGCCGAAGTCGCTGAACAGACGGATTGCTCCTGGGACACCATCTACAGTAGCCTCGATGATCTGGCGAAAGAGCTTAAGGCGGTCAGTAGCGGCTCGTTCGAATCCATTGACATTGTTCTGCTTGCGCTGGCCGACTACCTCAAATCACCTTATGTCGAGCGTTTGACGCGGGTGATCGACTCGGCGGACTTCGCAGAGCATGCCAGCATCGACGAGCTGTTCGAAATCGCGCAGTGTCTTGATGACGGGCATGGTCTCCAGGCCATCAGAACAGAAGCTGCTCGGCACTGCGACCAATCCAGGCTGTTTGCGTTCGGCGGGTCAGGCCGATACTTGGGGAAGCACTTTGCCCACCGTATCGCCTCGGACGAGATTCATCAACTCGGACCCGAGATGGATTCGCTTTTGGCCGCCGGCGAACTGGAGAGTGCCGCAAGCCGGATCTGCAAACAGGTCGAGAGTCTCTTGGCCGGCGTGGTCGATCCTGGCCAGCGTGAAGAACTGCGAGCCAAGTTGTTCCTTCGTGCTGATGTCGATAGCGAAGCTGGTGCTGACCGGAGCAAGTAAGTCAGCTCTCATTGACGCTAGGTAACCCACACGCCCCGCGCATTCCTCCATGGATGCCGGGGCTTTTTTTTTGGGGGGTTGGTGTCTTTGGGCTGGTTGCGCCTTGGAAGGAGGCTGGCCGCATTTAGAACAGGGCCAGAACCCATACTTGGCCAGGTTTCACTTGGATGTGCTATCAGGCGAGTCGCCGGCATGGGACTGCGACGCCATTCGGTTGGCGGACCTAACTGCTTCTTTCATGGGAAGGCGGTTATGCGTCGCCGTCAGCCCCACAGCTCAGGCAATACGAACGATCATATTCGTCGCTCGGGCAAGAGAATCTGTGGCCGTGTTCAGTCTCGCATTCAAATTGCTCAAGGCTCAAACCTGCGCCGTCTCGAATGTAGCGGTGGATCGTCACCGCGCGAGTTCGAGGGTACTTTTTCCGGAGGATTAGGTACTGGCCAGCAGTTCGACCAAAATCAACAGCTTGTGATAGTGTACGCATCGAATTTTCCGGTTAAGCGGATCTCTGTGTGGACGTCGGCGCCCCGCTGACAATGGCTGCCGCCCCGGTGGCGCCGCATTCGACAAGGCCAACACGTACGTCGAGCCACAGGTGCGGCACTTGTCTCGTTTGTCGGCCTTGGTTTCTAAGGCCTGTCCTTCGTTCATCGGTGGTGTTTGCCTTGCTTCTATGGAACGAGCAAGCCATCTGCTTTGGATATTTCCCTGAGCCGCCTCGCCATCACCCCCTTCCAGCCGGGCCATCGCATTAAGTCGATCGAGCAGCCACGGCCGCCATCGCTGGCCTGTATTGCGCTCCAATCGCTCAGCTCTTCTTGTTCCTTTTGCGTCAGAAATTCAAGTACAGATTTCGCCTTACCTGAAGGTCCCAGTATCGTCGACTGCGATCCATCAATGGTCGTTAGAGAGTACAGCTTCGAATTCATGATTCCTCGCTCCCGGCTTAGGCCGGTCTTCCGCTATAGCTGTTGATCTTCGGTTAGGTTTTTCCCAGCCTGAGTTGCCTGCCACGCGCCCGAGAGCTTCCTGCCGTCCACGGCTCGCTGTTCGACCAGGCCCAAGCGCTCAAGCGCGTGCAGCGTGTCGACGTTACAGATTCTTGCGCCATTCACGTGGATGCTGGCCCCAGGACCGGGCTCGCTCGTCCAACCGTTTCCAAGCCACTTCATTACGCGCTTCTGAGCATCGGTAAGTTTCATGCCTAGTTTCCTACTCGCCTTTATCGTAGTCATCGAACCAATCCTGGAGGTTTTTGAGCGCCGCTTCTGGATGAGCCCGCTTGATGCAGCTTATTGCAAATTCTCGTGCCGCTTGCTCAGAAGAAAAGAACCGCGGCTGTACATATGGCGAAAGATTCGGCTTTGAAATTCCTTCCATGGAATCGTACCGATCACCATGGTCGACCTCCACGAACCAACGTCCATCTCGGCATCCGACGAGGTTCAGTCCTGCATCAGGAAAATCTCCAGTTGCCCAACATACCAGTGCATCGAGATGTTGATGCTCGATGGTTCCATACATTGCATGTGTATTTGCAGCAGTGCCTATTCCCATGTTTTTTCTCACTTACGACATTTTTACCTGGTTCCAACTCTTCATGCCCGCTTCGGAGTCCACCGGAGTGAATCGTTTCGATGTTGAATTGATCTCTTCCAGAGGGCTACCCACCTGGAGCCGGCCAAGCAGACCTTTCCTTTGTCGAGGCTTTCAGAGCGCCAGCCGTTTCACGGGCGGTGGCCGGTCGGTGCGGGCCTTGTAAGGGTTTGTTTTCTGGTGGGGTCAAGGCGCCTTTGCAGGTGTTTCAATAGTTGCTTGTGGGACGCCGAGTACTTATCCACGTTAGCCGAACAGCTGGCGCGAAGCGGAATCTTCAGGCAGAGAAAAATAGGATTTGGCCAACGCGCTCTCCGGGCAACGGGTCACAATTTTTCGGGCGGTATAGCCAGCTTCCTTGCTCGATCCGCCGTCAAGTTCGCGGATCGTCCTCACAGCCTGCATCCAAGGCAGCTCGCTAACGAGCTCTTCAAAAACTTCGATGTCAGTACTCATCAATATCCTCTCTCCGGTAGGTAGGACGCAATTGCGCACATACCATCCGGTACGCGATCTAGGATAACATCGGGAGTAGACTTTTTGGAGTCAAATATTCTGAAAGGCAGCTATTTTTTGGAGTACAATAAAGGGCATGATAACAGCTACCAAACCGAAGCAGAAGCGCGCACGTGCCACCAAGGCGGCTGCTCCAGAGGAGCGCAGGATCGGTAGGCCACCCAAGGCGCCGGAGGAGAGGCGTAGTGGCCGCTTGCAGAAGCGGGTGTATCCGGATGTGGCAGAGAAGGCCGCCCGATTGGATACGGATCTCATCGAAGAAGCCATCCGAAACATTCCGGATAAATTCATGAGGCCTTTGCCGAAACCTAAACCGAAGGGGTCAAAATGATGGCGGTGAAGCTGAAGCTCGTCGATTCACAAGGCACGCTCTGGGTGATTCCTGGTGAGGTCCTGATGACCAAATTTAGTAAGCGTCATCGGTTCATTCTGCACAAGTCGATCTCTCTCGAAAACGACGAATGGGTCGTCACGCACGAGCGTACGTCCGCGTCGGTGGGCTCCGGCCGGACCAAGCAGTTTGCAATTGACGCAGCTGTCGCGGCCCTCAAACCCTTGAGGGTCGCCGAATTCGAAGCGCTTGTCGAAGCTGCAGTAGGGCGCCGGCCGCCATTGCTTGTGGGTGAGCTAGTTAGAACGTACGCGGCATGATTATCCCGATTGGGGGTAGAGGTCTATGGATATCTTTCTGGGATGGCTTACTGCAGCTGTGATCGCTTGTTTTGGTCTGGGTTATCCGGGTGATGCCTGCATCGCCGGTGCAGCCTGCGGTATCGGTTTGGTGCTGACAATGACGATGGGTAATACCACGCCCCTTTTCGTGGCATCCAGTCCGGGCTTGCTGGTTTTCCTGAAATTTTCCCTGTTGCCTATGGTGTTGTCGACACAGGCTGGTCAGAAGTTGAGTTATCTGTCCAACACCTTCTTTACCTCGAAGTCAACCATCATCGGCCTGAGCACACTTTCGATTGTAGCCCTCGCGGCTCTCTTCTTTTGCTGGCTTGAGGGAATCGAGATTTCCCCAAAAAGTGATGACGACTGGAACTGACCTTGGTGGGCAAGGGCTCGGTCAGCTACCAGGGGCTTATCGTTCTTGGTAGCAAAGCATTGAGGAGTTATTACGATGGCGAGAGGACGTCTCGTTGCGGAGCTGCGCAGCCGCGATGATACTGAGGTTGTGTGGGAGATCTATGGTAGGTCCATCGGCACCTATTTCGCGCGGATCCGGGCACATGACGGAAGTCTATTATTGCAGACTGGCGCAGAGCGGAGAGTTGCGGCACTGAGCGTCACTGCTAGGCTAGAGGCGCGTGTACGCACAGCGATCGCAGCGGTTAGGGATGTGCTGGTCGCTAAGATCAGCAGCCAAGGCTTGTATTTGATCGCGCTGCCGGGTGAGGTTCCAGACGCGGCACACTACCTTGCCGGGCCCTGTCGGGCCGGTGTCAAATACGAGGTAGAGTTTTTACGCTATCCGATCGAGCAGTTCTTAAGTTTGCCAGTTGATCTCGGTGCCAGGCATGAACATCTAGCTGACGAAGAGATGTCGCCGGCGCCGCCATCGCAGTCTTGACTCCCGACGTGCTGTGACTGTTCTAGAAAAAAGTTTCTACAATCTGTATTGATTTGACGCTTTTTGCATCGACGGGTGCGTTCTCCTTGGTATGTGCTGGTTTCGCAAGTGATAGCACGCTGACGTAATGAAGAGCGCTACCGATGATTCCGTCGCCCAATCGGCGTCGAGGCATTACCTGGCGTCTCAGGTACACCCCGTTATACGAGGATAAGTAAGATGAAATTTGTTGTAACAACTGCGCTGGCGGCTCTATTTGGTCTGCCGATCATGGGTTTGGCAGCAGCGCCTGCCCCCGGCTCTCTGGATGCTGCGCGTGCTCTGACGGCAGAGTTTTTGCCGATGGTGGATATCGGTGCAGCGGACCATTTCGAGATCACAGGGGCATTTATCAGTCAGGGTCTGGCCACGGTGAATGCTGGTATCCCGGTCGGTGCGAAGCGGAAGTCGTGTTTCGTCAATTTGACTCCCCACACAACGGCTAACAAGTATGGCTGGGTGGTTAGCAAATACTATTGCGCACTCATGTCTCCCGACGTGGAAAAGCTGGACGGCAAGCCATTCACGCTGTTGCGAAAGGGCGCGTAATGGGTAAGCGCAGGAACTTGATGGAAACTGAGCTCAGGCGTAGCGGTGCCCAACTAGTGCGCACCCAGATCCTGGCTACCATCGAGCATGTTTGTCCAACATCAGCATTTAGGAGCTAGCTTGTCATTCACTACTTCCATCCAGCTAATTGGTGCCACCAAGGCGCTTGGCTTGAAGCATTATCGTGATCTCGCAGAGAGCATTCGAAATGACCGCGAGCTCGATATCGATACCAGCAGTCTCAGCGTAGAAGAGCTGACTGACTTGGTATCTGCTGCCAGGACGGTCAACGATACAAAGACCTGCCGGGCTGTGGAATCGATTTTGCTTGCCCGTAAAGGCACGTTCGATAAACCGGTCCCAAACTTCAAAGCATTTAAGGGGGTGCTTGAGGCTTTCCTTAAGGTTGATTGCATTGATGGCTGGATCTACGTCAACGCTGACGATGGCAAGCTGTATCCGCAGCTTGTGACAGCGATCACCTATGACGATGGAAACCATGGCCGTGGGAAAAATATGCCCACTGTTCGAATCCATACTGCGTGCTACGGATTCAACCGTGATGGTAACCACAAGGTGCAATTCAGCTCTTACCATACGTCACACACGTTCTACCCGCAGTCCGTGGCAAACCGGCGTATCTCTGACATCCTGGCTGCTGCTGGAATCTATAAGGAAACCGACGCCCTACGCGATGAGCATACGGCGTCGCTTGAACGTCATCTCAGAGTGACGGGAGATGCATTTGGGCGGCAATTCAGGTTCAGCGGCACGGTCTATCACTTCGAGGAGAGCAACCACAATCGGAGGGGACAAGAGCTATCGGGGAGGCGTGTGATCCATGATCTTGATCCCAAAGATTACGGTGCGGCGCCACTCCACATGGAATCCTGCATCGTTGGTGATAGCGGCTCGGAAGGCGCCGTTGGTAAGGTCCCAGAGCATCCACTTGTAAAAGTCTTTGATCTGCGCACTCACGAGTTCTTCTGGGTAAATTCCGATTTCCTCTCGCCGTACGCTTACGATAAGAGTCTGCGTAATAAGCTCGTCTTGCCGCCCACGCATCGAGAACTACTGGATGTTCTCACCAGCGATCTGGACGCTTTTGTCAGCGACTTCGTCGAAGGCAAAAGTGCCGGTAATGTGATTCTATGCAAGGGAATCCCAGGAGTAGGCAAGACTCTAACAGCTGAGGTATATGCCGAGCTGATTGAGCGACCGCTCTATTCAATCCATTCCGGTTCCTTGGGAACAACGGCCGATCAGATCGAAGCAAACCTTCGAATGATCTTCCAACGTGGAAAACGATGGGGTTGTGTTCTGCTACTCGACGAAGCGGATGTGTTCGTTGTTACGAGAGGCGAAAATATCGAGCAGAATGCGATCGTCGCGGAATTCTTGCGCACCCTGGAATATTTTGACGGTTTGTTGTTTATGACGACGAATCGGCCCAATGACATTGATGAGGCCATTATCTCAAGATGCGCAGCAATTATCGACTACGCCCCACCGGCTGCAGAGGACGCTGCAGCAATCTGGCGCGTTATGGCCAGCCAGTTTGAAACAAAAATGGGCGAGGGACTAATTGGCGAGCTGGTCCGAGAATTCCCCGGACTCGCGCCGCGAGACGCGAAAATGTTACTGCGCTTAGCTCTTCGCGTCGCTACGGCCCACAACGAACCGCTATCGCTCAAGATATTTACGAAATGTGCCATGTTTAGGGCCGTTAAGATGCGGGCTGACGGACCTTAGTGAGCGTGCCCTCGGCGACTCCTGGCGCACTCCAAAGTATAGTGGCCCCGTAAGCCGATTCCCGTATCCCAAAACTCTTATCCATGAACATCTCGCCGCAGACGGATTCAATGGGATTTCCATTGTGCCTCTTCAAAAATGATTTGGCGCGTGTGCCCGCGCATTACGCGAAGGCGCCGATACGGACCTGCGACGTGCCAGAAATTCTTGGGTCCAGGATTCTAGCGTGGGCAGACGAGGAGCATATCGATCAGGACGCTATTTTGCGGCAGCTACCGTTCTCGTTGCTCCGCCGGCAGCTTTCTTTCGATCAGATCTGCAAGGCCCGCTATAGCGAAGTTTTCATGATGCACTCCAGTGTCGAGCAAGCTTTTGAAACAAACCCGGAGTTCTTGATTGTGCAAAAGATTGCCAACAGTATGTGGCGTTGGGGCGGTGGCGCTGGGGTTTGGAACGAAGTTGTGGATGCTTATGATGGTCTCCGCTGCTTTTCTCTGGGAGTGGCTGGGTTTGAAATTCGGTTGGATTGGACAACGGGCTTTAACGAAAGGGGTTACTCGCGCGAGGCCAGGATTTACCTGGATGGTGTATTCGGTTTCCTGGTCTATTACCGTGGCGAGCATGTTTTAACACTGGGATTCAGTTTTATGGCCGGACATCGATTATTGGTCCAGCAGATTCAATTGGCTAAGCGGAAGGGGAATCGCTTTCTGTTCAAATTACCGCGGAACCGCGTCGAATTTGCGATTCAGTGTTTCGGGAATGCGTTTCCGTTACACAGGCTTTGCCTCGCTGACGGCGGTGATATATGTCTAACAAGCTTGAGGTCATACCAGCGAGCACATAGTAGTGCATCGAGCCGTCTGGCGCGAAAATATGACGTCCGCGATGAGCAGGAGAGATGCGAATTTGAACGCAGGATTGCCCATCTGGAAGCTGACTTGCCGCGTATTGCCGAGCTTTATAAAGAAGCTGGAGCATTTACGCGGGCAGCAGAATTTGTGGTGAACGGGATTCGTCACTACAACATGGAGCCGCGGTGTGCGACGGCTTACGAAAGCCCAAATTTTGCGTGAATATGAGCAGAATGAGGAGAGAGATTTAACCGGAGAGGTGGGAAATGTCGGGAGAAAATCATGATGGGGCTGGCCGCGTCTGCGGAACAGTCGATCCAGCCATGCTACGTGCAGCTTTGGAGGACGCCGAAGAGGAGCTGTGCAACCTGGGGCACCTACTTGTGCATAGGGGCTTGGACACGCTAACTACTGCGCAGACGCTCGATTTGATCCGCATTTGTCTGTACGGCACAGATGGTGCAGGTAAAACGCTAAGCGACTTTGCTCGGGTGCGAGACGACTTGCAACGTCTACGTGCAGAACCGGCTGCATTGAGCGGAAATCCGACTAGCCGCGGCGGAGGCTAAGCTGCGTCAAGTTAGGCCAAAGCGAACCGCGCTTTGACCAACTCTACGGCTGACCTGCGGCGGCGGTCCGCCGCCATTCGCTATGGCAAAAGACGTTGAAGCAACGTAAAATCCTTGGGTTCGCCATCCGCGGCGAGCCATATCAATACGCTTTCATAGCGAGAGCGTATTCATATGAAATTTCGCAAGGCCCTCAATGGCCTGTCGCTCCCGCCGAAAGGTATGGTGAACATTGAGAGTAACTGGAATTCTGCGTAGCTAACCACGCCAGATTCGAGAATGGGAGCCCCGACCACCCTCATGGGATGCTGGCGTTTTTTGGAAAGCTAACGTTGATGAATAAAAGTGAATGGAAGAGCCAGCTCAAGCTTGAGTCTGGCCAGTTGCGGCGTGTGATCGGTAAGGTGCTTAACGTACCTGTTTCGACCGCGCAAGGTTTGGAGATTATTGCGAAGCTGCGAAATTTCCCTACGTGGGATGCTGCTTGCGCATGCCCACCGGCACCGCAGGTTAATGCCGCTGTGGACCATATCGAAGTGGTTCGCCCAGGAGGACAAGTCGTCAAGCTACCGCTACTTCAGAGTGGACTGTTCATCGTAACAGGTGGAGCCGGCAGTGGGAAATCGACGTTGCTCGGAGCGATTTCCAGTGCATTGGCCAGACCTCACGAAGTTGTTGCGGTATCGGCTGGCAATGAGTTTTCTGCGGACGTGTCTGCTATCCCCGTCGTCACTTCTCAAGAAGAGTGGCGGGACCGATTGCGGGCAGCCTTACGCACGACACCTAAGGTCGTCGTTTTCGATGAACTACGCGAGGGCGCCGACCTATCCATTGCGCTAGACCTGGCCGCCAGTGGCTTTGTCGTACTCGCCGGTTTCCATTTTTCGGCCGGCCCACGTTCGTTGCCTGATCGGCTCTCGGAGCTTCAAAGCGAGGAAGCCACATCTGAGCTTCATAGGCAAGCAATTCGCAGGCTGGCCAAAGCGGGGCGGCTCGTCGCGGTTGAATGCTCGCGGCTTTCTGGGCCGCCGAGTGACGCCAGCTTTGAGATTGAAGTCTTAGCATCTGTTTGAGCTGCAGCAAACAAACCCGACCCCGTGTCGGGTTTGTTGCATTTTGGCCCTAGCTACCTACGTCGTCGCCCCGATAGCACATGACAAGTTTCTAATTTTTTATTACAGTTTGTATTGATGGATGTGATTCTGTATTGAATCAACACAATTTGTATCATCTGCTTTCGTGTCAAGCACTAGCAGTCTGTCGATCTCGGGGTGCTGTACTTCCTCGTTGAAAACGAGATCGCTCGGAAACCCGCATGGCAGCTGGATTTTTTGCTTGTGTGGTATTGCCTCATGGCCCTATAATTAGCCCAACCCCGTACATGCCTTCCTAACAACGATAAGAGGCGATTTCTTTCATGACAAAACGCTATTCTCAGTCCGCGACAAATGCGGGGAATGTCCATTTGGGTAAGCCTGATGTGACTTCCTCCTCTATGCCCGATGGCATAGCGGCGGGCTTGAGTGATGCGGAACGCGCTGAGAGATATTGTCTCTATTGTGAGCGGTACGGACACCGTACCGTTGAGTGCACTACTGGCCCAAGTTCGAACACCACTCGGGATCTTGAGTTGGCCTCGCTTGTACGTGCTGCCACCTTCGAGGGCACCAGGTCGGGAAAGACCGGGCCTGAGATGATACTCATGCCGCGTCGGCTGACTGCTTCCAATGGCGCTAAAGCACTCCTGTCTGGGGAGTTTTCAGAGAAGTTAGAAATTCACTGCTCAGACTGTGATACTGACTCACCCGAGTCAGATTGTGCGGTTTGCGGCGGAGAGGGCCGATTTATCCAGGCTGTCACCGTTGAGTGGGACACAATCAAGCGCATTTACGAGAAGGCTGTTGAGGCGCTAGGCGTCAGCGCGGTCGTTGTTCCCGCCGTAAAAGCTGACACGCAAGTACAGCAGCTCGCTGGTGGTATCGCCGGAAAGCTGGAAGGGTTTGTGCGGATGGTGGCGACCAGCGAAGAGCGGCATATCTCATTCTCCAAGCTGCAACGTAGAGCATTGGAACTGACGTCGGAAATCAAGCCGGCCTGTGATGCTGCGCGTCCGTTGTTCCCACCTCTGGGTAAGCCGATATATACACATCCTCAGCTAGGTCCCATGTGGGACCGCTTCGAGGTGCATTTGTATGCAAGTCAATACGGTGATCTCGTGGCGGAGTCGTTTTTGGCTACGATTCCTGTGGGGCCAGAAGGCGATGGGGATCGTATCGAGGCTGCAACGGCCAGGAGCGTTTTTCTGTCCAGCCTAAGGTACCTATACGGCAGGGATGACGGTTCGTACGTGTGGCCCGCTGGGCAGGTCGGACATTTGTTACGCCTGGCTAAGCGTGAGTTCGAGAAAGAGCATCTATCCGGCGGCTTGGTGCCGGACGCAGCCGGAGACAGCTCAGTCAAGTCGGCACAGCTGCGACTTGAGCAGACCGAGACGTGTCTCGTGGAGAGCTTTACCTTGTTGGCCATGCTAAATTCCAAACGTGCTCTCCAGACTGTGATGGGGCTGTTTGTGAGCTACGCACTGCACTTGCTGGCTGAGGGCGGACACGATGAAGGAGCCGAGCTGCAGATTGAATCTGCGGAGGATCAGCGCGATGTCACGATTCATGGCGCCAAGGTGAATGGGCAGCACCGCCGCCCAGTTAGCGCATTCCCGAACGAACAACAGATTCTGAATGCAGCGGAAGAGGCTGGCCTCCTGGTGAATACCGCCCATTTGCGTCTCTCGCAGCTGAAGCGCTATCACGAAGCGCTGGCCAGGATGATTCAGGCAAAACACTGACGATTTGGAATGCTGATGAATTCTACCGTGCACAACCCTTTGCGCATTACCTTTACTGGCGTCGATGAGTCCGCTGATCGAGAGGCAATGTGGGACTTGTGGTCTCAATATCCCATCGAGTGGGCATTTCTCTTCTCTCCTTCGCAGCAAGGGCAAGGCCGCTATCCTTCTATCAGCTTTATCGCCGATACGATTCAGCGCTATCAAATGGACTACGCTGCGCATCTCTGCGGTGGACACAGCGCAGACGTGATTGCTGGCAGGCCATTCGCACATGGCGCGATCCTGGCACCTTGGTTCAAGCGCGTTCAGATCAATACTTCGGAGAAAGACTTCAAAGTCTGGCAAATTGCCAACTGGGCCAACCAGCGAGGGCTGCAGCTGATCCTGCAGTGCAGTGGGGCCTTTCCCGGCGATCTCTCGGCGTCCTGGTTGTTCGACCAATCGGCTGGGCGTGGCAACGGTCAGGGTGCATGGCCTAAGCCGCTACCGGATGTCTTCTGTGGATATGCAGGAGATCTGAGCCCGGAAAATGTTGCTCGCACTGTGTCCGAGATCGGCGCCGGCACGACGAACTACTGGCTTGAATTCGAGGCTGGTGTTCGCAATGCCGAAGACCGCTTCAGCGTTGATCGTTGCCGATCGGTATGCGAGGCGCTGTATGGACGGGAGTTCGTCAAACCCTATGGGCGCAGGGCTGCGCTGCTGCAGGAGGCAGCCTGATGGCCTGTGAATACGTCAAGCAGCACTATTCTGTGCCAGCTGATATCGGCCGTATTGTATTGGTCAATGGGCGGTCCGGTGTCATTGCCGCCGATCACGGTCATTACATCGGGGTTGCTTTCGATGACTCGGATCCTGACGAGATTGTTCCGTGCCACCCCACGTGGGAAGTCGAATATCGAGGGATGGGAGTGCTGCGACAGCCTCGCCCATCTTGAAGGTTGAAAGGCACTGCTAAGAACGCCCAGCCGTGCCGTTAGTCAAGTTTGACCTTGTTTCCAAACTACTGAGATCACAATTATGGTTCAGCCGGAAAAATATCACCCCATCAGCTCCCTGGTAGCAGTGGAGCACAGCATGGAGCACGCCAACGGATATCCGGTGCTCTTGGAGTATCTGGGGCGCTATAAGTCCAACGATGAAGCCGTTGCTGCAATCAAGGCGCTGGTTGCCGAGGTCACAGATCTGAGGGCAGCTGCGGTCAATGCTGCAGCAATGACCGCTCTGGAGTCTCACGCGCAGCAAGTCGGACAACCGATTAATGTGGTCCCTTCCCACGCCAGTCATGGCACTGGCTACGACGTCTTCGTTGGCTCGCAGCGCCTGGCCAGTGCCACGGCGCTGAGCGAAGCGATCCGCGAGGCCGCGACGAGCATCAACGCGGACACCTCGGTGCTTCCGCAAGCCAGCTGATGCCGCTAACGGCAGACAATCGAACGTAAATGCACCAGCGTACGGACGAACAGAAGTGGCTTCCGTTAGATCGGCCAGGGCTTGTACAAGCGGGTGACAAGCTCCGGTTTCGTATTGGCCAGAATGAATATCGCGAGCGGGTGAAGGAGGTCCTCAACGCTGGGACTGATGAAGAAGAGATTTTGTACGACCGTCAGCAGAATTTCTATTTCATCACGTCGATGGTTGTCCTCGGCACGAGCGCCCACAAGGATGTGGAAGTGCTTAAGTCTTCTCCGGGGAAAAATGGTCGTGTTTTCTCGGCTAACTTCTACCGCTTGCGTGACCCACTTCGTGGACGAGGACGTAGTTAGGCCCAGAGGGAACATGTCTTTTGAATTTGACAGTTGGCGCTGCGAGGCGCTGGAGTGTGAAGAGTTGGAACAAGCAAGTATCTGGCTCTTCTTTTTGAACTACGGTGTGAGCCGATTTTGAAAAGGAACTCTGATGGATCTGCAGGACAATGACAGCGTGGCCAGTATCAAGGCCCTCATGAATGATGAGCCGATCTCGCTGGAAGAGCATTCGGAACGATTGCGCCGGCAAGTGCAGAACCGCCGCATGCTGGAGGATGCGCGTGATCGCGCACGTGATCGCGCCGCAGATCTGTACCAATAAGTACGAGCGCTGATAGTCAGCGCAAGTCTTTTTCAGGCGACTTTGTTGCCGCAGCCGAATTGGAATGGGCGTCGTCGCCACGTCTGGAAAAGCCACTCGGCAACGGCATTTTTAATGTACCACTAGGGGAACCTATGAAAATTCGCAATGCAGTCCTGTTCGCCGCGGTTGCGGCTTGCTCGGTGGCCGCGCACGCAGCCAATCCGTTCATCCGTGACGTGAACAACCAGGTCTCCGTGCAAGCCCTTTCGACTGATGTCGACTATACCGAAAAAGACGGATCGGGCACTGTGCTGGACACCGAAAAAGGCGGCGTGCCTGGCTTTGCCATCTCCGTTTCGCTGATGCGCGACGTCATCGTTCGAGACGCATACTTCAACTTCACCTACAGCCGTGCCAACGGTCACACCGATTACGTCGGTTCCTACATCGGCGGCGGTTCCTACGGGTCGGTGAAAGCCTCCAGCTCCGCAACCCTCACCGACTATGCCGTGCGCTTCGGCAAGGGTTTCGATCTGCATCCGAAGGTCATGCTGACCCCCTACGTCGAGTTCGGCCATCATGAGTGGCAGCGGGGCGTCAACGAAGGCGAGAATTACACCCACAATCATTACGGCCTGGGTGCGCTTCTGCAAGGCACGCCGGTTGATCGCCTGGTACTGACTGCGAACGCGCTGATCGGTCGTACCACCAGCTCCAACATCGACGTCGCCGGCCCAGCAGGTTTCTCCGGCGCCCTGGGCAATTCGACCCTGTACAAGGTCGGCCTGTCGGCCGACTACGCGTTCACCAAGAACATTCATGGTGTCGTGGGCGTGGACTATGCGGCCTTCAAGTATGGCCGCAGTGCCAACTACAGTACGCCCTATGGACGATTCTATGAACCGTCCTCCGATACATCGACGACGACGGTCCGCGCCGGCCTGGGCTGGAGTTTCTGACGGTCTAACCAACCGTTCCGCGACGAGAACGCCGCTGCCTAGATGCAGCGGCGTTTTTTTTCAGGCCGTATCGTTGACCGTACAGCGAGATGTACTTTAATATCAACCCATGTTGTATCAAATCAATACAATTTGTATTGCTCGATTATGGACCCGTGTTGCTGCCTCACCCGGGCATGAAAATCGATACAAGGTGAAGGCCTTTGACTGAGGAAGGATGCCTGGCATGAGCTCGAACAAGTTTGTGAGCATGGATCGCCTGACTTACCGTGAGCAGCTGCGAGAGGAACGGAAGTTGCGCCGGTTCTTGATGAGCTATACCAAGGCAGTGCTGCGGAATCCACATTCTGATTCCGCGGCATTTAATCTTTACTACATGTGGTCTCCACGCATCCAGCGTGCCCTGGCGAAGCGCTTTTCCATTCCCGTTGATCCCGCGATTAAGCGGGTGGAAGAGATTCTGCGGAAAGAGAACTTACAGCGTCAGCTGCGATCGCGCCATGGACAAGGCTGGCATCAGCGCGAGCCTTGGAGTAACGGCCCGCTACAGCAAACGGCTCCACACTACGAGAACCAAGCACTGGGACGGGTGGATGAAATGGAAGGATTTGTATGAAGAACTTCATTAGCAACAAGTGGCCCAGGATCTTGGTCTACATACTGACCCCTGCGCTGCTGACGATGGTCGTATGGGGCACGAACAGCGATGCCGCGCTTATGCAATACATGCCACGCTGGGTGATCTATCTCGCGTTATGCGAAGTCGGAATTGGCATTGCAATGGCTCTTCACTATGGCAGTGCCACGGGACTTAAGTGGGGTTGCGCCGTGGCCGGCTGTACCCTGGTGACAGTTAACATTCACTCCATCTTCCCAGTTGCGGATCCAGCATTCCCGCTGCACAAGTTGTTCCAGGACTTGCTGCAGTATCTCCCGGCTATTGGCGCCGTCCTCTCGGGCCTCGCAACAATATCTGTCGCTGCACCCGGCCTTAGTCCCGATTTAGAAGAGGGGACACATTGATGGGACAGGCAAAGAAGCGTGGAAGTAGGGACGAGCGAGTGGCGCAAGCGCTGGCAAACCCGAGCTCTGCCGGCCGGCAAGGTTTGGGTGGCCTGAAGGTTCTGAAGGCATCGGACGTCACCCGGCTCTTCGCGACCATGGATCGCTTGTTAGCAGTCCTCACGACACCCGCGGAAATTGATCAGGACGTATTGGACTTCGCGCGGCGCGTCGATGGACAGCAGCCGCTGAGGCTCCAGTGTGAGCCTCTTCCTTGGAGCCGCCAGGACTGCTGTGAACTGAACGTGGAAGAATATATACGGTCACATGGCGGACAGAAGCTGGTTGGCTACAAGATCTGGCAAACCGCTGCCGAGTACGTTGAAGGGGAAAGGCACGTAGTCTGGACAGATGGTGCTACGGTCAGGGACGTCTCTTTTTGCTCCAGCGGTGAGCAAGAAATCGTCTTTGTCCCGGACGGAAAACCTTATGACGCTGCGCCAGCGAAGGTTCGCCATGCGGTGCGCCCTGGTGATACCTGGGCATTGCAGGCGTACGAAGCTCTCGAATCCAAGATTCCGGTCAGGCCACTCTCGGCTCAAGAGGCCTGGGCGTCTATGCCATCCTACGACGAGTTCATGAGTGGCAAGCGCATACCCTCGGCCTTTGACGCAAGAGACAAGGCAAAGTATGTCCAGGAGCAGTAGTCAGCTCGTGCTGGCCGGCGTAGCGCGGCTGCTCGGGGGGGGGGCGACCTATCGTTACCGCTGCAGTCGCCTTGGCTCCTCTGTAAATATCGCCGCCGCCGTGGTCGGCGATCCCCTCGATATCCCCCCATAAGCATGGATCTGATGGCAAACGTAGCTTCAGTAGCACTCCCAAATGGCATGGCCTTGTACATGCTTGGCTGGGGAGACTACGAGCGGTCCAATGAAGGCCCATTTCTGGGCTCAGCGACCTTGGACTTCAAGGCACTGGCTGAGCTGTACCGCAATGAACGATATGCAGAGAAGGAGGCGGCCGGTGAGGATGAGTGCTGGCTGAACGAAACTGATTTTTGTACATGGCTGACTGAAAAAGAATATCTTTCACCTGTGACGACAAAGTCTGTCGAGCTCTACATCAGCTCCACTGACGGTAAGCAGTATGTCCCAAAGCACTGGCCGGAGTGTCCCGAATGCCGACCAGGCCGCGGAAAAAGAGACTACGGCCGGTGCCGTGAATCGTTGAACAGAATTGAGGTCTTTTACCGATGCTCGAATTGTTCGACAACATGGGGTCACCACGATGAACCCAACGATGAAAAAAAACCGATGCTTGAGGATGATGGGCGCGATACCGAAGGTGGATGTGTCCCATTTTCCATTTCAAAGACATGTGGGATAGCATTTTCAACCGTTCTTGAGGTATGTCGTCGGTATGGCTGGGATAGCCAGGGAATGAATACGGGAGAGGCCGCTAAGGCAATGAAATCTCTGGGCTTCACCTTGGTCAACGTTCCGCTCCCAGGCACCGGCTCAAAGGGAAAGCATACTTTGAGAGCAGTGGCAGCGGCACTCCATCCGGGCCGCACGTACATTCTCGAAGTCAAATCACACTGGTTGAGCTATGTTAGGGGGGAACTCGTCGACAACGACCGCTCTACCGGGTTGTCTACGCACGTGCATTATTTGTACGAGGTGCACCGCGATTTTGAACCGTCACCTTCGGGATCTTTATGATCGACCTCGACCTTAGTCAGGTGCCTACCGAGGCGCTGCGTGCTGAGCTGGCAAGGAGGCGCCTTGCCAGCGGCCGGCGTGACGAGACGGAGATCATTGAGCAGCGCATGTGGGTGTGCAAGTGCGGCAACAAGGCGTATGGTGGTGAGGATTTGAGCAAAGTCTTCGCCCAGTCTGGAAGAGTTTGGTGCAGGGTATGTTACCCATCGACCAGACTGGAGTTTTACGGCCGGCCCGGGAGGCCAAAGTCAGTACCGATGGTCGAGCACCCATCTGATAAAAAAGCACAGTGAGACTGTATTGGTCTCTCAGTTCTATGTTGAACCCACTACGCAGACAACGTTTTTGGTCACCGTCGGGATACTCGACGGTTTAATTCATTTATGTCGGCATTTACGACTTTATCTGTTGTAAATGTCGATTATATCGACTACTATCGGCATACTATGTCGAGATAGTCGACTATGAAAGGAATTACGATGGCCGCGAAAGTTGTAAGAGCTGGTTTGGTTCATGAGTACACCAATTACGATGCAACCTCGCATTGCGAGGCGCACATCGCGTGCCTGGAGAAACTCGATCCGAGCGCTGGCGCTCTGATCCGGGCCGAAGCAAATGAACTGGTGAGGCGGTTCGGGAATATTCGCAGCGGCACGAAGAAGCTCCAGAGCGAGTGCAGTGAGTTTCTGGACAGACTTGCGCCGGCCGGTCTCTACTTCGGTATCCCCAACGTGAATAGCAATATGGCGGGATTTTGGCCTAAAGAGTGGATCCTGGGCGCTACAGTTAGAAATCCCAAAGGTGTGCCCGATTCGACTGCGCGAGCGCTCGGCAAGGCCCTGATTGCGTAGCTCATCGCGCTCAAGCACGGTAGCGCACGATCCATATAGCGCCGAAGGCGCTCCGCACCGGCCGGTAGCCGATTAGTGAGAATGCTGTGGGACTTTTTTGCGACGAGACGGCTGGTGACAAAATCATCGAAGGTACCGTTGAGTGCCTGGCGGTGTTACATAAGGACTCTGATCATATTGAAGTCTGGGACACGGGTGCTGAGTTTCATTTCGGCGATCTTCCTGCGAGTTTCACGGCCGAGCAGATTAACGCCGCCATGCGTTTTTATAAGGCGGGTGCCGCGGCTGGTCGGAAGGAAGGTGCCTCTCGGAAGCAGGCGGAGATCCGCGCCGTCCTCGGGATCAACTGAGCCTTACCAACTGGGGAAGGACACACGGAAATGTCAGTCACCGAACATACAGTCCGATTCGGGATGATCTTGCGCAATCAGGAGTTCAAGCGTGAAGGCTCGCCCCACATCTGGCGCCGCACGAACGGCCGCTTTGCGCAACCAGTTCAATACATTGGTGGTCATGCCTCATACTACGGTGGGTCGGAGTGCTTGATTGACCTCGCCGAACTGGTAATTCCGTTCGCTTCCCACCTCCAGCCGACCAAGGAAATTGATCATGCGCGAAATCCGCTACATCACCGATGACCGAGACAAAGAAGACCGGAGGGAGCTGGTGCTCCAGCACGGCGCCAACGGCGATCTATATGTCTCAGTGGTTGACGAAGGGCGTCCTGCGTTTGAAGGGGTTCGTCTGGCAACATCCGGCGGAGCAGGCTACAAAGTCCCTGATTTGGTATTCGGCCTCATGAGCTCGTTCAATCAGATTTATGAGAAGGCAACCAGTGACCCGACCTGGGCCGTAACCTCTGGCATCTCAGTCAAGAACTGGGGCTGATTTATCGACGCTGGCTGATGCAGAGGTGAAGGGTACCTCTGAAAATTTGAAACGCACCGCTCGGTGATGATTGAATACGAACGAAGGGAAGTGATTTATGAGTAAGGCACTCAGTGCAATCGCCATACGAGCATTGCAGCTTGCGGACAAGCGCCCCGCCGGCGGTGCTAGTTGGCACGATTTGGCGGCGACCGGCGCAAACGCGTCTTCTTTGGCCTCGCTGGTGAAGGCCGGCTTGCTCCGGCGGCACGAGTATCCCGATGGATCTAAGTCCTGGTTCATTACTGACGATGGGGCTCGGGCCATTGGCAGCCAAGCGCTGAGCAAGCGTTCTGATCAGCTGCCGGCATAAGCGGCCGGGAGAACGAGCTTGACGAACTGGATCTCTAAGCCGAAGCACGATATGAAGACAGGCCGCCTGGTAGAACCAGGTTCGTTACGCTGCGACTGCGGCGAAGGCCATGACCTTGCGCTTTCCAATGACAGTGAGTGCCGCGGCTGCGGCGCACAGTTCAACGCGGTCGGGCAGGCACTTTTGCCGCGCGACCAGTGGGTAGAATTCGATTTTGATTACATGGAGTGAAGTCATGACCAATAAGGCGGCGCAATCCAGTGTCACTAATCAGGCGCTGTCAGAGACGGGTGAGGTAGAACATTCGAATTGCCAGAACCCGCAGTGGCGGCACCGCCCAGGATCACCCGGATATTTTGTGACGACCGATGGCAAGTTCCAAACTTTGCTTGATGAAGACGGGCGATTTGTCGTTTGCAAGACGTCGGAGGTAGCAGGAAAAGGGTTTGAGGTAGTCGCCGGGCCTGTTGCGACGCTAGAAGAGCTGGGGATACCGCCAGCACTGGTTGATGAGGGTGAAGACCTGCTACTCGACGATATCGTTGCACGCGCTAAGCGCGGCGAGTCAGTCGGCATCTCGGTCCTGCTGCCGCCAGTCGACTAGAAGGAAATCCAGCTTGAGCAGAACTTCGATCAAGGCTTATCGCGCCGCGATTCTTGAGACTGTTGGCCGTGGTGAAGAATATCTTGGCCAGTTCACAACGCTGAAAGGGAGCCGGTTGCGCTCTGCGGCCGAGTCTTTGCGTAACGAGGGGAAGATCCGAATCGTGGATGGAATTTCCGAGCAGGGGTGGTATGCATGTCTCCCAATTGAAGCGGAGTGGGATTTCATAAACGATCGCCTTCGCGTGACCGATCATTGAAACAGATTTTGGGATTTGGTGATCCTGAAGGAGCCGCTGCGCCCGCAGGCCCTCGCCACCGAGGCAAACCCCTATATCGCCAGGATGATCTGCATCGACTACCCGCACACGTGGAACGAATATCTAACCTGGGCCGAGCGAGGTGCGGTCGAGGCCCAAAGGTAAATGGCGCTCGCGCCCCGAAAGCCCCCCGGTAGGTGGCGAAGGAAAGATGATGCAAGAAGCTACTCAGCAGTACAACAAATTCACCCGCGTGCGCCGATACGGCTCCCATGCCGCAAAGGTGACCGCAAGCCGTCTCGCCTACCTGCCGGCGTCTGACGCGCTGGCGGCGCTCGCCGAAGCGAAGAAGAAACGGGAGTGGACTGGCCGATACATCGCCCACATGGTCCGTAAGGGCTTCCTGGCCTCGTTGTCGCGCGAGCTCGCAAACGCCGACTACGATGCCGCTGGCGAAGACCGCGCCGACTCGACGCCAGAGGAATGGGCGGACGAAAGCATCTACGCCATGGCCACGTGACGGAAGAGAGGTTCCACCATGAATTCCGATGAGCTTCGACGACTGGTGATGCAAGAGCCCGGAGCGATGTCCGATGCGGATCTTGTGGCGCTATTGCGTTATCAATACACCGGGGACAAGGTACCACCATGTCGAGTGTGTGGCGCGGCCTTGAGCATTGCGTCAATGGGAGGCGGCCAGGCGACGGTATACGCCTGCGCGGGTGTTGAAAATGGAACAGGGGAGACGGGCGCGCTCCGTCAAAAGTTGGGTCGGAGTGTGGCAGATGAACATTACAGTAAATCGCAGTGGACTCGCTACAAAGACGGAGATGCGTATGTCCTTGAACTGCTTCAGCGCTTCACGGCCGCGTGATAAGGACAGGTGCGCTGGCTGTGGGAACCGTGTTTTGGCCTAGCCGCGTGCGCTAAACCTGACCGAGGAAAATAGATGGGATACAAGCTGAATCAGCGAGCAAAGCGAATGCTGGAGAACGCAGGCGCCGACGAAGTTGGTGATGACTATGTTTCGTTCAACATGGTGGTTATTCCGTTGCCCAGCAAGGTCTGCAAAGAGCTGAATGCCCGTGCCAATGAAGATCCCACTACAATGGACGAATAGCGCAGAAGTTTCGGAAACGACTAGAGCGCCTACAGTTCGATCACATTAGCCGAGAATATTAATGGAGAAAGAGTTGAGTTCGCCTGTTATCAAAAAGGGTCCGGTGGATAGATTCATCCACATCGCTCAAGGTGCCGCCGGGATACTGGAGGATGGATGCCTCGCAACCGGGTTCTACACAGATAAAATCGCCACCTGCAGGCCTTACGTTTTCGTCTGCCAAGACGGCACGATCATGATTCATGATACGGGCCAGATCCAACTGGACGCCATCGCGGAGCTCGTCTCCAACTATGGGAAGATAAAGGCAATTCATTTCGTCGAGGGGCCTCAGAGGGAGGCGGAGGCTGTCCATAAGGAGCGGCTTTTGAGGTTGGCGCAGCGACTTCAATTTAAGCGGGGAGTGTTTAGGACCGCGACAGCCTACATCCCTGGGTACAACGTCTTCTTCACTCAGAGCGGTGGGCTTCGCATCGGTGTCCTGCCAGACGAACAGCTCATCCGAGATCCGCAACATCAATTGCGTGAGGGGGTGAACATGATTAACGATACGTTCACCACCGCCGGATCGCAAACTGCTCCTCTCGATGTGCAGTACATCGCAGGTGGATTTACCCCATCGTCGGTGCCAGCGAAGACCGTGCCTATGATGCTCGACGAAGCACTTGTAGATGGCAACCGTCGCGCGGATTTAGGGCTGATCGATATTGCTGCCCTCTATTCCTACATGCCCGGGAATGAGTTGCCAGAGCCGTTCTTGACCTTTGTCCGTGAACATGACTTGGAGAGCTTGGTCAAAAGTCCCATCCGTAAGCCATCTTGGTATGGTGACCTGGCAAAGCAGGCTGAGGTCTTCGCTAAGTTCAAAGAGCTACCAATATTTTCGTAGTATCAAAGTCTGTATTTTTATTTGCCAAAGTCTGTTTCGGCTCCTCAAACCCTCGTACATCGAGGGTTTGTTGTTTATTCCTAACGCTGAAGTTTCGTGTGGCATCTCCGTTTTTCAACTCTTTAGATGTCACCAGCTGCGTTCTGGATACGCAACTGCTTGATTTTTATGAGGCGTTTTTTCAACTTATAATTCGCACGTCTAGTTTCCACGGCATTGAAACTAGCGCACTCTCGCTGGATGGAAATCTCAGCTGTCATTTAAGTAGTTTTCCAAGTTGTGATTGGCTTATACTCGCGCCATTGATTCAACAAATTTTGGCCCGCCGTTGTCAGTATTAGGGCATGGAAACTATTTACTTCAGATGTTCCGTCAACTTCCACCTCACCAGTCTCTCGACCAGCGATTCGTTTTTGAGCTCGTCAATTCACAGGCCTACTCCAAAGGCCAAGCGCTGCTATCGCAAATTCAAGCGTTTTCTTCGAGTGGCCAAGCCATTTCGGGCACAGTTCGCGATGAAGGCAATGACCACATTGTTCAATGCGTTTTCGAATCTTCCCCTAGGGGGCTCACCTGCAATTGCACGTGCGGCGCCCATTCCGGCTGTGCGCATATCGCGGCAGTGCTGTTGGAGGACATATTCCGCCGAGGCGGTGCTGGATCTGCGAAGGCTGTTCAAGTCGACAATCAGATCGGAACCTGGTTGGAAGAGGTAAAGAGGCTGGCAAGCGAATGGGAACAGCAAAAGGAGGCAACTCTCGGCGGCCTGAAGGTCTTGTATTTGCTTCGCGCGCGTCTCAAGCGCGGTCTGCTCGCCTACGAGGTGAGCATTCACCGGGCGGAAGCAAACGCAGCAGGCCACTTCCGATCCTTAGGGGAGTCTTGGGAGGGAATTTTCCGCGAGTTCCAAACGGAGCAGGATACCCTGGAAGAGAGCGACGTTCGGATCTTGACAGAACTTCTGCAGAGCAGATCACGAGTTTCGCGGGCAACCTTTGCGCTCGAAGGTATGCGTGGTGCGATTCTGCTCGAATTGATGTCCAGGACGGAGCGCTTATTTACAAGCATTGGTTCGGCGAATGGCGCTGGCGTCTTCACGCCCGTGACGTTTGGTGGGAGCCGAGACGCGGCGCTCGAATGGGGTAGCACCGACAGCGGGCAAAAGGGGCTCGTTTTGCAAACGAGTCCGCGTTGCGACGATGTTATTCGTCTTGGTGAATATTGGTATGTCGACGTGGAAGGCCGTGAAGTCGGCCCTATGCGGATGGAACTTCCTCCGGCGATTGTGCAGTATTTCAGTGAAATGCCACTGGTTAGCGCGGACATGGCAGAGGCAGTGGCCGCGGCGCTCAAGGTGGCGCTACCGCCGGCCTTCGCTGAGAAACTACCCAGCGGTTATTTGCACACCAACACCTTTACCAAGCCTTTCCCGGTTCTTCGCCTTGATACGTCATCTTCAAGCGGCATTCTCGGTGATGGCCAGGATGGAGAGATCGATTTCGCGACGCTTGCCTTCAATTATGGTGGGTATCTAGTTGAACTTGATGCGGTCTCACAAATTGGGCGTAACGCCGCCGGTGACATTGAGTACGTGAATCGTGACCTTGCCTTCGAGCGGCGAACAATCTCCGAGCTCGAAGAAGCAGGGTTTGAAGACGTTACGGCTCAGCTCGATGAGGCCACCAGAGTGAAGCTTCCGAGCGCCGCGCTTGGCGGTCTAGATCGTGAGGGATGGGCTGAATTTGTGAAGGTACAGGTCCCCCGACTCCGCAGCCGTGGCTGGGAGATCGAGCTGTTGGCCGCTTTCAGCTTGCAGGTCGTTGAAGTGGACGATGTGATGGGCCACCTTGAGCTCACGGACGATGGAGAGTTTATTGCCGAGATGGGCGTCCAGATTGGTGAGCGAGTGGTCCGTCTAGAACCTCTGCTGGTCAGTCTGTTCAAGAGCGATAAGCGTTGGCTGTCTGGGAATCTTGATTCGATCGACGATGGTGAAGCGTTTGACTTTACAGCTGGCGAAGATACTTTCCGCATCCGAGCCGACCGCCTCAAACCCGTTGTCGCGACATTGGTCGACTTGTTGGTCGACTACGAGGACGGACCGCTGCGCGTCAAGAAGTCCGATCTGGGACGTCTGCAGGCAATGCAGGATACTGGCCGCTGGCAAATCCATGGCGCTGACGAGTCGCTCCAGCGGGTGATCAGGCGTCTGCAATCTACTGATTTGATTGAGCCGGTCATCCAGCCTGCCAGCCTCAATGCTCAGTTGCGACCATATCAGCTTCACGGGCTCAGCTGGCTGCAATTCCTGCGTGAGAATGACCTGAACGGTATTCTCGGCGATGACATGGGTTTGGGTAAAACACTCCAGATCCTGGCACATATTTTGATGGAGAAGGAAGCAGGGCGCCTTGACAAGCCGGCTATGATCGTTATGCCTACTTCCCTGGTTCACAACTGGGAAGATGAGGCACGAAAGTTCACTCCCAGTCTGAGCGTACTGAGTTTGCTCGGGCCTGAGCGTCAAGAGCTGTTTCACGGGATTCCCCATCACGACGTGGTGCTGACTACATACCCGCTGATCTGGCGGGATCTGGAGGTCTTTAGTAAATACAGCTATCACATCTTGGTCTTGGACGAGGCGCAGGAGATCAAGAACGCGACGTCCAAGAAGGCTATGGCGGTCGGCAAGCTGGAGTCACGCCATCGCGTCGCCGTCAGCGGTACCCCGTTGGACAATCATTTGGGTGAACTGTGGTCCATCATGAATTTCTTGTCGCCGATGATGTTGGGCAGCTCCAGGCAGTTCACCAGCCGCTGGCGTAACCCGATCGAGAAAGAAAACGATATCGATCGCCGCAATCTCTTGAGTCGTGTGCTGCGGCCGTTTATCCTTCGCCGCCGGAAGGAGGAGGTTGCTCCGGAGCTGCCCGAGCTGGTGACTACAGTTCAGCGTGTCGAGCTGGTGGGCGAGCAGCGCTTCCTGTATGAGACGGTTCGCGTCATGATGCAAAGCGAACTCAAGAACGCGATATCGGAAAAGGGAATTGCGGGCTCTTCAATGGACGTTTTGGATGCATTGCTGAAACTGCGGCAGGTGTGTTGTGATCCCCGTCTGGTGAACCTTAAGCAGGCCTCTAATGTATATGAGTCTGCGAAGCTGGAACTGTTACTGATCCAGTTGCGCCAAATGGTGGAAGACGGACGTCGGATTTTGATCTTCTCCAACTTCAAAAGCATGCTAACGATCATCGCAGAGAAGTTGGCTAATGAGGGCTTGCGTTACGGGATGTTGACTGGGGATGTGAGCGGTACGGACCGAAAACAGGTGGTCAACGACTTCCAAGACGGTAAGTTCCCTATCTTCCTCATCACATTGAAAGCTGGCGGTGTTGGCTTGAACCTGACGGCTGCCGATACCGTGTTTATCTACGACCCCTGGTGGTCTCCGAGCCCCGAGAATCAAGCTATCGCCCGGGCGCACCGAGGTGGCCAAACGAAGACTGTGTTTGTTTACAAGCTGGTCGTGGCTGGAAGTATCGAAGAGAAGATGTTGGAATACCAGGAGAAGAAGACGGCGCTGTCAGAAGGTATTCTTTCTCATGCCACGGACGACGCAGCCGATGCTCCAAAATTCAGTATGGACGACCTGGCGTACTATCTAGACGCGATCGTATAGTTAGAAGAATGGTGAAGCACTAAAGAAAATGCCCAGCGCTCTCGTAGAGAGTACTGGGCATGTGTTTTTTAAGGACTGACTTACTTTTGTTTAGCCTTATGGGCGAGGATGGCATCAAGCTTGTTGCCGTATTTGCTGATGAAGGACTCTACCTGTTCGGAGAGATTGTCAGGCATGTGACTCCATCGGGCCAATAAACGGAGTTGTGAGATCGCGTCGGAGGGCATGAACTTCACCTTCTCGCCGTCTTCAGCTTCCCAATCCACCACCGCTGGAATAGCTCCGGCCGGCAGCACCTGAGTTTCAATCCCATCGAACAAACTGGGCTCGGTGAGTACGGAGTGCTCCAGCCAGGCGGTCTGTGCGCTTCGCAACTCCATGACATCTGGTTGGAGGTCCATGTCGCTTGCCAAGGACCGACGTGCATATGAAAGGAGCTTGTCCAGCGCTTCGCTAGGTGTGTAGATGCCAGCGTGTGCATTATTCACCCAGATCCAGGCCTGGACATACGCACCGTCTTTGCTCGGGGAAACGACTGTAGGCGAGTCGACCTCAAGATATTCCTCCAGAGACGCCAGCTCTTTAGCTGCGATGACAAAGGAATTCTCGTCGCTGTCAGCAAAGACGGTGACGCAATCCGAAAAGGTGAGACCGGCGTCCCTCAGTACCTTGAGTGCGTCAAGGCGCTTTTGTGCTTCGATGTTGGTCACGTAGTTAGTCTGGGTCATTTGTTGCTCCGGATTGAAGATATGAAGGAAGTTGAGTTGCGATAAGAGATGCTCAACATTCTCGAATATGGCATCGGTCGGCAGGTCTGGCACTTAGCTGCGGGACAGATCGTATTTCTGGAGTCGGCCAATCCGTCACATATGTCTTGCTTATGTCGTTATTAGCGACTACGATGCCCTCTGGGATCAATTTCAGTGGAAATTCGAGGAGCAATACAGAATGACGGCGAAGACGTCGGGCGCAGAGTTCAAGCAGTTCTACAATGACAAAGCCTTTTGGCCTGAAGACGCTTGGCACGAGGATTCAGTGATCCTCGTGGACGGTAAGCCACATGAGGATCTCAGCGATAGCCAGATCGCTGATTCAGCGAAAGTCGTCATTGATTCTGGTCACGTGTTTTTCTCGCGTGAGGACAGCGCTGGCGTCTCTATGGTGACGTTTTTTAATCGCTGGAGAAAAGTTCAGAACATGCCAAGGCGGCGGGCGGCAAAATCAAGTGACCTTTGTGCAATGAATGATTCTGGAATTGATTTTGAAATGCCCGCTTCGCCGGCGGCGAACTGGTCAAACATGCCTGGTGTCAGGCCGCCACCCCCGGTAGGCATTGCTGTGGCGGCCCAACTTCTGGCCGAGCTTCAAGAATTAGGATAGTTGATAAGGATGGCAAGCCGGTGCGCTAGCGTAGAGGCGGGGCTTACGCCGTGGAATCAGATGAGAAAATTCACGCTGGCTATACGCCGGTTTAAAGGGCCCCAATGACTGGTGCAGAATTCAAGGAAGCAATACGTATGGCAGGCTACACGCAGGCGGCGTTTGCGCGAGAGATGGGAGTGCACCGAGAGACCATTGGCAAACAGTGCCAAGCAACCAGCGTCGATCGTATGTGGGTTTATGCTTTGGCCGGGCTTATTGCCGGAGAAGGCGCATCTGCAGTGACTTCTATTGTCGCCAAAATCGACGAATTGACCTCGTAGTGTCGCTATTTTCGTCATCCCAGTTTTCTTTGGTCGGCTTTTTTCGACTAGGATTACCGTGTTACGTCGTTAGCGTAGTGTGACCGGGGCAACGGTAATTTCGGTTTTTGAGTTCGGTCACTAACCGGCGATTTTATGGAGGGATTTCAGCGGAGGCACTGGCCGCCGGCCTGGCTGGATGCAAGGGGGGCGGAAGCGTTTGTGCGAGGTTGACCGATCTGGAGATCGTCCAGGTTTAGTTCGGATTGACGGAAATTGTGCAAGATAGGTTTGGTAACGAAGGCGGCATAGTGCCGATCACAAAGGAGAATCTGAAGATGAAAATTGCTGCATTTGTTCTTGGCGTCTCGATGCTTGCTGCGGCAGGCGCAGCGACTGTGCGTAGTGACTGGAAGCAGCTGTCTGACCATGAGGCTGCTCTGGCCGCCGCAGAAGAGTCTAAAGACCCGTTTGACGTGGTGACGATGGTCGAGCACCAGGGTAAGGCGTTGGAGTTTGCCCGCAGTTCTGACGACAAAGAGCTAGCAGCCATGCGTCTTGCTGAGTTTCGTTCGTTGACCGGCTCCATTTACTATACGGTGCTAAAAACAGAGGAGCTGATTTCTGCCAAGGACTATTCGAAATTGGAGAAAGCTGCACAGATCGTCCAACAATATTCGGACGAGACCCCCTCTTTGGATTTTATAAGTTACAGTATTCTCGCCGTCACAGCCATGTGCCAGGGACATGTTCCCCAATTAAAGAGCGCTCTGGATGGTGCGCGCCGGGTCGCCAGCCACAATGAAGCCGGCCCGGACTTCGAAGCATTGCAAAGTGATTTATCTAAATACAAGGACTGTGGTCGAGACCTGTAAAAAGCGGCTAGCCTAGATCATCGGCTAATTCTCCACTGGAGAGTCCTTGCGTAGGAACACGGAAGCTTCAACTTCGGCTCGCCAGTTCATGGAAGGATTTCGACGAGGGCGTGAGCGGCGCGTTTGGCTTGACGCCCGCGGCCAGAAGCGTGTGGAGAGCATCGTCGTGAGAAATGGTCGTGGCGACTGGCATTGGGAGCTACTCGCCGAAAAGCAGATACATAGCCAGGGATGGGCTAGCAGCGAGCGGAAGGGATACCAAGCTTGCGAGGACGCAAATATCGCACGGCTCGACGCCGAGAAGAAGTGAAGATCAAGTGAGGGAACACAATGTCCGTTGAAGCTGGGAAGTATTACTTTTCCACAAAGTCTGGAAACGAAGTCAAGGCGATTAAGCGTGTCGCCGATTATCGTGGCCAGGAGATGTGGGAAGTCGAGCGAACGAGCGGCGCTAGCATTGGCAAGCGACTGCATGTGTCCGCTCGGGCACTGGTAGTCGATCTTGAGCTGGTCGGCGCCTAGTTTAGCTGCGGCACGCGGAAAGTACCGAGTTTCCCACGACTCCCATTGAGGGACTGGTAAAACGTTAAACGGTCGGCTCGGAGCTGGCTAGGAAGACAAAGAATGAATGACTTCTACGTGCATGGCCATGCAGTACCCGCTGAGATTCAATTGGCGTTGATAGCGAAGATGAAGCAAGGTCCATTCAAGGCAGCAGCTATTCAGGCGGAAGCCTGCCGTCTCGGACTCCCGGAATTTTCCGATTCTCGCCAACCGGTGGCGATGCGTGCCGCCGATCGCATTATTCAGCGTGAACGAAAAGCCGGGAACATTGAACTGCGTCGCCCGTTCTGGGTGTGGGTTTGCACGTAATCCTCGGAGATAAAACATGGGAGCGGGAAATAGAGCTATTGGCAAGAGGAGCGGCCGTAATCAGTTCGGCGTTACAGCTGATGATATGGACGAGCTCCGGGCACAATTGGCTACCCAAGAGAGCGTTCGTACGAAGTATGTCATCGGCAAAAACGGCGCAATTCCCGAACTGAGTTGCTGTCCGCATTGCAAGTCGACAAGCGGGTATTTCCGTAAAGTCCGCATTTCGGGCGATAGTGAATGCCGATACAACTATGACGGTAGCGAGGCGCAAAATGAGCAGTTACACCAGGGCCTGTATTACGCGGAGCAAAAGACACTCTTCTGCGTAGACTGCAAGCGTGGGATAGGAACCGCGAAATAAGCTGTAAAAAGCGGCCAGCCTAGATCATCGGATAGTTCGCCCCGGGGCGTGTCATTGCGTAGGAACACGGAAATATCTTATGGGTATGAGCCACGAGCAAATTACTGCGCATGTCGGTAAGCAAGTTGTTGTTAATGGTAGTGGAGACTTGCAGATGTCGGACGATCACTGCATGCTCGTTGGCAAGGTGTGTAAGCTACTAAGGCTGACGAAAGGAGGGCTGGTCCTCATCGAGTTTGAGGGGACGCAGCGGACCGTGCGGCCAAGTCAAATTGATTCTGCGTAGAGGACTCGACACAAAATGGTACACAGCCAGAAATACCAGGAAGCTATTGCAAAGCAGGAATCCATGTCCTCAACCGAGCATGTTGCCTTTCTGGACGGGATGGTCCACGCAGCTCTGTCCGATCAGCATTCCGAAAATCCCTTCGCGCTAGCTTCCCCCGCATACTGGGGCTTTATCGTTGGATCGGAAGACCGCAAAGGACCCCGATCCGATATGGATCTGGTATGTCAAATGGGACTGGAAACCGTTGGGCTTGGCAGTTTCTCCAGCTACTGATAGTTCCACTAGCCCAGATGAATATTACACGGGTTACTCCACGTATCGTCGAACTTGCCGAAGTCATGCTGGCCCGAGATCAGGATTGGTCGCCGGATGCGGACAGACTGTTGTCCTCAGATGGATCACTGTGCTTGTGCTCTTATTCGGACGGAACTTGGATCGCAATGACGCATGGCGAGGCCAACATGAACAAGTGGACGAAACTAGATCTCGCCCTACGCCGTAAATAGTCGGAGGGAGCTTACGAATGGCAACGCAAAAATGCTGGTTGTTAAAGTACGTTGCGGGCAATCCCGCGATGTTCACGCGCATCATCAGCGACGCGACAGGCCCATGTCGACGGCACGAGGCTCTGCGCAGCGCCCACAAAGTCTCTGCAAATGGTTGGCGAGTGTGGGTAGAGCACGCTGTCACCGGTACCCGGATATTCGAAAGTGAGGCCGAGGTGCAGCACAAGGCCGCAAACAGTACTGCTGGGGCGTTTTGATGAAGGTGGCACTGATCGCGTGTTGCGGGTCGAAGTTAAGCAGCCAGGCACCAGCGCACCAGCTCTATCAGAGCTCCCTATTTAAGAAGTCCCGGCAGTATGCGGAGACCTTCTGCGATGAGTTCGCGATACTGTCGGCGAAGCATGGGCTTGTCTTGGCAGACCAGCTGATTGATCCTTACGATGTCACCCTGAATGAGATGACGGCAGCGGGCAGACGCGAATGGGCGCGTCTTGTGATGGCGCAATTGAGGGACCGCTGGCCACTCTATCGTGAGCCCGTTCACTTCGTTTTCCTCGCGGGTGCGAACTATCGTGATAATTTGATGCGGATGTTGTTTGCTGCTAAGGACACAATCAGCACCACCTCTGTCCCCGTGGAGGTAAGTGTGCCGATGCAAGGCATGGCTATCGGGCGGCAGCTTCAATGGCTCGGCCAACAAATAAAGTTGTGTCCAAGCCCGTGAAGCTTGCTTCTGCGAGCAGTTGAACATTGGCCTAATCCGTCATTCAAGGAGAATCCGTGATGCATCCAGGACATATCGATATGGCTAGGCTTGCGCAGCTGCTCTTGCAGGCAGCTAGTCAACCTAAGAACGACAATGGGATGGTAATCAGTGCGCGTGGAGCTTTATCCATCGCCGCACGAGCGTTGCAAGAGATGGCGGAACCGCCGGACGATGGTGACGATCCGCAGGAGGTACACCAGGCTCGGCTAGAGTCAGCACAGCCACGTATGTCTGCACACTCATTGGAGACGTTTGAGAAGCATCTCGGAATGCTGAAGCAGGCTGTAGATGCAGGCGATCCGATGATCGTAGGCCAATTCTTCAACCTTTACGTTTTTGACTAGCGTCGGTATTTTCTCAATGAAATTTACTTTCTTCGACTTAAGGACTAGCTCGAAGCCGGCTGCGCTATCGATCCATCAGGGCAGTGAGGTTACCCTGCCTGCAGGTGTCCAAGTCCGGAGCACAAACCCCGCCAGAAAACAATACGTGACGAGAAGATCCCAAGTGGTGCGGGTTCATCATACCTTGGCTGGCCAATTCGTAAGTGTGCGCGAAGCCCTTGATGAGTTCGGGGACACTCTGGCCGCTCGCGGATTCGACCTAACCATTCTTCAGAGGTGGCGTCTTAAAAACGCCGCGGAGTACTATCACCTTATGGTCCAAATTGAAGAGCCACTAGTCTGCTGGGCTGGCAGCGGAGGCTACTGGTGTGAGGCAAAAATCCGCGACGTTCAAACTGCTTCAGCAGATAGGAACTGCGACGCTTTTAAAGAGATCGCCTAATTTTTTGGAGTAAGAACAGATGACAGATTCGGTAACGCCATTTTTGGACGCCCATAATGAGCTGCAGGAGGCTGCCTCATGTCTTTCGGACGCCTTGGTGATCGGTTGTACTGACATGGAGGACGCCCTTGAGGCCGGGCGCCACTCAATTGCAAGAGCAGTCGGATTCTTGCACGACGCTGCTTATGAGCTGGTTGAAGTAGGCGGTACTGAGCGCGGAGACGAATGGTGCGCCCATCACGAGGAGAAATTGCTACGGCAAGATGCCGCTGAAGCTGAGCAGCGCCTTCTCACCTTGTCCCACTCTCTATGTGGTGCCCCTGTTCCGATGGGAGCCGCCGCAAAGGATATCGTCACGCAGTTGAGGGAGGTGCTCTCGACCAACTATTCAATGCAGATTGCTGACGAGCAGCAATATGTAAATTCGTTTCCGGAGCCCGATTACTGACGATAGACAGCTATCTCCTTGGCGCCCTAGTTGCGGTGTGCGGCTTGGTTTATGAGCGGAAGTGCCGCATTACGGAGACAACTTAACCCAGAGGACAATGTATGAATGAAAGCAATTCTGCTGCTGAGCGGTTGGCTACCGAGATTCGAGCTTCATATCCCAGCCTATCGGTCTCGGTGATTGAAAAAGACGAGACTGCCTACGGCGATCAAGAGGACGTTCCCAACGAGCTGGTTGAGATTGCTGTCCGCGGCATCTCTGTCATCGATCCATATACATCAGAATGCACCTGCTTCGCAGTCGATCCTGAGGAGTACTACGGTATTCCGGAGGCTATAGCGAAGCGGATTTCCGAACACAACCGAGTCACCTACAGGTAACCGTAGGCGAGCGGAATAATCGAAGGCCCTTCAGGACATGTTCCTGGAGGGCTTATTATTTTGTGAACCGGTTTCACACTTGAGTGTGCATGTTGTTCATTTCGGTTGGCAAACAAACCAAACCCTCTGCAAAGGAATGACATGAAAATCAACGCAAAACGCATTAATCCACCTGGCAATCAGATCGATGATGCCATTCGTACGAAAGTACGGCTTTATGATAATGGCGGTAAGACGCTCGACCGCTATACATCGCTGTACCTCTTCGACCCAGTACGACCAGGCGCGTATGGATCCAGGTCGATGAACTCGCAACCTTACCAAGGCATCGGATGCTATGGCGAGGCCATGCCTGGTCGCCATCTTGGTCGCAGGGTGCAGCTAAACGACATGCCTGGCGATTGCCAGCGGTTGATTCGGTCGGATGTCTCGGCTTATTTGTCTGCAGTCCATTCGGCCGCTGCCTAACTTGCTGATTCAAACCCCTCTGTTCAAACAGAGGGGTTTTTGTCGTTCCGAACAAGGCTGTTGCAACGGGTGGTCGCTCTTGTGGGGGGTATGCGCCAGCAGGTACACTTGTGATCATTTTAACGATTCGGCAAGTTCTGATGAACAAATCCTCGACTCCGAGAATGACTGACCGGCACTACGATGATCTGGCAAGGGTCATCCGGCGGCTGGGCGGGATTCCTTCGGACGCCCAATTGAGTACGATGAGCGCGATGTTGCGCAGAGGGGCCTCCGTCGAAGAGGTGGTGCACCTGCAGCGGGATGGCGGGCAACCCCATACAGACAGAAAAAAGAAGCTATCCACTTTGAAGAGGCCATGCGTAGCTTGTCCTTGGAGAAAAAAGTCCTCTGCGCAAGACATACCAAATTTCGATATGGAGCTAGCTGAGCGACTATCTGATACCTGCCCGGATCAACAGGGCATGGGCCCCGATCCATCCAGTAGGTTATTTGCATGCCACCAATCAAAGGAAGGTGACGAGCTGGTATGTGCAGGATGGCTGGCCTCGGTTGGCGATGCACATCCGCTAATCCGACTCGCTGTTCTGCAAGATCGTCTTTCCCCTGAGTCGCTCCGTCCCCGCAAGAATTGGCCATCGCTGCATAGTACTTACGACGAAATGATGGAGAAGCTTCGTAGAACATGGAAGGACTCCGATGAATAACCCCGCCGACATTCTCGTAGAGGGCGATTGGGCACGCTCTCCCTGGTTAGCGGAGCTCATAAAGTTTGTTCGCGAGGTTTATCGGCTGCATACGTTCCTGCTGCATAAGGCCGATCTGAAAAACGTGGATGGCAGCTGCCTCTATGCTTCGCTTCTGTTGCAGCGCTCGTTAGTGGATTTCGTCCCAGAATGCCGTGCTCGTATCCGCGGTGGTGGAAGTGGCGACGGCGGCTGTAAAGATCGGGATGGCATATTGCGTGGTCATTACTGGGTGGAGGGAATTGGTCCTGAGGGGCTACAATTTATTGCGGACATCACTTCAGCGCAGTTTGGGCATGCTGAGATATTTCTCGGTACTGCAGCAAACGCGTCGTCGCGATACTTTGCCGGTGACGATGAGGTTGTTGCCAGCGCAGCGGCCCAGCTATTGGACGCTTGCTTAGCGGAGGCTGCACGTGACTGATACGCGAAACTGCAGCGCACGTAGTCTTAACGTTTTGGCGGTAGAGTTGCTCACGCGTGGAGCGGCGAGCATCGAGCCAAGATGCGATGCAGTGCCAATCGGAGCGAGGGTTCGATTCGAATTTCTGAAAAAGGGAGGTGAGTAGTGACCGTGTTCTTAGTGTCAGGTATGCCTGACAAGATGGAGAAGAGTAAGCGAAAGAAGCGCCGTGCTGCACGTGAGGCGGCTCTCAAGGCAGAAATTCCGCTGTCGTTTCTGGACGGGAAACATCCGGCCAAGGAAGACAGCAAACCTACCGAACCTAACAAAGCCAAGTAAGTAGTGGCCAGAGGCCGAAGGCGGACTTGGCCTCTGTTTGATCACGCGCCTGCACCTAGTGCGCTCGCACGTGCCGGATATGCAGCCTCCATCTCTCGCTCAAACTGACTTGCTTCAGCAGATACTTCTGCCAACGGCTTATCCTCATACGCCAATAGCCTTATCAGGCGCTCGTATCCAATTGCTTTGTCGGCGTTCCAATCACTTCGTGCGCGGGGCTTAAAGCGGTTGTCGATCGCAACACATAGGCCAGGGACGGCAGCGGCGATTATCAGTGCCTCGGATCCGCCAGTTTCAGAAACGACGCCGGGTTTGAGCGCAGCCAAAATAGTTGCGATAGCGGAACTGAAGATGGTGATGCCGTACAGGGCTTCGCTTCCCCACAGAAATGCTGTCTCCAGCCGGGATGCTGCTTTCGCCTTCTCTTGAAGGTCCTTAATCAGCTTCTCTTTTGCGATCTCCACGTCGTTTTGCATTCGTTATCTCCCTCATGGTTGTCGTTCATGATAAGTAATATAGCATCTTCGTTTCGGCTAGTACTGGCGCGGGTTTGAGCCGATTGTTCTTCTGTGTTGGGCACATCTTTTTTCACCCCCAAAGACCCTTATCCGCTTGCCTTTTCATTGCTCGTGCCGCACTATCTAGAGAGTGTTTTCGGACAGCTCAACGTGGACTGGTCGAATCAAAATGGCACATTTTTGGGAGCCAATGTATTGGGAATAGCACGTGAGCGAGTGGGGTATTCAGAATGACCGCTCCGCATTTGGAAAGGCACTTTTCCGTATGGATGGCAAGGCTGGATTCGTCCATATGGTTGGAGTGCGATGGCATGACACGCTGCCTATCGATGTTGCTGACGCGTTTGGCCGTTCCCCATCAAGTGCTGATTGGCCAGCTCACGGTACGCGGTGCGGTGACGCCCTTGCATTGGTGGATCCAGCTAGCAGACGGTCGTTTAATCGACCTACGCGCAAGGATGTGGCTTGGTGATTCTCAGGAGGTGCCGCATGGATTGTTCTCGCCTACGCCCCATGCGCTGTATCGCGCTACGAAAACACAGGTGGTTGAAATCGATCCGTGGCTGTTCCAGGTACTTTCCGGGCGGTCGATGGAAGACATTTTCTTAAGTTCAAATTTTTGAGGAGACTGATGGCTTCGATGCTTCGAAGGGCGGGTTCTACCATGCTCACTAAGGCGCAACAAACGGAAATTGTCCTTGGTCCCCAAGCGGCAGTCATTGCAGCTTTCATGGATAAGCTGCAGCGCCATGATGCGGCGCTTCTTTATCAGGCGTGCCACGTCGGACTGCTGCTTGCTCGTACCAACAAGCTTTACTACCACTACGCTAATTTCTTCTCGAAAGGTGTAGCTGCCTTGAATGCTTCGAGTGCGCGTGGCCGCGAGGAGGGCCTCCGCTATCTTTTTGATGTGGAAGAACTTTCTGCACTGTACGCAGTTCTGAAAAATCTCGAAAAGCTGTACAGCGTGTGTTCGGCGGCGCAAGTCCTTAAAGCCCTTGAGTCGGTCAAGGACATGGATGTCAGTCTTCAGTTCGAAGGGGGCATAGGGTTGCGCATCGCTAAGCCAACAGCCCAGGCAGTTGCGTACAGCTCCGAGTTCGCTGAGGTGTGAAGGGCTAACCGTAGCCGCACACGCGGCAGCATTTCTCCCCGCCTTCAAGGGCGCCGGCCTATAAATGGCGGGAAGTTCAGCGATGTCATTTGTTTGCCATGACAACACCGCTTTACCCCCTCGAAATTGATGGTCGAGCATGAAGGGGCCGCTAGCCAATCTCGCTCAGGCGAGCCTGGCAGATACGCCGGCGGGCCAGTCAGCGGAAACTAATTTGCACGTGCCAAAAATTGACCGCAGGTATTCCAGGATCAAGCGGCTTTTTTAAACAAGTTCTGCAGCTTGCACATCAGACCGGTGTCGGCAAATTCGCGGTGAACAGAGGGGTTTTTTCCGAACCTGATCTCATCACGTTTATTCCGCTTGATCGCAGTTCCTTTTGTGACATTCTTCAGGTCCCCAGAAATCATTAGGCTATTTTTCCCGTCACTGATCACAGTGATCAAGAGTGCGGGGACGAAGCGCCCATCCTTCCATTGAATGCGCTTAATTGTCTTGACTTGTCCTGTCGTAGAGAATTCTGGTACGTTTCGCCTACAAGAGTCGAGCGGAGCTTCGTGTCGCTCTCGGTTTGATTCTTCAGTACTTGTGGTGAATACCCCCAATTGCGTGCCGCAGAAGGACAGCGTGACGCCAGCCAGAAGGGCTAGCGCGCCAAAGAAGGGGCCAAAGGCTGGAAAAATGCTGGTGACTTGGTAGCCACCCAAGGAGCGCTCTGGCCCCAGATCTGCGAACAGTTGGGCTGCGGCTGCGATACTGCCAAATAACCCGTCTGCGGAGACCGTTAACAGAAGCGCGCCCAGTGACGCAAGAATTTTCCCAGGAATGCTGACGAATCGCTTCTGATGGATACGCTGAAGAAATCCAAATGTGATCAGCGCTAGTGCCAACCAATAAGCGTATTGGACGGAGTGCAAAAGGAATGCTTGCAAAAACATGGGGCCGGTCACGAAGAGTGAATAATGGAAAATCTGCCTATCTTGCTGTTAGACTAACATGATTAATTTAGGTGTTGTGACGGGCGCTTCAGATGACCACAAAACGCAAAACCAGCGCCACTCAAAGGGATTTCGGTGCGGAAGCCCTGGTGCAAGGGAAAGACTATGACATTCAGGTATCCCAGGACAAAGGGACTGTCTGGATACATGCGGCCGATGGCAGTTGCATCGGTCGATTTTCCAAACGCGCGGGACTTGACGTTCACAAGTCGGCCTCAGCTGTTATGGAAGGTGGTACGGAATGCCTGTACTGCACACATCGTCCCGCGGGTAAGGGTGATTGGGAGACCTTCTGCGAGCAAGTAATGTTTCATCATAAAGTTCCGGTACCGCTTGATTTGCTGGAGTGGAACTGATATGAAGCCAAGATCAAGCAAGATGGCCGCCCCGGTAGATAGGCCAGTCCTTCCATTGAGCCCTGCGGAGGCCGTCAGTTACCGCGACACTCTACGCGCGGCCAGGTACGCTACGCTCGCTGACTCCGAAGGGTTTGAAATCACATGCTTTGCAATTGAGGCATTGGGGATGCGACTCTCGGGAGTCGAGAGGACATTAGACGGCTATGAACCAAGGATCCGCGACCTCGCTAAGCACTCGATCACAATGACCTACCTTAGCCGGGATTTTCCAGGTCTGTTTAGCCCCTTTTTAGCACTGTATGTCCGTTTGATGCGTGCGCGAAATGATCGTTTTCACGTTGGCGCCTACGCGAGGCACGCAGCTGATGCTGCGATGGAGCTCGCTGTAGGTCTCGAAGAGGCACTGATGGCCCAGATACAAAACCCGTTAGTTGAGCACTTGATGGTCAAGGAGGTCGTCCAAGCCAAGCCTGAGCAACTAGTGGCGCAGGCTAGGATGATGATCCTTCGTGAGTCCTTCTCGTTTCTGCCGATCCATTTCAATGGAGCATGGCAGCTGCTGAGCGACTTTGCTCTGGCACGTTTCATCACCCGAAGCAAGGATCGAAAAGGTGATCTTGCGTTGACGATTGAGAGCGCCACGCAAAGAGCTCATGCTCCTTTGGAACTGATCCCGATACCAGACAGGGAACTGCTGCGTCCTGGAGCTCCGGTAGCCGGCCTGATCGCACGCTCTCAACTGGAAACCGGTCGGCCTTGGCTTTGGCTGGTTGTCGATCACGATAAAGCAGAGCAGTTGCTTGGCGTTCTCAGTCCCTTCGAGTTTTTATGATTACCTCTGCGTCTGCTGCGGGCGTTTCCGCCTCATTATCCGAAGATCCATCGGATCCATCTTTGTTGGTGCAGTTCGACCTCGCTGACGAACTGGATGGTGTGGCCAGCTCGCTGGGATGGAAGATATTGCAGTTAGACTCTTGCGGATGGCCGGCTGGCCAGTACGTGGTTCTCGCCATTCGAAAGGCCCTAGACCAGTCGCACATCGTGGTTGAGGCCTATGAAATACTCGGCTCGGGTCTTCAACCAGCACTAATCGTGAGAATGGAGGGGAAAAAAGATCCAAAGTATGTGGCGGTGACCGACGGTTATCTGCTGATCAAGGATAAGCGCATGAGACGGAAGGGCGTCGGAACCGCCTGCTTTAACGAAGTAATCTCTTGGGCGTTGACTCACCACGCAAATGAACGACTAAAGCCTATTCAGGTATTTGAGCATCTTGCGGCCGAATTTTCTCCCGATGCCAGGCACAAATGGTATCGTCAATTCGGGTTTGCCTTCACCTACGAGGATGGCCGGTCTCACCCTAAAGCACAGGGAGTATCTACTAACGAATACGTGAGGGAGCTAAAGTTGAGCAAGACGAAAGTGAGGCAACTGCCGCTTTTACAGTTTCTATCAGAATGCGAGAGCGCGGTGAAGTATGCGCAGCGTGATCGTGATGAGGCAGAGGATTATGTGGCGCGTCATCGCTTCAAGGTCAGGCTTTTGACATATGCGAATGTAGCGCTCATTGTGGCGCTAGCGGTAAGCCTGACGTTCCTCCACCTAAAAATTTAAATTTTCAATCTCATGAGAGCAGCCTGGGTAGGGTTGCGTTAGGACAGACAGATGACATGCTGCAGTTGGGAAACCTTTGAGGAGAGCTTTCTCTCTGCCTGGGATCGCGATCGCTCTAAACCGAGTAGGCTACTCATTGATTGGCGCCTTGCTAGGAGGGCGTGGAGCCAGTACCATTCTACAGGGGGTGAAGCAGCCTTTCCACAGCTGCGAGCCCTTCGGCAGGAAGCAGATTATCTCTGGGTTGCGTACGCTCGCCGAAGTGACGACGACGAAGGTGGTCTTCCGCGCTCAGAAGAACCCGTTAAGCCTGCGCCGATCCCCGCCTGAAAGCGCTTGCTTATGGTTTGCCATGTTGAACGGAGAGTGAGTAAAGATGACCGAACTCAAATACATTCCAATCGGAACTGGCGCGGACAGCGTCCGTGGTTCAGACCTGGCGGAAAATGTGGCACAAGAGAGCGTCACTGGTCGACCGGACATCTACGTTATCCGGCAAGAAGGTGAGGGTGGATATGCAGTTGTTTCCGGTGCCGCCCGTTTGACCGTTCAGCTTGCCCAGAATGGCGAGGCCTGGGTGGCGGACCGTTCTTCCGGAGAGGTGTTCTTGGTGCGACGTGCGGAGGATGGGAAAATCTTAAGGGCGTCTTCACGCCAAGGGAGTGGCCTGTCCAGGGGCCAACAGGATTTATTCCCGGAATCTAGAAGAGAGAAATCTGCGCCGTTGGCGTCTCAATGCCTTCCGGCAAGTCCGCGGTCGTCAAGAGCTGGCCCTCGTACCGTGGTAAAGCACGTAACTTTTCCAGGAAGGCTGCCTGCTTCAGCTTCTCCAGTTTCTGAAATATCCCGAAGTCGGCTTCTAGTGCGCTGAGCTTTTCGTTATTTACGACGATGATGAGTTGCGGTGCGGGAAAGGTGCGTCCACCAACGGTAATCGGATGCGAGATCGTCACGACCGATTTCTCATGCGTCGATGGCCAGATGGCTTTGGAATAGGCGCTAGTCATGCTTTTAGAGGGGGCAGTGAGTTGAGTAAATCGCAGCCTCGGCGGGTGCCAACCGGTGCATCACCGGAAGCGGGTCGAGGCCCAACTACTCCCCAGGATCGCCGAGTGTCAACCTCGATAGCATAAGATGCAAAATGTATTGAATCAATGCTTTTTGGGTTTATAAATTCATGTTAGAGTTCTTTCAAGCAATACAATGCTGATTTTTTATAGGATGAGTCAATGGAAGATATTCAAGAAATCCGCTTCAAAAGCCAATCACAAAGCTTCCGTGTCGCCGGTCATGCACCCGTAAAGGTCCTCACTGAGGTTCCGGGTTATAGCCCTGCGGCTTTCCTCGATGCGCTTCAGGAGCGATATGGGTTGAAGAACGATGCAGCTCTGTCGCGTGTTCTCGAAATGACGCCTGCACAGATCTCGAAAATCCGCAGCTGCACGCTGCCGCTGAATGCTAATGTGATCTTGCGCATTCACGAAGTCTTCAAACTTCCGGTCGAAGAAATCCGGAACATGATCTCCAAGGAAGGTGGAGTGCACGGGCTCTTCCATTGAGTGCGAACCTCACGCTGAAGCGAGTCCAAGAAGCTTCTTCTGTATCTCTATCGCGGCGCATCATCTTCCAAGGCCTGCTCCTTTTCTGGACGTTGTGCGCGATCGGCCTCAACCTATTCCTGTCAGTCCATTATCTGCGGTTGACGCGACCCCAGCTGTCGTTTTCCTCGCTCGGCTGGCTTTTGCTGTCCATATGGATCGGTTGCCGGTATTTCATCTTTCATCGGGAAAGATCTCCGCTAATCTCTGGCGCCGACGTTGCCCTTATCGCTGTGGGATGGGCGCTACTGGTGCCACAATGGCTATAAAGAGGGCTTGCAGAATGAGTCGTAAGCAATTTGTGTTCGCGGCCGTCATGATGGCGGTCGCCATAAGCGTCTGCGCCAAACCCGGCGGATCCTTTTCGGGTGGCCGTTCAAGTTCCGTTAGCTCGCCGTCTCGATCGTTCGCGACGCCGGCTCCTACCTCACGCTCTGCAACTGGTTCTTCGACACCACCGCGATCGCTACCAGCTTCTCCCGCAAGCCCCCCCAACCAGTCGGCGATGGCCGCTAGCCTAGAGCGGAGTGCTGCGCAACAGCGAGCGGTAAAAGTCTTCGATCAGCGCGCAGCATTAGCTGCCGGCGTTGGTGCTGGAGCGGTTATCGCTGGTGCTACGATTGCCAGCTCCGATCGTCCAGCGAAAGGTGTGGATTTGGGCGAGGCTGAATCTAAAACGGACGGTCTTCCCAACATCAAAGGGCAACATGCCGAATCACGCAGCCCGGCGCCACCCCCGAGTTCGGGGCAGCATGATGCAACCAAGACCGTCTATGTTGATTCGGGGCATAACAACAGCCTCTGGTGGTACATGATGGGGCGCAGTTCTGCAGTACCCCCAGCAGTTGTCGTGGAGACTAAAGAAGTGCCCCAGACGCCAGCCGTGGCCAGTGAGCTCGTTCAGCCGAGCAGCCCTGTGATCTCCGATTCCTGGGAGGAATCCGACGACGATACCGGCTGGTTGCCGCGCCTCATGTGGTGGTCAGTCTGGTGCGTTCTTGCTGTGCTAGCCCTGCAAGTGCTTCGTCGCGTTTTCAGTCAGGGCTGGGCCGGGAGTTCAGCTCAGCGTAAGCAAAATTACAAGCTCTAAGGAAGTCATGTCCTGGAAGAATGCATTTAGCTATCTTGCCCGCCTAAGTGGAAGGGGTAAGTCGCGAGATGAGGTTAGCGCAGATGCCGGCCTTCCGCTCGCTTTACGCATCGGAAGTATTGTCTCGATTAAGCCCGGCTACTACCTTGCCATTGATCAAAGAGCCACCTTAGTAAGGCCGCTGCCCGCCGCAGCAACCGTGAAAGCCATCAGTTCACTGAATATGAACATGGACTTACGGGTGCATCGTTTCTGGGTCGAAACAGGCGAATCCGGCGTAGCAGCGCAGTTTCTGCAGATTACTAGCGCGCTGGATGGCACACCCAAGGAAGCCTTCCTTTGCTCTCAGATCGCCAGGTATGTCCCGGTATCTGTTGAAGAGCAAGACATTTATACCGGTGCGAATCAACTTGGGCTTGGGGAGCGCGAGTTTTCTGTTCAACGAGATTCAATCGATCAGCGCTTTTACAGCGCAGATGAAATAGAGATCGCCTTCGCCGAAAGAGTTGACCTCATATTTCGTCGCGACGTTGGCGGATCTGAGAATTTTGTTGCTCCCTTCACCGGGATAGAAATTCGGATTGACGACAGCAGGGGGGAACGCGGTCTAGAGCAAAGTGTCTGGTTTATGCCCTACTTCCGCCAATTCCGCGGGATAAGTGAGCACTTATTTATCACCACTGCGAATTTAACGAGTCGAGACGGTCGGCCAGAACGCGAAGTGTATGTGGACTTTGTCGCTGGACTGCCAGTCCCTTTGACCGATCTTGTCGTTGTCTAAGGAAGAGCATGCAAGTCCCATATTTTGAGGTTGTAACGTGGTGGTCAATCGGCACCTACCTAATCGAGGTGCCATTTGGCGCATATACGGACCAAGCTACCGCTGTGGCTGCTGGCAAGAGAGCACGGCGGCTAGCGGTGGCGAACGATCAGGACGTACATGTGCTCGACGAGAACGGAAGGCCCATTGCTACGCCTGGACGAGCGTCCATAAGCGTATCTCGTCTTAAGCCCCAGTTTCGGGCGGTGAAGCATGCTATGCGCGAGCAATTTGAGCCGTCGAGTCTGCCGATTCTCTATCTGTTGTGGACGCTTGAATCACGATCGCTCAACCACCAGGGTACTTTGACGCGTCCGCTCGCGCTGTCTGGACACAAGTTGTTCAATTTTCTGCGGTAATCATCAGGAGGACTTTATGGGTAGTTGGAATTTGGTATCTCGCTTGCTGAAGAAGAACTTCGGCGCTCTGGGTGATAGGACGGCAGAGGCAATTGCTGCCTTTGACCCTGACACCGCTACGCAAGTGGATCGGGACGCACTCGTCGCAAAACTCAGGGAGGTAGGGGAGCGCATCCACGAGGCGCAGACCTCCTACAACAAGGAATTGAGCGAGGTGGAAACGCTGAAGGCGGCTATTGCGCGTGACGAGCACGTGTTGGCTGGCCTGGCGGAAAAGCTTGCATCGGGCGAGGTGAGCGAATCCGTTGCCACACAGTTTTGTGACGAGCTCGAACAGAATCGCGCTCGCTTGCCTGTTGAACTGGCGGAGGCAGAAGAAGCAAAGAAGCTGCTGGAGGAGTACCAGAGCCTCTTCGCAAAATGGCAAGAGCAGCTCCAGAGTTTCACACGAAATGCAGATGAGGCAAAACGACGTGTGGAGCTCGCCAGCGCACGCAACGACCTGGCCAGCCAAAAACTCGCAAACCAGCAGCAATTGAAGGAACTCGGTGCGCTGCACGTAACCAGCTCAGCAATTTCGGCGCTCAACAAACGTGCTGCGAAGATGGAAACCGAGACAGCGGGAATTAGCGCGGTCGTCGGCCTCGGTGAATCGGCGGCTCGCGATGCTGCCAATCTCCAGCAGCTACGTGACGCAGTGTCGGGTAAGGAATCTTTGGCCGAGCGGCTGAAGCGTTTGAGCACGCCGGCAGCGGCAACGAACTGATGGAAAGGGCAAAAGCAATGCCAAAACTGAGTTTTCACGAGCAGGTGGAGGACGCTCTGCAGAAGCGTCTAAAGGCCATGGGCTTTGTTCATGCGGGGAAGAATGTGTGTGCTGTTTTTGTCGATCATCATGATATGGATGATATTAACGACACGATATTGGCTTGCATGCGCCAGCAGCCCGACGAAGTCGTCGTTGTGGGGGCAACCAGCGTGGACTCTTCGTTACAGATGAGCATCGATCTACTGGTTTCGACCGGACACGGTGTGCGTTTCATGATGGATCGCAAGCTGCAGGCCTACGCAGGCAGCTGACGACTAACCCCGCTGGTATGCGATGTATGCCAGCGGTAACTCAAGATTGATATAGGCAATGAGGTTGAAGAAGAACGGACGGCCTCAAATAGACCAGACAAGCGCCGGAGACGCTATTCTCCGTTACCTGCTCACCAACGACTGCACTAGTACCCGCGCCACAGTACGTCTTTCGGCATTGGGCCGTATTGCATTCCCGGAATGCCGTTTTTTACGCCCGCAGGGCGCCGCATTTGCGGTTGCTAAAATCGTTCGCTCATTGCAAGATCGTGGATTGCTGAGTGCTGCCTATGGCGGTGGCTACTTTCTCACACGTGAGGGCGCTCGGTACCTCGCTATGTCCACTCTTTTCTAGCACCGATATGAATCTGGCTACAGCTATCTTGCTTGCTCTCTTTGTCCATGAGACTGACAAGGATCTGGGCGGGGCTCCGTATATTCTCCATGTCTTCTCGGTCATGCTAGGTGTGACGACAGTGGATGAAATGATAGTCGCGGTACTGCACGACGCTATGGAACACGGTGGGGTAGAGGTGATGATCTACTTGCTGATCTCTAAAGGCTGTGATCTACACATCATAGAAGCGCTGCTCGCCATCACCAGGTGCGAGGATGAGAGTTACGGCGAATATATCTCTCGGTGCGGTGTCAATCGTCTTGCGAGGAGAGTGAAGCTTGCGGACTTGGCGCATAACCTCGATATCGGTCGAATTTCAAATCCTACACCCGAAGACCGACGTAGATTGGCTAAGTATCAGAAAGCTACTCGGAAGCTGTTGGCGTACGAAGATTGATAGGAATGAAAATGTACGATGAACAATTCGCACTGGTTGAAGGCACAGTCGATTTTTTTGCGCCCGTGACGACCGATGCTATCGCACATCTCGTTGCGGAATACAATGCCAAGCGCGACGCCATTATTAAGCTCGCCCAGTTACTTAGCGGGGAGTACAGCCAAGCTTTGGGATATTTCTTGCAGGCCAGCGATCAGCGCAGTGAGTCCCTTCTCCGCACGCTGAACGTTGAGCGAACAATAGAAAGTCTAGATGCAGAATACTGGCGCAAGGCGCTGGCGCTGACTGATGTCATGAGTATCATGCCAGCCGAGCGCCGCAAGCAATGGAATGAGCAGATAATGCGCTGGCGCAACGAGCGTCCAGATCCGAAGACGCCGCCACTACCGGACTTTACTGATTCAGTCGTAAGGGATTTAATCGGGGACCTTCTAAGTAAGCGACCGCAGCTCTTTGCTGAACGTATCGATGGGCTGTTCAGGTCGTTGTCAGGAGATCACCTAACGAACGCACCGAGCGGCTTCAGTAAGCGAATGATTCTCAGTGGTTGCTTTAACGAGTACGGTCATGTCTCCGATAAGGCGGAGTTCATTTCAGACCTACGCGTGGTAATTGCAAAGTTTCGAGGCCAGGTTACCGAGTACCGCATAGACAGCAACGTTGTTTTGCGCCTGGCATACAAGCGACGTGGTGAATGGATTTCTGTTGACGGTGGTGCCTTCCGAATTCGGGCCTACCATGTCGGTACCGTTCATATCGAGATTCACCCTGAATTTGCATGGAGACTCAATCAGGCTCTAGCCACGCTATACCCTCAGGCCATCCCACCGCAATTTCGTCGCCGAAGTCCAAAGCCGCTCAAGAAACAGGAGCTTCTAAAGGTCCCTCTATCGTTTGATCTGCGAACTCTGCTAGGAAGAGTCAAGCATCACGAAAGACTGACTACGATTTACTGCCCACAGTCATGCGGCGAGGATCAGGTCTGGAAGCAGGCCGAGGCTATCTTGCTCTCGTTGGGCGGGGAACAGATATTCAAGAGCCCGCTGTTCTTCAGCTTTGACTACGATCCACTGCCAGTGATTCAGGAGATCGTCGTAACTGGTACCCTACCCGATAAGGTTTCGCATCAGTTTTATCCGACAAATGAGGTGTTAGCACGTCATGCCGTAGATCTTCTCGAAGCCGGAGATGAAGATGACGTCTTGGAGCCAAGTGCTGGGCAGGGCGGATTAGCAGAGTTTCTTCCGAAGGAAAAGGTTACATGCGTCGAAATCTCGAAGCTGCACTGTGTGATCTTGCGACAAAAAGGATATCTGAACGTCATTGAAGCAGATTTTCTCGAATGGGCCGACGGGCGGAAATGCACTTTCCCGCGTGTCCTTATGAATCCTCCCTATAAGAGTGGCCAGTGGCAGACGCACCTTTATGCCGCTGCCACGCTTCTTACAGCAGGTGGACGTCTCGTGGCGATTTTGCCCGCTTCTGCTAGGCGAGCTGCTATCCTACCGGCTGAATTTTCCCTTGAATGGCATGGGCCGTTTGAGAAGCAGTTTGATGATACCGGCGTCGCGGTGTGCCTTCTGGTTGCGGTGGCGCCGGCATAAATTCCCTTGGAGAGAGCGTGGATAATACCCGTGCCGATGTTTCGTTTGATATTTGGTGGCGCGAGGTCATTACCCTCTGGCGCCGAGCTGGGAAGATTCAATCGATTAAGGAAGCTACCTTACTCGATCTTTACACGGCCGGTCTATTGCCAGCGGAAGCTTTGAATCGCCTGCTCGAAGCACGGCAGGGTGGCGCGGATGATTTTCAACAGTAAGGATTGGTGGACGTCGCAAGGGAAAGCAATTCGGTAGTGCTTTCTAAGGGGCACAATTGGGCGGATTGTAAAAGATGGATTTACATGGCATTAGGACCAAGCTACAAGCTGAGATTGACTCGGGACAACTCGCTACCAAGCAACAGCTGCTGGACCGTGTAGTGCAGCTTGGTCTGGTGGTGACGAGAAATGGGCGAGAGTACCTGGGTCTACTTGCACCTGACGGCAAGCGGTTTAGAGTACGCTTCGCGTTCGGGAGCAACGTGCCGCCACACGATTCTCGCAGTACTCACGTGCATGGAAGGCCGCCTGCTATGCCGGACGCGCTAGGTATTGGTTTTAGCACGTACTGGATCTATGCGATTATTGCCCATAGTCCTCGCAGTGTCCGCAAGGCCTGTTACATTGGGCAGACTGTCAATCCTAAGCGGCGCTTCAGGGAGCACTTGCGTCGCCGGGACCTTGGGAAAGCGTCATCAGCGCTCTTTGATTGGGCTGCCGGTGAGGGCGCTGAGATCCGAGTGGCGGTGCTCTTGCGGATCGATCGCGCCTCCCAGCAAGAAGCGTCTCGGCAGGAGGGGCAGTGGTTGAAGTTGGCCGCGGCCAGCGGATACGAAACTCCAAGATCAGAAAGCTGGGGGCGGCGTCCAAGCCTAGATGAGATGCCTGGACAGCCGACCGAATGGCCGATACTGGAGATAACAAATGCGTCCCGGCCTTTAAGTGAGGTGGTTGCACAAGATAGGTTGCCGCCGGCGTTATATCAACAGCTTCCGGGATTTGGCATCCAGCCGACTGATGCTATCACTAGACTGGATACACCTTGGGGGGGGGCGTCGGTCGTGGGAAGTTCAACTTTCGATAAGGGACTAGAGATATGATGGAATTCCCCTCGTTGCTGACCTGTGCTTCCACAGGTGACATGCCGTCTGGCTTCTTGGCATTTTTTGGGGACTATGGTTCTGCTCCATCTGCGATGCTGGTATTGACCGGGATTCTTGTCATGGCCTATTCGAAGCCAAAAACAACTTGCTTCCTGTGTGGCCAGTTGACGATGAATGTCGCGGCGCTGCTCGCTATCGCGCCCGTGCTAAATATGATTACTGTAGCCATGTTTGGCATGCCGCTGAACTGTGACGATCAAAGAATAGCTCAAGCGCTGCACTACGGACACATCCTTGCGTGGATAGCATCGCTGGCGGTTTGCATCGGGCTTGTTGTTACCGTCTTAGAGCTGCTTTTTGTGTCAGGTAAACGCTCTGTTCGTGGCTAGGACGGGAAAATGGGCCCTGCAGTCGGAATGTTCCACCTCTAGAGAGGCGACTAATAGATGAAGAAAGCGCCTTATGATCCTGTCACTCTTCGCGTAAGTTGGGCGACTTCTGCTCCACCGGCGGTAGTGCCTGGGGACGAGTTCAAAACCTCAACCGGTCGCCGGTATCTAGTGCTCCGCATTCGCGGAAAGCAGCACCATTGCTTGGTCCTACCGGACGATGCCCCCGTGGAAGGGCGACAGTGGTGCCTCACTTGGAATTGCCGGCGGAGAAAATAAACAGGCGGACCGTCGCTGGTGAATTTAACAAAACGCGAATTCCGTCTTTGGTTTTCGCGTTTTGTGTTTTAAAATCTCTGTCATAGATAGCAGTATCTTTTGTCGCCCCACGAGAAGGATCTCATGAATGAAGAACCCCACCTTACCGATTTCGTTCGAATGCAGTGAAGGCTTTTCAATAGGGTGGTCCTTCGCAGATGTTTGGCTTCGCCAAGGTGGGTCACCAGATGCGGAGAGTCCTGATGGCCATACGGATGACTGGTATTCTGGCTTCTTTGCACGTTGCAATGAGGCTAAGCCAAGGAAAGATCATCAGATTGGGCAGACGGTTTGATCGCTACCCTGCCAATTGTCGAGTATGCCGGCTCCATTCTGCTGTTACACGAATCGGCTGCTGCTGTAGAGGAATCGGCTGCTGAACTGCATTTGCTGGGTAGTCATGCCCGAAAGCTAATTGAACAATGCGTCGAGCAGACGTCTCTCAAGCGGACGAAGCTATCCAAAGCGGCAGAAGCGCTTGACCACGCCGGCTTTATCAAGGTGGTCGAAAGTGAGGCGTGTTTCGACCGTTCTTATACACTAAGCGCCACCCTGGTTGGCGAAGAAGCGCTTTTGGCGCTAGAGCACCTCGAAACAACGGGTGTCTTCGTTCGTCAGCGGAAAGCTGGGTAGGACAGATTTAAGTAGGTAGGACACAAAGACACAAAGGATTTTCATGGAAAGCCGTGTTGTACCACCCTTGGGCGATGCAAAAGGCAAGAGCGCTTCCGAACCCCAGCGGGCGAAAAAGGCAAAAGTCACTGCCAAGATGGAGCTGGAGTTCCAGACTCTTCTCGCGACTAAGGGCGATCGCTTTCGACGTTCGGACCTAGCCAAGCTGCTCAGGCCCTTCACTAACCCGCGCAGTCTCCAAGTGGCAGATGAGCTTGCAGGCATCATCATGGCTAAGGCACGGAAGGATGGCGTCATTGTGAGTGCGGGTTCGGTCTTGTGGAAGGTGGCCACGCGAAGCCGCAGAACCAAAGCCGGCCGTCCGTTGGTGGAGTTGGAAGTGCCCGTCGATATCAAAGTCACCACCAAGGTTCCTGAGAAGTGGTTCGCTCTGGATGCGGAGACGGCCGATCTTTGGGTCGCAGATAGGGCGGGTAAGCTCGCGCGAGCATCGAAAGCCCAAATTGAAGAGGCAATTGAGCTCCTCAAATCGAGATAGACCGAGGCCCTCTGAATGACTGGTGAAGAATTCAACGTTGCGTTAACGGCGGCCGGCTACTCAAAAGAAGCGTTCGCCGAAAAAATGAACGTACATCCCTCGACAATCTATCGCTTGTGTGAATCCTCGGCAGTCGCTGTGAAGTGGCAGTATGCACTCGCTGGACTGGCCTGTTCGCGGAAGTCGCTTAGACCTCCGAAAGTGGAGGGCGATTTGTTGAAGTTGTTGGAACAGCGAACAAGGACTCAGTTGAAAAACTCACCTTGGTACAAGACGGCACCAGCCCCTGATAAGCGAATGGGGCTCGAACTTGATCTTAACGCGGTAGAGCAACGCGATGTTCGTATTCTCGTAGGCGATGTCGACGCGGGCTCTTGCCAAAGGACCTTCGTCAGGGGAAGTATTGCATTGGGCAAGCGACGAGCCGAGATCCTGGTCGCAATAGACTTCGCTTCGGATGGCATCATTGTTAATGAAAGATAACGGGCTACTTGGCTTCCGCCTATGACAAACCCCAAAGATCATTGTAAGCATCATTCGACCAAAATGATGAGTGTGAAACAGGCGGATGCGGACCATCTAGTGGTCAGTGCTGTTGGTCGAACATGGGTCAACCGCCGTACCCCGTGCACTCAGTGTCCCTGGAGAAAGGATGCGGACGGCGTTTTCTCCCCGGAAGCATTCCGTGAATCGGCAGCAACGGCATATGACCAATCGACTGAAACCTTCGGCTGCCATGACTCCGGTATTCACCGACCGGCAGTCTGTGCGGGTTTCTTGCTTCGCGGTGCTGAGAATAACAGGACGGTCCGACTTGCCAAAGCATTCGGCATCTACGACGGACAGGTCGAGGACGCCGGACTGGAGTTGCACGAGAGCTACCGCGCAATGGCTGTTGCGAACGGAGTTGATCCTGATGACTCTGCCCTGCAAGACTGCAGGGATTAAATAAGTGAGCTGATTTAAGCATGAGAAGAATTGATGAAGATGATTTCGTTGTGGCGTACCGAGGACGTGTCGAATCCAGAGGCTTTGGAGCCAGTCTAGGGGTGGCCTTCTTGTCTCGTTCCGGTGCCTCAGTCATGCACCTTGCGGCAACACACGGTACTACTGCCTTGTTCTTCCAAATCATAGAATCCCAGCTTGCGCTGGCAGAACGGAGAAGTATCATAGCCGTCGCCTTCGGAGGCCGCAGATCGGCCCGCGGCGAATTTCCGGAAAGAGATGCGAGCGCTGGACGCGAATGGGTATGTGGGGAGCTGCGAAGGCTCGAATTTGGAGGTATTTCTGCCAATTGGTGCCCGGATCGCTCCGACGCAATCCAGAGCGTCGTTGTCTCACCAGCACAGCGCGAGATCATCTTGGCCACAGAGTTTCATAGCAGTGGAGAAGGCCATCTGGTGCAACGATTCAAGTAGCTATCGGGCCGCTGTTTAATAGGAGATTTTGCTTTGGTACATGTGATTGATAACGGCTCGTTAAGACCATTGGTCACGGACAACGGCTGGACGCCACAGCTGGTAGGCGATACTTTTTGTTCGCCAAACTGCGGCTCCCGATGTACGAAGGAAGATTTCGATACCGCCACCGCACTGGCCCAATCAATCGTCGCAAACCTGGGCGCAGGATGGGAACCGCATGTCTGGGAGAATCTCGGGTGGCACGGCGATGCTAGAAGAGGGGAGTCGCGGGTCAGCTTGTTGCCCGACGGCCGTTATGCCGCCACAGTGTCGCTATCGAAGGCCAATACGCCATTGGCCAACATCACAGCATCCTCAGGATCACCAGAGTCCGCGTTAGCAGCTGCTGTTAATCAGCTGGAGTCACTGGTGGCAGTGCTCCAGCGTGCGCTCACGGGACTTGCGCCCGAATCAAAAAATATCGAAGACGTTGTCCTGGTAGCGGACCAGGTGGACTAAACACACGGACGGTCAGAATGGTGAATGTATTGGAAAAAATAGCCAGTGGGTTCCTGGGCTGGAGATCGAAGGTGAATTGCGAAGACTTTGCCGATGATTCCGGGGCGCACTCGCACGCCTGGTCGATTAGCGCTAGATTGGCCGCCTTGCCACCAGACTATGCCGACCAGGTTCCACCGGTAGTGGCGCAGTTGATTGAAGAGGCGAAGCAACTGCATCCAAGCATGATTTCTGGAGCGAACGAACGTGACCGAAATGGAGACTCGTCCAAAGTATGGAGGGGTGGGTTTGGGGCGGCCTAACCACCCGGCCCCGCGGGGATCTAGAATGTAGATCCGCACGCCGTTAACGCGCTATTCCAGCCAACTCTTTTTGATTTCCGCTGGAGACTTTGCAAACGCGGCCTCTAGCCGGGCGGAAACTGAATCTAGGGCGAGGGGGAGTACGGTGGCCGAAAACTTTGCCGCTTCCTCAAATGGCAGAGCGTTCTCATCTGCTCTTACTTCTACTGAAATGCCGCTGGTAAGCCGCTTCATCTTCACAACAAATCCCGTAGAAGAAATTAAGGCTAGATCAAAAGCCGTATCCTCAATAAATGGCCTACCAGCTCCAACGAAGTCTAGCAGCCCATCACCCCGAACTCTTCTGCCCCAACCAATTATGGTCTCACCCGGCTCAGTGGCCGCGGTAGCAACGTGAATATTGCACACGGCCTCATCCGGCCACTGACGACCCCAGCACTCGATCTGCTTCACTTGCTCAGGAAGAAAAACCTTACCGACGAGCTTAGCCGCCAATTTATCGCTTCTCTCCGTTTGTGGCGCGGTGTATTGATCTTCGCTGCAAGCGACCACAGCAGCGGCGGAAAAAAAGATGCACGCCAAATGAAAAAGTCTCATATTTCCTCGTTTTTAATACAAAATGTATTGAAATAGCATTTTCAGCGCATTATTGATACGTGTTATTATCTTACGCCTGATGAGCCAGGGCAAGCAGCGCCCCGGTTTAATGAGGATGCTGTTTCTCAGGGCATTCGCGAATTTCATAGGAATATTTCATGAGTATCGGAAACAAGCTTTTGCCCCTGTGCGCCGGCTTACTGATCGGCGGCGGTGGGTTCAGCGTCGCCGCGATGGTGGCCGCATACGGATTTCTTCATGTCTTGCCTCCAATGGCTACATTTTTCAATATGGCCCTGCCGGAGTTCGTCGCGAAAATCGATGCCGGCTACTGGGGTGCGATGGGTGCGATTGCTGGGATGGCGTGCGCCGGCGTAATGTTCCTCGTGGTGCGCATGCGTGCTCGTAAATGGCTCGGCTGAAGCAGAAGAGGGCATTACCCTTTGTGGGAAAACATGTAATGTCGGTGGCGACGAACATTTGAAAGAGCGCAACACCGGATTGTCGAACGTGCAGTGCTATCGGCAGTAGATCGCCATCAAGAAGGGAGCAGGCTATGTGTAATAAGCATCGGCTGACGCCGATTCCTGGAAGTGAAGTCACGCTCCGCGTTCGCCGGGGCAGGCGTATTGTTCGGTATGAACGACGACAGGACTTCATCTGTCCGACCTGCAAGGAAAAGGTCAGTCGGGTAGTTGGCCAGCCCTAACCAATTATCGAACATGCGAATTCATCGACTGATTGCCGGCCTGCTGTACGCCGCTATACTTTCTTGCACTACAGCGGATGCACGTGGGCTGTTCACGTACCTGCTTGAACATGAGCCGAGCCGGGCCAAGACAGAATATCGACCCAAGTCGCTGCACAGGGATGAGGCGCTAGCTCTATATAGCCCTCGCCAGCAGCAGCCAGGCTTTTCCAGCTGCGTGGATCTGTTCCCAGGTTCTAGGCCGTTGGATCCTGGTATCGTTCCGGGAAAGTTAAGGCCACTGAGCTTGTGCTCGGACCAGTTCGCGGTGCTTTATTCTCAAACAAGCAAGACGCCGCTGATCGTGGTTGAGCGTCTGACATCTGTGCAGTTGCGACAAGCCAGACAGCAAGAGCGTACCAACGCATTTTTCCCTGATCCTCGTATTCCTGCTTCCAGCCGAGCCGAACTTGCGGACTTCAAAGATCAATCAGGCATAGATCGTGGGCATCAAGCTCCGGCAGGGGATGCCGGCTCCGAGCGTGCAATGGCGCAGTCATTCGCGCTCAGCAATATGGTCGCTCAGGACTCAAATAATAATCGTGGGCCCTGGAACACAGTAGAATCCGACGTGCGCAAATTTGTGCTTCGAGCACGTGGCAATGTTTTTGTCTACACGGGGCCGCTGTTTTTGGGCGATCATGCAAACGGTAACGTCACAATCGGGCGTAGTGTGTGGGTCCCGAGCCATCTGTTTAAATTAGTCTACGACGAGGCATCTGGCCGGTCGTGGGCGTACATCTTGCCGAACGCGGCGTCGTCAGTCGAGCGCCCCGTGGACTATGCTACCTTCGTCGCCCGAACCGGCTGGCGTGTTCTCGATGGCCTATCCGTGACCGGTTCTTTGCGGTGACAGCAAGCAATGGGTAAGTTACGGCAAGCAAAGGCCCCCACTCACGCTGAGCTATGTTCTCTTGCTCATGCGTGGCTGAAACGATCAGCTAGCGCAGGTGGGCCTGCATGCCAGATAGCGTTTCGGGAAGTGAAAGTGCAAACCAGGGGGGAGGCTGCGGATGCGATCGGTTTCCGCCTGGTTTCCGGCGAGTGCCATTCTGTACTGATCGAGTGCAAGACGTCGCGTGCGGACTTTCTGGCTGACGGTAAGAAGCCACATCGACAAGCCATAGCTGGTATGGGTACCTATCGATACTATCTGGCTCCCGAAGGCCTCATCAAGATAGGGGAGCTGCCCAAGCGCTGGGGGCTTATTGAATTAGACGAGCGATATCGACTGCGAGTTGTCGCTGGCCGGGCTACCGAACATTGTTCGGCGACGGACGATTGGAAACACGAGGCCAACATCTTCCACGAGTGGCAACTACTCGGCAGATTGCTTTCCCGGGTTGGAGATGCCGAGCGAGCCCATGAGCTGCAGAAGGAACTTCGGCGACATCTGGGTAACGCGAACCGTCAAGTCGAGAGCATGCGGATTGCTCTGGCTGTTGCAACTGGAAAGCAGCTTCAGCTGCCCCAGGATGCGGGTGCGGTCGTGAGTTCCTCGCCTATTGCCCTAAGCAGGGCGGTGCGGGCATCAAAGTGCCCCCCAAAGCTAATTGATGTCGCACGGGTTAGCGTAGGGGAAGAGTCGATGGCTGTTGAGCCTCATGATATTCATCATGCTCTCGTTGCCCTCTGCGGTGACGACCTGTCTGAGGTCCATGCCGTGATTAAATTTTACAAGATGACGCGGAAAGAATTCGTCAACCTTCCGGACTTCTGAGGGATACCTGTTTCCCTCGTTCCTGCAGAAAGATTCCGCAAGACCACCCATTGCCATGGCACGGATTCCGTGCCATCATCATTTCCACGAAACTACGCGGAGACCGCTCCAATGAACGACATCGTTAAAGCATATTCGGACACCGAAGCAGTAGCTCGATTCCAGTCTCTGCAGGCTGGTCATTATTGGCGCTCTCTCGAAGATATTCCGCATCAAGGAATTGATGCCGGGACCGTTTTGCTGATTGAGTCGATCAAGTGGATCGAAAACAGCCCGCATACCATCATTCTCCGGCCGCATCCGAGCAAGTTCGGCAAATGGGTGAATCTCGAAATTCCATGTGACGACGAGCCGGGAGCAACAAGAACGGAGTCCTTCAAATACGATGAGCATCGCTTCTTAACGAGTGACTTTCTGGAGAAATTCCAGTTTGAGCCAGATCATCAGAAGATCCGTGAGGCGGAGATTGCTGCCGTTCAAGCTCGCATCACTGAGCTCCAGGCGGAGCTGGTAAATACCCAAAATGATCCGGATTTGATGGCTGTGGTTATCGAGAATGGATTCGCGAAGGAATCCAAGGATGTGGCAGGTGTCGATACCGCCGATGCCAGACCCTTGCTCAGTTTCGCATCTTCGTCCGATGAAGCTACAAGCGTAGCTTCGCTATCAGGCGAGGTAGATCCAGAGGCCGTTACGATGGCCACCGGTGCTATGGCGAACGCGTTGAAAGGGGGTATCACAGAGGAGCGTATCGAAGGTATGAAGCTCGCTGCCAGCCGGGAGCACAAGATTGCTACAATCAAGGCGAAGTGGATTCAGGAGAAGACTGGTCAGATTGCGGCAACGATTGCCGCACTCACCCCATACTATCAAGAGCACGCTGCCGCGGCCCTGGCTCATACAGAGGATGTACGGACCTACGTGAGCAAACTGCTTTCAGGAATCGAGTCCTTGGATCTGTATGTGGGGAAGGGAGTCTCTGTGGAGACGGTGAAAGCTGGCGAATCTGCCGGAAGGGAGGTTCCGCTCACTTTGGTGCAGAAGAAGCTCTACATGGATGAGGAGGCCGCAGTTTTCCTTGACCTGGACGATTGGTTCGATTTCTCGAAGAAAGATCTGTTCTTCCAGGCCCTTTGTGATAACCCGGGCCTGGTGCACCAGATTTTTCCCACACCACGCTGCATGCTCGTGATGGCGGTGACGCGGCGCAAAGTAAACTACGGCAATGCCTATGAGAACGCGGCGAAGAATAAGGCCAACAGTGATACTTTCCTCCTGATCCGGGACGGAGATAACATTCATTGTGTTGTCTCACCGGTGGAAAGTCATCTTGGCAGCGCCCGGTTATTTCCTTCGAAATCTGATCAGGAGGGCATTTTCAGAGGCGTAGATATGCAAACCGTATCCTTCGATGATGTCGCCTTCTCTGAGCATTACGAGCGTCACGAGAACTTCGCGTTGCATTACAAGCGATTTCTGATACTTGCCTGTGGCCTCGATCATCGCCTTAAACTCTTCGGTGATTTCTATGACGGGGAATCTTCGTTGAGTTTCGTCTCTATGGACTTTCAGCAGCGCTACTGTCGATTCCTGCATGACGATGACGGAGAGAATCTTTTGCCGGGCGAAGGGCGAATCAGCGTGCATGACTGGCTTGATGGAAAGAACCAATATTTACGGTCGGGATCTAGGGTCCTCTGCAGGTGGGAAGCGCTTCTGAATCCTGATACAGCCCCATTCGCGTGCAAACTTGACCACGGTTATGGACGCGGGTTCTCGACCCGCTACGTTGCACATGAACCCTCGGATGTAGCCGTGGCGTACAAAAATGGCGATGATGTTTGCGTCGACCTGCCCGTGGTGCACGTCTATTCGCACCGACGGGATGGAAAAATTCGTAACTGTAAAGTGACCTTGTCGCAGTTTAGACGTGGTGCGTGGGAGAACGGGCAATACGCGTATCTGTGTATGGACGCCGTGACCGAAGAGGAGGTCCAGTTTTACATTCACAATCGTGAGGCGCGTGTGGATCACCTAACTTACATTCGCTTTTTCAAGCAGGCCCTGCTGTTCTTGAGAGAGGAATCCGCTCAAGAGCGTGATACGCGTCAGCGGCTCAAGATGGCCCTTGAGGTAGGCAATGTGGCTAGTGGCGCTATTGCCGATCAGATCGTACAGCAGGCGGTAATAGCCTGGCGTGCGGCTCATCGCGGCAAGGAGCTGCCGCGGTGGCAAGACGGATGTGCACCCGAGGCCTGGAAGTCGCTTCTTGACCAGATGTTCTTCTTGAGCGGAGAGGGAGCTCGGAGGGCAGATGAAGTGGCGGCATTCGTGAGGGGCCTCGGCTACGAGCCTTTGCGCTTGGTTTTATCTGGTGGCGCCCAGATGATCGTTTACGCTGCTCCTCTCGACGCCGAGATGGACAATCGCATTGAACCGCATGTATGGGTGCATAGGATTTCTCTTATCAAAGGAAAGGGAAAATATACCGAGCGGTCACGTCGCTGGGCAAGTCTTCCGGAATCGGTGGTTTCGGAGACCACTCTCCATCAATGGCCAGCGGCTGAAGAGTGGGCAAAACGGAAATCCATGTTTACCTCGTTTCAGGAGAAGCAGCGAATCTTCGCGACACCAGACCGAGCAGTTGAGCGGCTTAAGTTGTTTCGTGGCGTGATGTCTGTGCGCGACTTCAACACACAGGTTCATCATTGGATGAATTTGAGGGAGAAGCTGAATCGCACGTCGAACTATGTGCGAGATCTGGGTTTGCTTATTCCCATCGGTGTCGCGTATGTCCCGACCTTGAAGCGCGTATCATTTCTATGTGTTGGCGCGTTTGACAGTGCAGGTGTGCTGTATCAGTGCGCTCCAAGTGAGGCTCATCGTGACGAATTGCGGGAACAATATGTCCGGCCTTACGCGAGTAAGTCAACGGCACGGAGCTCTTTCCGCGCAGCCGCTCAGAATATTATGCCGTGGGAACTGATGGTTGCACCTCTCTCGCTGCAGGCGGACTTGGAGCAGTATGATTTCTGCGAAAAGGTCCAGCTGCAGCGCCTGCATGAAAGAAAGTCGCACAGACCATTTGTTGGGGAGGTATTTTCCGAATGGAAGGCGATGGGCAAGGAGAAGGTGATTTGGCTAGCAGATGGAATCGCAGATGCAGAAGGAAGGTTGCTTGTTGACGAGCTCTTGGACATCCACCTCCCTGACAACTACTCCCCTACGGTCGTTGGATCCGTCCACGTTATAAGCATTGGTGGCAGCGACGGGGATACAATTCCGTTTGCCCGCTGGTTTGATCTTTTCCCTGAGGGCGAATCCAAAGAAGAGAGATTCAAGGCGGAGACGCTAGCGCGATCGGGGCGGCCGGAGGCTGTTGGCTATAGTTTCTCATCGACGACCCATGCGACGCGGGAGTTTGCTTTGGAGGCTATTCAATATGGTCGATCTGCGTTTTCGGGCTACCCTTATCGCTTGGTCAGTTCGAAGGATCTCCCTGAGGCTCCGCAACCACCAGCCGGCGTTGATCGCTGGTATGTAGTACCACAATAAAGGAAAAGGGCATGGAAGCACCGTCACCATATGAAATTAAAGAATCGAGGCTCAAGGCAGGCTTGAGCCAAGAGCGGGCGGCGGATCTGATCTATTCGACCAAAAGGACCTGGCAAGACTGGGAAGCCGGCAAGGCGAAGATGCACTGTGGTTTATGGGAGCTCTTTAAATTGAAAACTGGGCAGGAAATCTTGGTGTAGTGTCGACCGAGGAGTCGAATACCTGGCTATGGCGAAGAACGATAAAGATTTCTTGTTGGATAAGAGTGGCGGGCGGGAGAAGATCACGCGTGCCATGTACAACCCGCAAGGGTTCAGGCGCGAAAACCAAGGGCGTTTGAGAAGTCGAGGTCGGCTGGTGTGGGTTGTCGTTGGCTGCGCCCTAGCTGCGGCCTGGCGCTATTTGATGTGACCTCCACCGGCTTCGCTTGGACCCAAGACGTTATGATCGATAGGACATGCAATGGATATTTCTCTTGAAAATCTCTCCCGTGACGAAAAGGCCGTCCTTCTTTATGCGGAGGAATGCGTGGTGAACGCCTCAGGGCTGCTGGAAAGTGTCCGCTTGAACGGAGAGGACCTGGTTGCATTGAAGCGTTTCAAGGACGGGGGGGTGATCGATTTCGGCCGTGTTCCGTCTGATCTACTGAAAAGGGCAGCAGGTAAGACGTATTGGGTGACCTTCACCGATGCAGCGTGGAATCTGGCTCACCAGTTCCGCCGTGAACGTGCAGCGGGAGTTAATCCTCTGCGACGAGCAGTTGACGAGATCATTGCTGCCCGCTCACAAACTCAAGGATAGGTAAGCACGATGACAGACGAGGAACGAGTAATAGCAATTGAATCGATGAGACAAGCGGCTGGCGCATTTTACAGGGCTGCTATCGGAATCGGGAATCATCCTTTTATTGAGTTTGCCGGCTTGATGACTGAGTACATATCGGCTTGCCAGGCTGCCCACCTTCGCGGCATCGACTTCTCGCAATGCAATACGCATACTGGCATTCACCTCCCTTTAGCAGCTCACCAAGTTGACTATTTGAACGAAAAGCTCGAATGCATCTTCACCGGTCGATCCGTTATTTCGCAGGACGACAAGGCTGACAGCTGATTCGCTAGTATGGCCGACAGCGCTTACGTTCTTCGTTCTTCAGATTTGTCCAAATAAACTGGCCACCGTTGATCGGTGGCCAGTTTATTTTTGTCCCAGCTGTTCTCATTTTTTCAGGATGATAAAGGCTCTATTCTTTCGTTGGGTTGTTCGTAGTCGGTTGAGCTGCGATACACGGGGCTGCCCACGTTCTTGCTTGTTGACCCTGGGCTCTCGCTGCCGTTAGAATCTGAGCACGGTTATCTCAATCGCGCCGCTGGTGTTGGCAAAGGCCGTGCCCCGAGAAGCAGTATCCACTTTCCCGTCTGACGCTCTCAACCCTACATAGCGCTTACGTGAACCAGCCACTACTAATTCCGCGCTATGGAAGGAGTTGATATGCGTATCCCGCTGCTCCACGCCGATTTTGAGCGTGGTACATTCACGAAAATTGCAAAGGCCCTTCGCAAGCTCTTGGAGCCGCATCCGCTCTCGCTGATGCAGTCGCAAGAGGCACTAGCGTTACTGCTTGGCTATCGGAATCTGCATGATGCGCAGAAAGAGGCCTCCGCCGAGGTACCTTCGAGGTTTCTTTCCCTTGCAAGTGACTACACAGAGCTTCGCGCGGTTCATGCCGTAGTCTGGCGGCTATTTGTTCATTTCGGCATGAGCATCGTGAAGGGGAGGGACTTGGTGCCGAAGCTGCACCTTGACCTCTTTTCGGTCAACGTCCAGCGAACAGAGCTTCAGCGTGAAAGTGATCGACGGTATCGAGAGCAAGGCATTTTCTTCGATGAGTTCGGATCTTTCGCGGCGTATGCGGAGCCGTGGCCAAACCAAACCCCCGCTCTGCTGGAAGCGGGTATCCCTGGATTCGAATGGGCTATCACACCTGATCGTACCGTTTTCCTCTGGCACCGTCTGGTCGAGCAGATCGAGATCCTGCCCGCGAACTACCTGGATGACTTAGACGGGGCCAGACGCGTGCCGCACGCATCCGATCCCGAGACAGCGTTCATGGTTAATTCGCTCGCGCCGGCGGCTTACTTGCCTCTTAATGAGGCGCTAGCCGCCGGTCACGTGCCCCTGGCAGCTGGGTCGGCACAGTGGAGCATCAGATGGCTGGCTAACGCTGGCCTGGAACCGATAGGGCGTGTGATTGTGGCGGAGAAGCTGGGCGCTCTGGTGCCAAGGGTCTTTGATGTCAACGGGACGGCAATTTTTGACGCCCTTTCAGATTTGTTTTGTGGCGATGCCGTGCTTCCCGACGTAGCGCCTCCAGGCACTTGGGAGTCAAATGCTGAGGTCTATCTTTTTGACTCGTTCGAATGGAAGCGGAGGTCGGCGGCGCATTCTTCTGGCGCCTTGCTGATGGACGGTAATAAGAGACTACCTGGATCAATCACTTTGGTGACAGACGGCCGTCGGTTCTACGTACAGAGCGACCATCGGTTCCGAGAACACGGCCAGGAATACATGGCGACCCAGCTTTTTGATCTGCAAAGCCAGCTGAACGTCATCAGTCACGAAGAGTTGTTCCGCTTCGTACAGCTGCCGGAAGGCTTGGACGCGCGGACGGCAGACGCTCCAGCGTTTGCTGCAGCTGGTAGCGAATGGTATGAGGACGTGACAACCGCGCTCGCGGCGCAGCACGCACGGAATGTGGAGAGATTCGCTTCACCAGAGACCGTCCGTGGCCTGATCGAGGCTGTGGACTTGATCAGTGCTAGCCAATTAAATCAATTTGTAGAGGAACAGATAAACCTAGATCTACCGTTGCGATACCCAGATTCGACTGATGTCGATGACGATTTGGAGGCTGATCGGCGCCGAACTGTTCACCACATGGAGAGTCTGGGAGAGGAGGCTAAGCGTACGCTCCCCGGTCTGGAGCGATTTTCCAGCCTATCGTTGGGTTTCGTGACACTGTACGTGAACGGTTTCTATCCGGGCAGTAGATACGGGTATCTCGCACAATGCCCCCAAAAAGCGGATCACTTGGCGCAATCCAAGTTCCTCGCGGGACTGTTGGCATACCAAGGTTTGGTGAAACAACCTATGTCGGACGGTAGCGTAGCTCTGATCCTTGCCATGACCGCCGTGTTGAGCAGGAACATACGCAATCGAAGTGAGTTGGACAGCGTCTACTTCAGCGCTTGTCGTATAGAGGCTCAGTTGAAGCTCGCCGGCCGGCAATTAGAAAACGTGGCGGCATGGCGCCAGGTCGAATTTGAGGCTATGGAGTGCAGGCGCCGCGGGAAATTCATGCGTACCGGCGCCCCCATCCCAGAGTCGCGACCCCGGTCAATGGCCGAGACGTTTGCAGAGATGTATACTGAAGCACGCAGTAAGAATACCCCCATTTTTCTGAAGAAAACGGAGTCCCCATGAACCAAAGTTCCACCGTCGCGCAAGGTATCGAGGTCGATGTCGGTAACATTCCAGCTGAGGGGCTGCCCATTCTGTACCGCCGTGGGGAAGCCTTTGGGAAGTTAATCGAGTGGTCTGAGCCCGAGGCGGGCACGCTGTTCCCGGACTCCGACAGTGGGACAACGGGACTGGCTGTTAGTGTCGATGTGGATGGCCGGACCGAATGCTACGCTGGCTGGGCCGCTCGCAGCAAGATCTGGTGGCGGTATGCTGACGATGCTCTGCCGGGATCGGCTGGAGAGCATTGCATGCAGATTCTGGAAGTGCTTCGTGCGCCCCTGGCGAAGGAGGTCTCAGAGCATGATGATCTGAAAAGGCGTTTCATTGAGGCCATACGGGACCTTGTTGCCACACCATCGGCGCCGCTCAATCTGGAAGAGCAGGTAGGTGACCTGTTGAATATCCTCGACAAGCTGAATCCTCCGCCTCCAGAGGAACTCAGCGACCCGGCCGCACGCCAGGTGCGTTTTGAGAAGCTGCTCAAGCGGATTCGGGCTGAGCTAGATGCCCGAGCGCAGCTGGAGTCGTCAGGTCCGTGGGTCAGAGTTGATCTTTAGGACAAGCGTGTCACATTTCCTTGATAACGTGCAGGAGCAGGTTCTTGCCGCCGAGTTGCAGCGCAACGGCTACACACACCTTAAAAAGATTGGCGATGTTCTTGTCGGTCTACAGGAGTATTGCTGGACATACGGGCTGGTTGTCGATCTCGGGATGTGTGGCTATGGCAGACGCTATTGTTACGAGTCATTCCCGGCAGCCTTGGCCGCCCTAGGCGAGTATTCCGATACCAATGCCCATCCCACAGGGCCGTGGATCAAATGCAAGGGGCTTGGAATTGATTTGCTTAACCCCGAGTTCTGTAAACCTTGAATAACCCTAGATAGCCTTTCCAGAAATTCATGAGAAGCATACTTGCAGTCTTGCTGTTGGCCGTTTTCTCGCTCATGGCCAGCTTTCGTCTTATGGCCACCATGATGGTTCATGAGAACGCAACGGTCACTTTGTCTAAAAAGTATTGTCCGGCCGGGTGGCCATCGAATGGCGATAGCTGCAGTATGGTTGGAGATGTAAGCCGCACGTTCGTAGCAGAGGAGACCAGGATTGTCTCGAAAAGTGGTGAAGAGTGGTTCATTACCCCTACTACGCCGTCCACGATTCTCTACAAGGCTGACCAGGTACGCTATGAACCCTTCGGCAAGGTTTTTGCAGGTCTACTTGGGCTGCTTGTTTTGGTAGGGCCGATGGGTTTGTGGTTGCTGTATGACGCACTCCGACTTCGTCGGAGGGTGATCAAGCGGGGCTAGATTATTGCGTATTTCTTGGCAACGTTTACGCCTGTGAGCATGTCGTTGCGCACGGTTTGGATGCGCAGCAGCGCCTCCTTCTTGGCTTGCTCGCCGACGCCCTTGTTCTCCATTAGGCTGCTGGCTGCGACAATTGCTTCGTTGAATACGCGAGATACGACTCTGAGATCGAGCTTCGTGCCCGCGAACTTCCCATCCATAAAGACTGATTCCGGACTCTCCTCGAAGCAGCCGATAAGCCCCGCCAAGGTGTAGGGGTGCAGCATGAAGAAGAGCGCCGGTTGATGGCGATGTAACTGCTGTGTGAAGGTCCGAGCCGCAGGGATCGCGGAAATCTCACGCGGATCCTGGTCATAACCATAGCCAAGAACGACGCAGCCTTGGAATTGCACGGTGCTCTCAGCTGTTGCTGTCAACTGCTCAAGGACCTGCAGCACTTCAGTTATGTCGCCGGCCTCAGCCGCCATCTGTGGCACATCAATGACCACTAACCGCTGGCCATCCCGATGAGGGATTAGCATGGTTCTGATCTTTTGCATCCTTGGTCTCCTTTAGCGAAGCTCGATAGTTGCGGTTTGAGGCGGGTAACAAACGCCGACGCTGCCAGCGCATCCCTGATAGTGGACTATAGCCTTGCCAGGGCGCTTTGATGCCGCTGTGAGCGCGACAACGGTGAAATCCTGGCCATACACCTTCTGCTCCCCGAAGAATCGATCAGACTTGGTTTGCGCAGCTGGGAAGCGGAGCTGAAGCTGCTCTCCGCCAGAAGCCATTTGAACGGAGATGCGTTGCTGATAGAGGTAGTAGCCGGCGGCCACGTGGAAAGCTAAATGGACACCCTCGGCACCTGGCATGGCCTTCACAGAAAAGGCAGCATCTGGCGGCAATAACTCAGCTTGTGCAGCTGATGGAACGCTGGACGGCTTTACCGACATGGGTTCCGCAGTAGCGAAGGGCACTAGCACCCAGATGCTGAGTGCCGCCCACAAATTCTTGGATTTCATGATCGTTTCAATAATTATTGATACAAGTTGTATTGAAAATACGCATTCTGTATGGCCTGCATATTATACTTACTTGACCCCCACACGGCAGGTATGAATATTCGTCTTCTTAAGAAGGGCAAGCAAATGGTGGAGTTGGATACTTGGCAACAACTGGTAGTTTATTTGGCGATTGGAATCGTCTTCTATGTTGCCTACCGGCGTTTATTCACCTCCGAGTACTCAGCCAAAAACTATTCGCGCATGCCACTGCTGACCGAGCACGAGAAAAAGTGCTACAAGGTGCTGCAGGAGGCTATTGGCACGAAGCTGATCATTGCTCCCCAAGTCGTTTTTGGAGCTTTCATTAAGGTGAAGGGGCTCGCTCTGACGGACAAGAATAAGGCGCGTCACAAGGTCGCGCATAACCGCGGCGACTTTGTGATTTGCGATCGAGATTTCAATGTGGTTGCACTCATTGAGCTTGATGACGCAAGCCATCGTCGTTGGTCTCAGCGGGCGAAGGATGCTCGCCGTGACCAGCTGATGAAGACGGTAGGTGTGAAGGCGATTCGCTATCGCCAGATTCCGAGTATCAAAGAGGTTCAACGCGATTTGGGGCTCTGACCCACCCTTTCGTGAACTCCAACTGCAGTAACGTTGGGTCAGTGGGGCGCCCCCGGGCGTCATTCTGTTCCGGCGACACGCCGGCTTTCTGGAGCCAGTAAGTATGAGCATCACTGCAGACTCGAAGCGTGCCATCAGTATCCTCATGAACCTAGCGGCGGGTTTGGACGAACACGGCCGTCCCAATTCGGATGGCTCGGTTAAGTTGACCCAAAATGTACGGCTCTCCGCTGCATCTGGCGCGGCGCTCCTCGCGACCTACCAGGGTGTGCCGTTGGAGCGCGAGAGGAGCCAAGATCGGAAGAAATTTAATGCCGATCGTCCGTTACCGGACTTTGTTGTCCAAGAGCAGACCCATTGGCTTGATCGTTTGAAGGCGGCTAAGGGGCTAGTCGCCGATGCAGGGCTCGCAGAGTACCTTCAGGTCTCTACGAGCAGATTTTCGCTCTGGCGGACTGGGAAGGAAGTGCTGCCCCTCGAAATAGCTTGGCGCCTTGGCCTGGAGCTCGATATTGATCCGCTCTTGGTGATTGGTAGTGTTCACTACCACGCCGCCGCACCTGACCGAAAGGATGCCGTGCTGCGTTTACTGGCTACCTTTGTGCCTGATCCCGTAAGGCAAGACAAACACTCAGCAGCGAGTACGCCAGGCCTGGAGGCGCATGGCAAGCCATGGAGCAGTGAGGAGGATGGCAGATTGCTCCAGGCGTTCAGGGACGGAAGGCAGATCGCAGAGATTGCGGCGACTCATACTCGAACCGCCCGGGCGATCCTCTACCGCTTATTCAATCATCACAAGGAACTGTCCGCGGCACAGATGGCTGCCCAAGCTAAGCTGCACGGGTTTGAGTTCTCTGAGTAGGAGAGCCTCGGTTCCGAAAGACGACAGAGCTCCAAAAATAGAAGTCGGTGTCGTGCATTCCTGAGGGTATATCAACTACTTGGAGTGTCATATGTTTCTGGATACCATCACGGTGCAGTGGAACGACCCGGGCGTGCAAGCCGCTCTTATCAGCGGTGTTTTTTCCTTCTTCACTGCATGTACCGTCGCAGCTACCACGGCGCTGATCGGGCGTCAGATCGCTGGAAGGAAGAAGCTCAAGCGTGATCTTGCCATTGCTCGAAGCGATATCGAAATGCTGCTGGAGGTTGAGAAATGGCATACGAAAAAGCACCTGGAGCACCACGAGTCGAACCTCAAGCTCACCGCTCGAAAGGAAGTCCGCAGAATGGGCTTTGAATGGTCTGGTCGCAACACGCCTGGCCAAATCGCCTACTTGGCCTCATCCGGCCGCGGTTCAGATGATTAAGTCCGGCAATGCCCACGTCGTATCGACGTGGGCATTTTTCTTTGTGGCCAAAGAAAGTGCTTCGCACCTTCATCGTAGTGAAGCATGAAGGTCATCTCTTTTCGCATACCAACCTCACGAAAGGAGAAAACATGTTGTTCTATATTAACGTCGCCCGCGGTTTCGTTGCGACACCTGACGGGCTCATTTCTGCCAACTTGCGTAAGGCGCATCCGTACAAGAGCTTCAAGGCAGCGGATGATGCGGCGAAGGCTCTGTTCGGTAACGGTACTGGCTACGGTATCACCGCCAACTGCATTGGCCAGCCTGAAGAATGGCTTCGGTTGCAATTGCCCATTCTCCCGCAAGCAGATGCATATGTCGACGGTGCCCCGAAAGCCGGTGCTTACGACGGCTATTTGACTACCGGCACCGCTGTCTATGGCGTGCGTGCAGGGCGGCAGGATCTCGTTGCCGTCGCAGGGTCGATCCTGGCAGCGCAGGTGATTTGCGCAGCACTTGAAAAGGCACGTAGCGAATCGTAGGAATAAATTGCATTGCAAAGCCCGGCCATCGTAGGCCGGGTTTTTTATTTGGTGGATGAAAACCTGCTGTCCGTTAGCGCCGGATGAGCACCGGGCTACAGCTGCCCTGGGATGATATAAACGCAATACAAATTGTATTGAAGCACGACATATTGCATTGCAATTGCTGCATATTGTGTAGAATCACGTATTGAGAACATGTGGAACGCCTGCGGGCGTGCTCGCCGCATTCCATTCACACAAAGAATAAGGACTCTCTGAATGAACCTCTTGTCGCTTTCTCGGGGCTTGATATGCGCAGCATTTTTCGCGTGTGCGCCGGCATCAGTGTGGGCCGACGCGCATTCTGACGGTATCGCGCTAGGACAGTCCCAGCTCAACACGATGAGTGGCAACGTCAACTCGTCGAAAGCTCAGGGGGTTCCCTTTTACAATACGAACCCGCCTCAGTCGGCCGGCTTTGGTGGCCCAAGCCTTTTCGACCTGGGTCTCAACCGCATCAACACCTGCAAGACCGCCACTCACGGTTCCGACCCCATAGCTAATCAGGAATGCGATGCAGTCAATTTCCTGGCAAAGAATCCTCAGAACCGCCAGAAATTCGAAGTTTCTCCCAATGACCCGATTATCGTCGGCATCGGTGACGTGATTAACAAAGCCGATCCGGGTAAGGTCGATGCCGGTTGCATTCTCAAACAGACAACGACGCCGGCGGAACACTCTACAGAAGTCTGCAACGAGTACCTCGTCCCCAACGAGTTCCAATGTGCTATTGGCCGGGTTGTCGACGTTGACGCGGACGCCAACTTTAGCTGCGACAAGCAATTTGAGATGTACGAAAATAGGTCCTGTGAGATTGGAACCATGTGCAACGTGGTGGGTACTCAGTTGAGTTGTACGAATCAGAATTTCAGATGCACTCCGAATGCCCAAGAATGCTGCAACTTCAGTATAAGTTGCAATGGAGATGGATCTACAGCAAGCGTTACTTATAACGACTGCTGCGGATCAAGCCAAACGAATACAGCAGCTGTTTCCGATTTGCTGAGCGTCGGCATTCAATATAACGTCAATAGTTACTCTCGCCTCTACTGCAACTCAGCTGGCAACTGCTGGGTGAACTTCACCGACTATCAGTGCGGTGACTACACACCCTTGGGCTACTATCCGAACGTCAATACTTTTACGCTGAACCAGAAGGCGGTCTTCCAATGCTTCGATAGCAACAATTGCGGCGCCCTGGAGTCGTTGACATGGTAAGGACCTTCTTGCGACGAGTCGTAATGGCGCTCGGCCTCTTCCTATTCCTCAACGTGGCCAACGCGTCTGTGTGCCACTTTGATAGTCAGGTATGTGTCGATGCGACGCCGTGTAAGTCGTACGGCGGCTATATGGCGTGTCTAGCGGACGTTGGACGATCCTGCTGGACTTATCAGCGCAACTACACCTGCATCAAACAGGTTCAGGTTGATTACTGCACGGCGCTGTCGAAGATGGGCGGATGCTGGCAGAGTTCGACCGCGTGCGTCCAAACCGATTGGGATGGTGCATGCATGAGGCAGAACTTCACCTACAGATGTTCAGACCCAGCCACTCCGACACCGGCGAACACTGTTCGACTTGATGATTCTTATACCATAACTCGCGATGAATTGGATGTGAGCCAGTGCCAAACCTACACTCAGAATCCGCTCTGCTATCTGGCTGAGCACAAGTGTGTCGAGCCAGGCGGCACCCGTGTCATTAATGGTTTGCCGGTCACCAAAGAGTGCTGGAAATACGAAGACAAGTACTCGTGTATCAATCCGACGCCGCAGAACGACTGCAAGGCGCTTGACGCAAAGGGATGCACTCGCATTGACAGCACCTGCATTGAATCAACCGATCCTATCGGTTGCGTGATGAGTCAGGTCACATATAGCTGCGTGGTTAAAGAAGGTGTGACCACACAGGTGCAGGACTGCAGCGCGTCTGTTTCATGTAAGGATGGGGTTTGTTGGGATACCAGCCATCCGAACGATGGTGACTTTGCGGCCGTCGTCGCCGGCATGGAGGCAGCACGCCAAGCGGGGGTGTACGGGGCAGATTCCATGAACCTTTTCACCGGGACTGCTGAGAAGTGCGCCAAGGGCTACGGTGGTCTGAAGAACTGCTGCAAATCGGATCCCAGTGGGCAGACGAACAATGCGGTGATGATGCAGGCAGTGGGCGGAGCTGTGAAGATGGGCTCCAAGTACGTGTTCGACTACATGTATCAAAGCAGCGAATACATCCAGGCCGGCATGGCTGCGATGGGATTTGACGGCATCGAGATGGCATCCAAATTCGGTAGCTCGTTTGAAATGTATGGCATTTCGTATTCGTTCGGTGCCGGTGCCCTGGCAGCAGGCGAGACCGCGACCGGCGCCTTCGGTCAGACGATTTATGGTCTCGGCAACGGGTTTGCCTTCGACCCGTATTCGTTCGCGGCGGCAGTAGCAATTCAAGTCATCATGGAGCTGATGTCTTGCGAGCCAGAAGAGCAGCAGCTCGGCATGCACAAGGGCGCTAACCTGTGCCATTTCGTTGGGTCGTACTGCAGCTCAAAATTCCTGGGCGTCTGCTTGGAGACCACGGAGTCGTATTGTTGCTATAACTCGAAACTGGGTAAGATCATCAACGAACAAGGGAAGCCGCAGATTGGCAAGGGCTGGGGCACGGCGGAGAGTCCCCAGTGCGCTGGTTTCACCCCGGAGGAGTTCCAGCGTGTGGACTTCTCCAAGATTGATATGAGCGAGTTCGTCGGGGATATCATGAACGCAACAGATCTGCCGAATGTCGGGGATCTCCAGAAGACGATTTCGCAAAAGATGACTGGCATTACCGCCAATCCCGGTACCAACGCTGGAGGCACCACAAAGTGAAGGAGATAAGCGACTGCCTTTCCCACCGCGACCGCTACGTTGTGTTGTAGCGACAAAGCAATTCCCCCCTGGAAGTTTTTGACCCGGCTGACGCCGGGTTTTTTTTTGCCTGCGATACGGCTAGATGGGCCTGGACGCAGCGTACGAACGTGGCTGAACACGCACACGCCGCGATTTTCCCCAAAGCGGGGCGCTCTTTAACATTGTGTAATACTGTCAGACATGTATAGAATCAACACAAATTGTATTGTTTCGACGTAAAAAGAACGAATCACTTTCGAAGGTGAAGAATGGCACGCAGAGTGTTCGTCAAGTTAGTCTCATTTTTAGTGGTCAACGGCCTTGCGATGGCGTGCATTGGGAATGCCTTTGCTGATGCACACAGCGACGGTGTCGCACTGGGCCAAAGTCAGCTGAACACCATCAGCGGCCAGGTTAATAGTGGGAATGCACAAAAGATTCCGTTCTACAGCACCAATCCACCTCAGGCCGCTAGCTTTGGTGGAGCTTCTCTGTTTGATGTTGGTCTAAACCGGATCAACACGTGCAAGACGGCGGTTCATGGATCGGATCAAATCGCTAACCAGGAATGTGACGCTGTAAATTTCCTCGCCAAGAACCCGCAACAGAAAGTCACGTACCCCATCAATGCGAACGATCCGATCATCAAAGGAATTGGTGACGTAATCAATAATGCCAGTGGCAGTACTAACTCCACGTGCACGGTAAAACAAGTCACAGACCCCGACCAGACAGCACTTTTCGTTTGCAACGAATTTCTGCTGGCCGATCGAAACCAATGCACTCTTGGTCGGGTTGTAGATGTAACTGCAAATGCAAATTTCCAGTGCAATGTTACTGAAAATGCGCTGGATACGTACACCTGCACCCGAAGCGCTTCAGTGTCACCGAATACGCAACTGTCTTGCACGCCCGGTACGACAGTAATGTCGACGGCACAGTCCAACCACCTTGGCACTGACCCGTGTTATGGCGGCGATATGCTGACCTTCAGTTATACCTGCGCAGCTACAGATACACCTTCTATTGATATTCATATTCTCCGCGATAAAGGCGGGAGTTTCCCAATGGATGACCCCTACACCTATCACAATTATGGTCTTCCCATTAATTTCAGTTTCAGTACTGGAAATTTCGGTATGGGGGATAGTTGCCGGGCGGACGTTCGAGGTAGTACGAGCTGCAGTGCGGGATATTGTTCTGGTAGCTACAGCGCAGATATTTATTACAACTACGTGGTGTGCACTCAGATTAGTGATATGGAAACGCAATGCAACACGTATTCTCAATACTCTGGGACGTTGAGCGTAACAGCGGGTTTCCAAACCTATGCGACCAATCCAGTTGTGACAGGTACAGTCAATAACTGCGCAGCATTGGAGGCGAGGTCCCAATGAGAGCGCTATTTCTTACATTTTTCCTTTTGTTGGCGTGTGGAGTTGCCAGGGCCGCAGAATGCCACGTCGCTTCAACTGCATGCATAGACGCGTCGCCAACAAAGATTTTTGGCGGAGTGGGTGTCTCACTATCCTCTGTCGGTTTGTCATGCTGGACCTACCAGGATACTTACGAGTGCAAGCGCCCACTGACTATTAACTACTGTGCTGCATTGGAGCAGATCTCTAGCTGCTGGGTTACTTCCGTCAAATGTGTTTCGACCGCTTGGGATGGAACGTGTCTAGTATCCCAGAGGACGTATCGGTGTGATGATCCAGCTCAACCAACACCTACCAACACCGTCAATCTCGGAACGTCCTACACAATCACGAAGGATACGATTGACACATCCCAGTGCGATGCAAATACTTCGAATCCGCTCTGCTATCTCGCATCTCATACATGTGTTGAGGGGGCAAATGAAACCCGGGTAATCAACGGTCTTCCCGTTACGAAAGACTGCTGGAAATGGCAGGATGAGTACTCCTGCATCAACCCGAATTGGCAGTCGGATTGCCAGAAGTATATTGACGAAGGCTGCACCAAAGAAAGTGAGTCTTGCGTCACGGCTACAGACCCCATTGGCTGCGTAAATAAAGCCATCACCTACCGCTGCGTGACGAAAAAAGGTGAGACACACACGATCAATGATTGCAGCGCCTCCACGGCGTGTAAAGACGGTACCTGCTGGGATACTAGTCACCCGCCCGATAGCGACTTTGCATCTGTCGTCGCGGGTATGGAGGCGGCAAGGCAAGCCGGCGTGTACGGTGCCGACAGTATGGATCTTTTCAAGGGCACAGCGGAGAAGTGCGCGAAGGGCTACGGGGGACTGAAAAACTGCTGCAAGGACGATCCAAGCGGGCAGACCAACAACGCGGTGATGATGCAAGCAGTTGGTGGGGCCGTTAAGATGGGGTCAAAGTACGTCTTCGACTACATGTATCAGAGCAGCGAGTATCTTCAAGCCGGGATGGCAGCTATGGGCTTCGACGGCATCGAGATGGCGTCCAAGTTCGGTAGCTCGTTTGAAATGTACGGTATCTCGTATTCGTTCGGTGCCGGCGCTTTAGCGGCCGGAGAGACAGCAACCGGTGCTTTTGGCCAGACGATCTATGGCCTGGGCAATGGGTTTGCTTTCGATCCCTATTCGTTTGCTGCCGCAGTCGCCATCCAGGTCATTATGGAGCTCATGGCATGTGAACCAGAGGAGCAGCAGTTGGGTATGCACAAGGGCGCCAACCTCTGTAAATATGTCGGGGACTACTGCAGTAACAAAGTGTTCGGCGTATGCCTGGAGACAACCCAAGCTTATTGTTGCTATAACTCGAAGCTGGCCAAGATCATCAATGAGCAAGGCAAGCCGCAGATTGGGAAGGGATGGGGATCGGCGGAGAGTCCCCAGTGTGATGGCTTCACCACCGCAGAATTTCAGAAGATCGATTTCTCGAAGATCGATATGAGCGAGTTCGTTGGCGACATTATGGCCGCCACCGAGCTGCCAGACGTCGGCAAGTTGAGCTCCACCATTGCTGAAAAGATGAAGAACGTCACCACAAACCCTGGTGGCGGAGTCTCGACGCCGACCTCGAAGTAAAAAAAATGCCCCCGCGTGATGCGGGGGCATTGTCGTTCAGAGCTTAGGAAGTGTGGTTTAAGCCACAGACCTGAGCATCCGGATTTTCGAAAATCATTTGCAGCATCGTGAAATCGGCTTCACAGGGCGTGTAGTCCTTCTTCATAAAGTCCTCAAGCTGAGGGATACGTACGTAGAAGAACTTACCCGCGTTCAAACTCGCCGTCTCCTCATAGCTCGAAACCTGGTCTTCGGTTGCAACGATGAAGGCTGGGCTCCAAGTAACGTCAGTTTTTCCGCCGTCTAACTGGTCCAGCATTCGCGCCTTGGTCGGCAGCGAATACGTGGAAAAGTCGATAAGTACCTTTTTGCCAGGCAGCTCCTCGCCGGTGACCTCGACCCAGGCGTGGTAAGGGAAACTGGCTGGTTGGATTCGTTGCCCTGGCATCAGGATGTGCGAAATCACGTCAGCGTCACCGTCGCCCACCCGCCATGCGGCAAACCCGACGACAAGTCGGGCAGAAAGGATGCCTTCGCGCTGCAGCAGCTTCCGGCCGAGGTCGGCGATCGTGTAGCAGTCCCTGCCGGTGTGCTGGCTGGCTGCGTTGAATAGCTTCTGGATACTGGACGCCACGCGATGGAGGTCAACTGTACCTTTGAAGTGGTTGATGAGGGTTTCGTTGGGTTGGGTGATGGGATTGTTCATATGAGCTCCTAAGTGGGTTGTTAAGCCCAAGGAGATGTTGCGCAAGCGATAGTATGACATGCCGATGCATATGATTCGCAGAGGATCTTAGACATGAATGTGCGGCATTACCGAATATCTAAACTATTCTGGAGTATCGCCATGCTTGTCGATAAATTACATGAGCTGCTTGCCCGCGCCCTGCTGTATTTTTTCGGGCCGAGGCGCTTAATTGCACCAATCAGCACCTTTACCGGTCAATGCTTTGATCCACTGGCTCGCAACGAATGGGAGTTGGTCCAGGATATCGAATTGGCCGACATAGCCCAGGGCCTGAGCAATATCTGTCGCTTCAATGGACAGGTCTCGCATTTCCATAGTGTTGCAGCCCACAGCGTTCTCGTGTGTGACATGGTTGAAGGTAAGCGGAACAAGATATTCGCCCTCCTACATGACTCAAGCGAGTACGTCCTCATGTTGTCAACCGTAAAATCAAGAAAAATGAACTTGATAGACGCCTTGAAGGAAGGACGTAACGTCTTCGCTTCCAAGAGCGCTATGGGAGGCGTACGCCCATAAAAAGGTGAACTGCTGCGTTTATCAGCCCATCTGTAAGGGAGTGATTTCAGCGGTGCCCGGCTTGTTGAACTTATCTAACCCGGGGCCACGTATCATGGAAGATGTGTGGTGACCTACCTAGAAGAGCCTGCTTTCAAAGCAGAGTGATGTGCATTGCAATACACCTGAATAAGGTCATGGAGCGTCGCTCGATGCTTAGGGGAAAGAGAGCGCATCTTTGTTAGCAAAATCGGATCAGGGAAGGCGGATTGCAGATCCGTCGGCGCAAAAAGCGTCCATACGGGAACATTAAAAAATGCCGCGAAATTATCAATTTGATCGAGCGAGGTATTCAGCCGCCCATTCTCGTATCGCGAAATGGTTTCGATTTCAACACATAGCGCGGCAGCTAGTTGGTGCTGCGTGAGAGAACGTGCCTTTCGAAGTGCGGCAATGTTCCGACCAAGGGATTTGGCCGCAGAAACAGGCAGTTTTTGATCTTCGGTCTTTTTCATGTGCAAGCTCAGTGGCTTGCACATGGTCTCCTCATTCCCACCCGCAGAACAGGGCTCATCAAATCAATATTATTGACTTGCTGAATCAACTTCATCTAGTATCCGTGCGTTTCTTACGCAACAGAAAGGCCGCCCAGGCGACGACGCTAGGGCGGTTTCTCGCCAACTATGTTCATTACATTTCCCTCTTGGCAGGTCCAAGGTGTGCCACGCACGTTGATCGCGCCTGCGATACCTTGGAATTCCGCTTTGCTGGATGTCAGCCAACCATGTTTCTTGGTGTCGCCAAAAATTGATTCTCCTATTCCGCAAACGCATCTGCGATTGTTCTCGGACATTGATGAACTACTCACACACGTACGGGACGAGCGCGATGACACCTGCAATGTATATGTCTTGTCCTATTTAAAAGACCGTTTATCCATCTCAGTAGTGACCGGTATTGGTTCTTATCCATGCCCAAGAACTGGCATTAAACTAAGAGTCTTCTTTGACGACAGTAATCAGCCGCAACCAGCTCATAGCGCGCAGCCACAATTTTCAAAGCACCTTGCTTTTGCAATTGACGCGAAATTTGCAAGACCCCAATGATTATGTATCCAGAGCTTAATGGGTATTAAGATGAAATTAGATCGATTCACGGACGTTGATTTGTCCACCGCGCTGCGTACGCTGCACAAACTTGCCTTGCAAGAAGGAGACCTTGGGCGTGACTATTGGATGCAAATTTCGGAGCTACTCAAGGATGCCGCGAGCTATAAGCAAAGGGCGTTGATTGCAGAAGAAAAACTGAGAAAAAAACGACTCCATACTACTTCGCATCGATGTGACAGCAGAGGTGCCGGCCCACAAAAGTAACGCTTAAAGAACGTCTCCGATTTTCGAGGGAACATGCCCGGGATATCTAGAGAATGCAGAAGATTTCAATATGGGCCGAGAAGGACTATCAGGTGGACGAGATAATTTCGGCCTGGTACCCACATTCCAGAAACGAGGGAGCTTTTTGGTTGAAACTTCCCACAGACGACAAGGAACTGTTACTTGCATTGACCTGAGACGAATTTTGTAGCCACCGGCTAAGTGAGTTCTTTATGCTAACGCCAAGGAGAACTCAATGAAGAAGCGATTTACGGACGAACAGATCATCAGCATCTTGCGAGAAGCAGAGAGCAAGGAGATTGCGACGGTAGATCTGTGCAAGCGCCACAACATTACTGAGCAGACCTTTTACCGCTGGAGAAACAAGTTTGGCGGTATGGATGTCTCGGACGCGCGGCGGCTCAGAGATCTTGAATCCGAGAATGACAAGCTCAAACGCATGGTGGCGGAACAGTTGCTGGTGATTGATGGCTTGAAGGAGTTAAGCCGAAAAAAATGATGACCTCCGCGGGCCGGCGCGAAGCGCTGGAAGTCCTTACTCGTCGGGGGCTGTCGCAACGCAAGGCATGTCGTTATCTGGAGCTGAGCCGGCGAGTAGCAGGTTATCAGTTGCTACAACCTGAAAAGGATCGGAGCCTGACGCAGCAACTCATCGCGGCGTCGCAAGAGGTTCCTCGATTCGGCTATCGGCGTATGTCTGCCTGGCTGGCCTTGGGCGAGTCCCGAGTGCGGCGACTCTGGAGCGCGCTCAAACTAGGCATCCCCCGAAAGCGGCCTCGCAGGCGTCGATGCGGCAACGACATTCGGCTACCTGGAGCAACCAAGCCCAATTCGGTCTGGAGCTATGACTTTGTTCACGACCAGATGATGAGGAGCATGGCTTTTGAACTTGCTCTAGTTCGGGCCAATCATTCGGTGCGTTGTTGGTTGGAATTTGGTTTTGAGTATGCGAGTAGTCGTAGTGCATTGAACACAACAATCAACGTAGATCCTTCATGCATTGCTACGGCAACACCAATACTTAAGCCGAAGATAGTTGCAGGCACTAAGAAAGCGACTACACCCAGACTGATGAAGACGTTTTGTCGTATGACGCTGCGGGTATGGCGACTCAAATCGACGGCGAATGGGAGATTCTTCAGATCATCTGCCATCAGGGCTACATCCGCTGTTTCCAGAGCCACATCCGAGCCGGCGGCACCCATAGCGATTCCAACCGTGGAATTGGCCATTGCTGGCGCATCATTGACTCCGTCACCGACCATGGCAACTTTGGTGGATTGGCGGAGCTTGCGGATGGCATCCACTTTGTCCTCCGGCATCAAATTTCCCCAGGCTTCATCGAGGCCAACCTCGCCAGCCACGGCGTCAGCGACCTTCTGATGGTCACCGGAAATCATGATCATGCGCGTGATGCCAATCCCACGTAGCTCTTGCAACGCTTCCCGAGCGCCAGCTCGTGGCGTATCCATCAGTCCAATGGTCCCGAGGTCACGTTGACCATGACGGACTACCATCGTAGTACGGCCCTTTTCTCGCAATTGCTCGACAGCGGCCTTTGTACCGGCGTCGAGAGGTGGAACACCGTCGCTGCCGAACATCTCCAGCTTGCCAATCCATACCGTTTCACCGGCGATGGCTGCGATGACTCCTCGACCGGTCAAGCTCTTGATGTCCTGGGCCAAGGGGGGATTCTCGGAGGATCCTAAGTGCTTTTTGGCGTCTCGCGTAATAGCCGCAGCAAGGGGATGGTCACTGTGGGCTTCTACTGCCAAGGCAACATTAAGTAGCTCTTCCACTGAAACGCCTTCGGCGGGTACGACGTCTGTGATGCGAGGCCGACCTTCGGTCAACGTCCCCGTTTTATCGAACGCGATTGCGTTAAGGGAGCCCAATTCCTCCAGCGGGGCGCCGCCTTTGATGAGCACGCCGCTCCGCGCTGCACGAGCAATACCAGATAAAACGGCACTAGGAGTGGCGATAGCAAGAGCGCAGGGACTTGCCGCGACGAGAACTGCCATTGCACGGTAGAAGCTATCCCGGAACGGCTCATCAACGATGACCCATGCGAATAAAAGGAGAAACGCCAAGGCAAGAACTGCCGGCACGAAGATGCGTTCGAACTTATCGGTGAAACGCTGAGTGGCGGATTTACGGGTTTCCGCTTCACTGACCATCTTGACTACCCTGGCAAGGGCAGACTCAGTGGAACGGCGCGTTACTTCAATCTCGATGGCACCAGATCCATTGATTGCCCCTGCAAAGGCCTTTGATTCGCTATCGACGCCATCGGGACGAGCGCGTGCGATGCTGACGTCGTCGACCGGACGCTTGTCAACGGGGATGCTCTCCCCTGTAACCGGAGCTTGATTGATCGCAGAGTTTCCAAGAACAATGAAACCGTCTGCAGGAAGGCGTTCATTGGGGCGTACGATAACGACATCTCCGAGACGCAATTCTTCGACCTTGATCTCTACGACCTTGCCGTCCCTGCGCACCGAGGCAACTTCAGGCGCCAGCTTTGCCAGCGCTTCAATCGCGCGCTTAGCCCGACCCATGGCGTAATGTTCGAGAGCGTGTCCCAGGCTAAATAGGAAAAGCAGCAGAGCACCTTCCGCCCAGGATCCCAGGGCAGCAGCACCTGCTGCTGCCACCAGCATCAGCGTATCGATCTCAAAGCGTTTGAGGCGAATGTTATCGATGGCTTCCCTGATGGTATAGAAGCCGCCGAAGAAATATGCAGCGACAAAGCAGGCCATAGGAAGCCAAGCCGGCATACCGGCGACAAACTTTTCGATGAGCCAGCCAGTACCTAAAAGCGCACCGCATAGTAGAGAAAAGATCAGTTCTGTGTTGGCGCCAAACATGCCTCCGTGCTCGTGCGAATGGGCTTCATCTTTGCCACCATGATCCGCGTGACTTTGGCCATGTGCATGTGAATGTTTGTGGGCACCGCTATCTTTGTCATGCGTATGTTGGTGGTCATGTGCATGTTCGGCAGGCGAAAGTGTGCTGGCTCCGTGTTCAACGTTGTCAAGAATTTGCACGCCCAAACCTCGCAGCGTAGCTGCGAGCCTAGATACGTCACACTGCTGACGATCAAAATCCACATGCACACTGCTACCAGCGCCAATATCTGCGGCTAGTACCCCAGGAAGCGCTCGCAGGTGATTTTCAACCGTGCGGGATCTACGTTGATGGTTGATGCCGCTGATCTTCCAGATCACATGAGCATATCGCTCCGTGATCTTTGCGCCAGCTGCGTCGACTATTTCGCGAATGCGGCCGAAGGAAAGTTGCTCCGTATCATAGTGAATACAGAGCTGTGATGCCCCTTGTCCTTCAGTGGGGCGAACATGAACGTTCACTACGCCCGCCTTTGCGCTGATCTCGTCAATCAGCCGTCGAACGCACGCATCATTCCCATCGTGAACATTTGGAAGCAAGACGGGAATATCGAGGCGTAGTTTAGTTGTCATGATTTTTCTTGAAGATGGATTTAAAACTAAGTCTTCAACATCGGAGTGGTGATTTCAAAGGTCACGAAGCAGACGTTCCACATTGACCGCAGAATCTGGTTCCGGAAGGCATTCCGCTCCCACATTGGGTGCAGGCTATGGCCGTCAGACCACCACCGCATTCATGACAGAATCTGGCGCCGGCGTTGCTGACGGTGAAACATCTCGGGCAACTGGTTCCGATTGAATTAGCCCCTCTGCTACGTCCTGTAGGTGGGGGGCTGTGCTTGCCGTGACCACGGTCACCGTGGTGGCCTGAACCGCTGTTATGACCACCACCATGCTGGCGCTTATCGCTGTGGTGACGTGCCATTATTTTGCGAAGAAAACTCACGTGGACTCCATTGAAAATAGATCAGATTTAGCTCCTTCCATCTCCGCGGGAGGGGTAGGAGGGTCTCGAAGTGCGCTCCAAAGCGTCAGACCGGATTGCACAGGGTTAGATTTCAGATTGATCGCGTATTACCAGTGGTCGTGCACCTGATAGCCGGCGAAGGAATTTGAATGGCATCAGCCACCAAAGAGCGAAGATCAACATTCCGGTCGCTATTGCGAACCAGACGCCGCGCACATGACCAAATACTTGTGAAACTACAAGGTTGCTTGCCAAAACAAGTGCCAGGGAGAGAGAAACTGCACCACATAGCATCTGACGTGAGGCTAGCGTCTTGAACTGTGAGCGATCGCGGAGAGGCCGCAATATCCTGTGCTGCACTGCTGGAGCAGCGAAGAGAACCAGACTAATCAATGAACAACAAAATGTGGCCAGAAAAATCCATTTTTCCGATTCGACGATTTGCGCGAATCCGCTATTAAACGGAAGCGTAATGAGGAACGCTGTCAGGAGCTGCGCGCCTGGCAACAGAACACGTAGCTCGTTAAGAAGATCAGAAAGATCCCCGTCTCCTTCGAGATCGGATTGATCGCCGTCAGAATGGAGTGAAGTCATTTTTCTGTGTCACCCGGGATTAGATTCCCACGCTGGTGGGACAACGATTTTGATTTTACGGGGGCAATACGAAAGAAAAGATTGCGTATTTATTACGAATTTGTAATCTTTTAGCTGTCGTGGTCATGATCAGACTCAGAGCCAAACAGCATCGAATCTATGCCGTCACATAGGCAATGGAGCGTCGTTAGATGCACCTCTTGGATGTAGGCAGTTCGGCTACGCGGAACACAGATTTGGACGTCTAAGGGGCCGAGCTTCGCAGCAAGCTGACCACCACCTTTCCCAGTCAGCGCAACAATAGTCATATCTTGTTGATGAGCTTCCTCCACGGCGGCAACAATATTCTCGGAATTTCCAGACGTCGAAATGACAAGCAAGATGTCCCCATTACGACCGAGCGCTTGCACCTGCTTAGAGAATATTTCGCGATTTCCGTAGTCGTTGCAGATTGCGGTAAGGATCGATGTATCCGTGGTCAGCGCGACAGCAGGGAGTGGGCTTCGCTCACGCTCGAATCGACCAACCAATTCAGCAGAAAAATGCTGGCTATCAGCGGCTGAGCCTCCATTGCCGCATGACAGAATTTTTGCCCCTTTTGCTAGGGCCGCTGACATAACTCTGATCGCGTCGGAAATGGGCGCCTCGAGAGAGTAAACAGCCTCGACCTTGAGTCGAGCGCTCGCAAGGAAATGATCAGTGATACGAGAATTCTCCATGCTGGCCTCTATTGGGGGCTAGTTAGCGGCCCCTTCAAGCCAAGGGTTATAGGAAAGAACACTTGCATGGGTGTTTTTTATTTGGCGTAGGAGAGGCCGCATTGATCCTCAACCAACGCTATTCATTGCTGGAAAATGCGATGCAATGAACAAAATTGGTCAGGCAGATTTCGCATTTTTACGCATAAATATGCTATTCGGATCCTCGATGTACTCGCCGAAAGGTTCGCAAAGCTCATAGCCGCAGCGGGAATACAGATTGATTGCCTCTGGCTGCAAATAGCCTGTTTCCAAGGCAAATTCTCCACAGCCGCGGGTGTTTGCTTCCTGTTCGAGGAACAATAAAAGAGTTCTCGCAATTCCCTTCCCACGCTGCAAAGGGCTGGTGTAGAACCGCTTTAATTCGCCGTAGTGCTGCTGTAAAACGATCGCACCACATGCAACCGCCTGGCCGTCGTCGTCGCGGACAACAGCAAACAAAACGTTGGCGCTCGCAAGAGCGTCGAGATCAATGCCGTGATGGCTTTCTGCAGGGTAAAGCGGGACCTGATACGCGTCCAGTTCCTCAATAAGTTTTATGACCTCCTCTTACCGAGGATCTTCGAGCGAAATTCTCATTAATTTGTGTTCCTGATTAGCTGTGCTAGCCATTGGCATTTTCAATACTAGGTGCTCTCGCTCCAACGACTGAACATAACCAATATTTTGAAATCCGCATTTCTCTAAAACGCGTAATGATCCTGTATTGGCTGGCATCGCGAAGGCATGAAGTTCGCCAATATGACACGTATGAAAGGCGTATTGAGATGCTGTCTGCACCAGTTCTGATGCGTATCCTCGCCGCCACTTGTCGGGGGAGAAGGCATAAATAACTTCAATTCCCCACCCTGGTTCGTCTGGATCGGTACAAAGGCCTCCCCAGCCGATAACTTTGAAATCTCTTCGATCACGAACCACCCAAGGCGCGAAGCCATTGGAGGAGCGTTGTGATTCAAAACTGCGAAGCCGCCGCAAAAGGGCTTCGGGAGATTGGGCTTTATGCGTGAACTGCATCGCCTGCTGATCGCTCATGAAGCTGAAAATCGCGCTGAGATCTCTATCCTGAAAGTCTTGAAGAGCGAGTCGAGATGTGAAAATCATTGGTACGGTTAAATGCCTTGTTGCCAACGTTAATAGCGAACATTTTGGCATAAGGGCTCGAATGTCATCATGGACCAAACATCGACGTGGTTGGATGTCCACTTCTGGCCGAATGCTGGCATGACCCGCTAATCATGTCGGGCGAATGGATGGTACGGCGTCGTGACACAGCTTTGTTCGACTCTGAAGAGAAGTAATACATCAATGCTGGTGCTGGTGATGTGTATCTGGGAAGTGATCGTGTGTGTGTAATGCGCGATTGATGATGCTTGTGGGTGTGTTTCGTCCCGGGAGCCATGGGAGCATCATGGGTGTGAGCATGGTGCAAATCATCATGAGTGTGCTCATGTTCATGCTCCATTACCTCATGAGTATGCTCGTGAGCATGACGCTCAGTGAGATGAAGGTAAATGCCGAACGCCATTAATGCGCCAGCTATGAGAAGTTGAGGCGTCAGGGCTTCACCACTGGCAAGTGCTAAGACCGCGCCAAGAAATGGCGCCGCAGAGAAGTAAGTGCCGGTTCGCGCAGTACCCAGATGCCGCAGGGCTACCACGAACAATGTCAGGCTGACGCCATAGGAAAGGAAGCCCAGAGCCATGGTTTCCGCTATGACAGAGATGTTCGGGAGGCGCGCGTTCATTGCTATGGCGATCACCAGATTCGTTAATCCCGCCGAGAGCCCTTTCACACTAGCGACCCAGGAGCCGTCAGCCGTCGACACCTTGCGTGTGAGATTATTGTCGATGCCCCATGCAAAACATGCGCCTAGAATCGCCAGCGATGGCCAAATCTGGACATGACTCAGTTCACGTGGAAGGCTTAGAACCACTGCGCCAATCACGATCGCCACCATGCCGATCGCTATGCGTCGGTCAAAATTCTCTTTGCTGCCGTTAGGCCAATCATCAGGAGTACAGGTGCTATGACCCCGCCGAAGGCAATGGCACCAGCAAGCCAACCTATTTCATTGCGTTGAAGAGAAGTCTTTTGGGCGCCGACGACCTTCCTGTAGATGAATAGCCCCACCCCTGAGCCAAGGTACAGGAGGGCGGCAATCATCCAAGGTGAGTTACCTTCGAGGAGGGGCTTGGCGATCGGCGTGGCAGCTCCGAAAAGCAAGGCTGCGGCCAGAGCTGCTTTGACTCCAGGCGCGGAGATAGTGGTCCACAGTTTCATTGCATTCTCGCTTCAGAAATTGGTTCTTTCTGGCATTTCTTTCACGACAGTGTACGTGCCGCCGAATGAAGCACGCTAGGGTAAGCGATCAGCGCCGTCTGACGGCATTGCTCAAACTTACTAAGGAAGGTTTTCTGGACCTCAAGATTTGCTAGCAGATGGCGACTGATTGAACGTCATCGTCCGCGGTAAGTAAGGGAGCCCGTTTATTCTCCTAAGTCCATTAGAGAAGTCTTCCCTCAAGAATGCGTCACTCATGATGTCTCTGGAGGCGGAGTAATAACGCGATTCGATATTGAGCAGTCCCATCATAGTGTGCTCAAGGTGATCCGTCTGATACGGCCGATTTTCCAAAATTGCCTTATCCACAGCATTTGCGCCTGAGAAAGATCTCATCCAAAGGAGCATCGGTATCTCATATCCAGAGGCGTCTACTGCAGACTGGCCCGCATGATCCCTTGTGTGCCCGACCTCCTGACCGTGGTCTGCGCTATACAAGAGACTTACCGCACCGAAGTTAGACGCCATAGTACTCTTGATCATACTTGCCACGACAAAGTCGCTATAAGCGATGGCATTGTCATACTCATTACGCAATTGGCGGATCCAAAGCGACCGTCCGGCGGCGGATAGTTGGTCTGTGACGGTATCGCTGACATCGTCGAATTTTGCGTACGACCTCGGGTAGCGCATGTCGTATGTCGGGTGGGCCCCAAGTAGATGAACGACAATCAGCTTCTTGGGCGCAGGATTAACCAGAGCAGCATTAAATCCCGGCAGTAGATTTCCATCGAAATTGTTCTCGCCACGGCCAGCTCCTTTATTGATGAACAGCTTTTCGTCGGCCCGCCCCGACACAAGACCGAGCCACCCGTCATTTGGGACCTGGTTGGATATCCAGAACGTCTTGTAGCCTGCTTCTTCGGCTAGCATTAACACGTCCGGTTTGCTGTCCCAATCATCCGGGGAAGCCAGATCAGCTGGCGTGAACATCTTCATCAATGACGACATCGTGGCCGGCTCAGATGAAATCACGTCCTGGAATACGATTAACTGATTGCGCAGTGCATCCAGCATAGGGGTAGTTCTACGCTCATAGCCGTAGAGCGACATGTTGCTACGGTTGGTGCTCTCGCCAATGATCCAGACGACGGTGTTGCTGGCCGGTCCGGTGTACCGCACTTTCCATTCGGACCGTTTGGCCATGTTGCGCGCTATGTTCTGCTGCATGTCTTGCGCCTGCTTTAGCTGCGCACGGTAGTCCATGTATCGAATCGGCCAGAATAGCGCCGGATTCTCCTTTGCCATGGTGGGATTGAAGTGCAGCGCCAGGAATGAGCTAAGTAGGAGAGCGATGCTTGCAAATCCGGATCTACGCAGCACACTAACCGGCAATCGAGCTTCTCTGAAAGAGAGGCATTTCTCGAACCAGAAAGTACAGGCACTTATGACCAGAAACGTCGAGGTGGCTTTAGCCACTTCGCGCCAATTGTGCAGGAAGAATTCGCTGCCTTCGCCAGGATTTGTATTAAAAACAGCGTGCAGAACGAGAACAGGATTCGGCCGCAGGCCAAAGTATTCTCGCAGAAAGCCTTTTAGTGCTGCGTCCAGGAAGAATAGAAAGAGGATGCCAAGACTGACAGCTGTCAGCCATCGCGGTCGCGACCGGAAATAAGGAAGTGCGATAAAGAGGCCTGCTATGCCTGGTAGGCTTGTGGCCATCAAGACCGTGCTTTTGGCAAATTCATTGGCGCTGATCATGCCGACCGCCCAAAATGTCACCAGTCCGCCAATGCCCAAGAGCAGTCGGTAGCCAAGTCGTTTCAACTTAAAGTACTCACAAGGTAGATTTGGAATGACGAGCACTTATGGCTTCGTCTGCGATATGGACATCAGGCGCTTTTGGCGCACTTGGATTTGGCTTCTTTGGGAAATGTCAGGCTGAATATTGTTCGTTCGCCTTGGATGCTTTTGACCGAGGCTTCTCCACCGTGCAATGTCATGATCGAGCGCACGATCGCCAAGCCAAGTCCGCTTGATCCACTAGAACTGCTGCGCGATGGATCCGCCCGATAAAATCGATCAAAGATCCGCCCAACCACTTCAGCTGGAATACCTTCTCCTGGGTTGGAGACAGTCAGGATTGTGACATCACCGATATCTGTCGCTTCGACTCGAATAGTTCGCTCCGCGGGAGTGTATCGGATGGCATTTGCAATCAGGTTGCCCAGAGCTCTGCGCAACAGCATTGGATCGGCAAAGATCTCCCCTGTGCCGCCGACTACAATTTTTACTCTGGCATCCTCTGCGATACCCTCGAAATAGTCTGAAATCTTAGCCAGTTCATCTTCGACGCTGAGCGCTTGAATCTTCACCGCAACATGTGCATTTTCTGCTCTCGCGAGGAACAGTATGCTCTCCATCATCCTGGCCAAACGTTCATACTCTTCGATATTGGAGCTGAGCAGGCCTTGATACTCCTCAAGGGTGCGCTGCTTACCAAGCGCGACCTGCGTCTGAACCATGAGATTGTTGAGTGGAGTGCGCAGGTCGTGCGCGAGGTCCGCTGAGAACTGAGTTAACTGTTCAAAGCTACGATGCAGCCGGTCCAACATCGCATTGAATGACTCTACGATCTCGTGCAGCTCTTTGGGCGCCGACCGAATGTCTAGTCGGGTGTCAAGGCGATTGGCTGAGACAGCATGTGTTTGTGCAGCCATGAGACGTAGTGGTTGCAGGCCGCTGCGAACGAGAAAGAAACTCAGGATTGTCGCTAGAAGGGTGCCGATGGCCGCTGCGTACCAGACCTCTGTACGGTAGTCCGCCAGTAACTCCATGCGATCCGATGCCGTGCGTGCCACAACTACCAAAGTCTTCTCACCCGTACTTGTCGTGGGTCTGCTAGCGATGAAGCGCGCACTATTGCCTCCCAGAATAAAGCTCTGAAGAGTGTTGAATTGGGCTGTCTTCAGGCTGTTGAAAAGAGGGAAGCCCTCTTCCGCCGGACCCTCATAGTTTTTCAGAATGGTGGCACCTGCTGAGTCCGTTATGAGCACCAGAAGCTGATCGTGGCCGCTAATGGTGTCCAACATAGCGTGCTTATTGGCCTTGATTCTTTCGATCGAGTTCGCTTCCTGAATTAGGTGATCAATGGAGCGGCTCTTTCCGATCAGTTCTTCGTCATCTCGGCGTTCAAGCTGGACGTAAAGAGAGTGATAGAGGTAAGTGCCAACTGCTGAGAAGGTGACGACTGCGACTAGTGCAAACAATGTTACTAGGCGAGATGTCATCGAGGCTGGATTCTTGGCGATCAATTTCGAGCCTCAAAGACGTATCCCATGCCCCAGACGGTATGAAGCAATTTATTGTCAAAGCCATCGTCTAGTTTCGCCCGCAGCCGGCGAACTGCGACGTCAACCACATTGGTGTCACTGTCGAAGTTCATATCCCATACCTGTGAGGCGATTTGGGGCCGAGAAAGAACTTCGCCTGGCCGGCGGATCAACATGTGCAGCAAAGCAAACTCTTTGGCGGTCAGATCAACGCGCTGTCCATGGCGAGTCACCTTCCTTCGTAGTACGTCCAGCTGGACATCGGCATACTCGATTATGTCGGATTCCCGGCTCGGTCCACGGCGCAACAGTGTGCGTACCCTGGCGAGTAGCTCTGTAAATGCAAATGGTTTGACCAGGTAGTCATCAGCACCCAGCTCAAGCCCTTTTACACGGTCCTCGATTTCATCACGTGCCGTGAGGAATAGTACGGGGGTATCGTGGGTGCGGCGCAATTCTCGCAAAATATCCCAGCCATTCATGCCAGGCAACATCACATCCAGAATAATGAGCTTGTATTCCAGCGTTCGTGCGTTGTGCAAGCCGTCTACCCCTGACTGAACCCAGTCGACGACAAAACCTGACTCGGTCAGGCCGCGCCGTAGGTAGTCTCCAGATTTTGGTTCGTCTTCTACTAGCAAGATGTGCATGATTTTAATCCCATCGAAAACGTCAATATTCTGAATCAGCCGGCTTCGGTATTCATTACAAATCTGTAATAACTGGGCAATCTTTCTGTTCGCACCCCCTCCGTAGAATCCATTCCAACGATTCGCCATACAAGGAGTTGGCGATCGAACCGCCTAGATCAGGCGACTTTTTTTCAACTTCCATTCTAGGAGAAATGTCATGAAAGCAACCCAAATCCTCTTCGGCGCCATGGTTACCGTTCTGTCGGTGTCCGCCTTCGCACAATCTACTGTCAAGACCGAGGCTGAGCGTGATCAAGCTAACCTCAACGCGCGCAACAACTACCCAGTGATCAAGTTCGAAAGTACCAAGACCCGTGCTGACGTGGTTGCCGAGCTGGAAGCTGCACGCCTGGGCAAGCCGGCGTCGACCACCTCGGTCAAGCCAGATGTTGCCGGCAGCCCGACCCAAAGCAAGGCCTTTGACTCGTCGCTGTACAACGGTGCATAATCGCCGCCGATTAATGGCCATGTTGCACATTAACCTCATAGCTGCCGATCGGCTCGGTCGGTAGCTATAATCCTTCTCATCATGCGCGCACTGATTATCTTGCTTGCTTTGTTGTTGCCGATGCAGCTCTCTTGGGCGGCGATGGCCTCATATTGTCAAGCGGAAAATGATCGAGTGCCGACGCATTTGGGGCACCACGAACATCCGTCAGCAAAGGCCGATGATCACGCGGGGTCCGAAAAATCGAAGACCAGCGACAGCGATGTCGGTTGCTCTTTGTGTCATTTTTCTTGCATGAAATCGGTGCAGATCTACAACTCCAGTGTGATCGTTCCCCCGGCTGCCGAGCAGAAGTCGCATCCGAGCTACTTTCCCCATCCCACTTCTCACATAGCCGATGGGCCCGATAAGCCCAATTGGCAGCTCGCCGCTTAACTCGGCGAGGACAATCCGCATACACAACTGCTCTCGCCGAATTCCCCTTTTTATCACCGGAGAATTCGATGTATCGGCACAGCTTTTTGCTGGCGCTCGCGCTGCTCGCAGCCGGCTCCAGCCATGCGCAGTCCACTGCGCTTGGAAACACAGAACAACCCCAACCCTATACCGCTTCGTCTCTTGTCAAAGAGCCTCGCTTGTTGTCGCTTCCGGCGGCCATCAGCCTGACGTTTGATCAGAACAAGACCCTGGCCGCCGCTCGCAAGGAGATTGACGCCATGGAGGCGACGATCGTCCAAGCAGGAGCAAGGCCGAATCCTGAGTTCTCGGCATTGATGGAGGACTTCCGGAAGTCCAGCCGGACAACGACATACCAAATTACTCAGCCGATTGAGCTCGGTGGCAAGCGTAGCGCCCGAATTGAGGCGGCTCAACGAGCACGCGACATGGCATTGCTGGACTACGCTGCGAAGCGCACGGAAATTCGCGCCGGGGTGGTTGCTGCGTACTACGACGTGATGGTGGCGATGGAGCGTCAGCGTCTGGCCAAGGAGCTGCTGGGCCTAGCGAAGACATCTGCGGATATGACTGGCCGCCGCGTCACGGCAGGCAAGATATCGCCCGTTGAGCAAACCAAGGCCAAAGTGGCCGAATCCAGTGCGCAGCTGGAGCTCAACCAAGCCGATAGCGATCTGATCCTCGCGCAGAAGAAGCTGGCAATGTTCTGGGGCTCTGTTGGCAATGAGTTCCAACTGACCGATGGTGGCGTTGAATCACTGCCTGCACTGCCGGCGATCGCACAACTGACTGAGAAAGTCGCGATCGGGCCTGCCGTGAAGCTCGCGCAGCTCGAAGTCGAACGCCGTCGTGCGCTGGCCAAGATCGAGACCAGCAAGCGTACGCCCGATGTGAGCCTCACCTTCGGCAATAAGCGAGATGAATCGAGTGCCAGAAATATGTGGGTGGTCGGTTTCTCCGTTCCCATCCCTGTTCTGGACAACAATAAGGGCAACGAGCTCGAAGCATTGAAGCGCGTCGACAAAGCGCGCGATGAGTTGTCGATCGTTGAAGTGCAGATGCAGAGCGAAGCTGCTCAAAGCTTCGAGCGCTTGCGTAACGCAAGAGAAGAAGCTGCCGCGTTGCGTGGCGAGATTGTCCCTGGGGCACAAAGTGCTTATCAAGCTGCGCGAACCGGATTCGAGCTAGGGAAGTTCGGATATCTGGACGTCCTTGACGCGCAGCGCACCTATTTCCAAGCCAAAGCGCAGTACTGGAAAGCGCTTTCTACCGCATTCCAAGCCGCCGCAGACCTGGATCGTCTGGCCGGCACTGAGACACCTTCAGCTGAGTGAGATCAAACATGACTAAGAAGCAAAAACTCGCCATCGCGGCGATCATCGCCATCGCAGCACTCTTGGCGGGGGTAACCTTGATGAAGGGGGGCAGTTCGGCCGGGGGCGGCGGAAAATCCTCTGCACACCAAGAGGAGGGTGGCCACAAGGACAATGAGCACCATGGCGAAGAAAAAGGCAGCGAGCACAAAGATTCTGCTGGGCATGGCGACGGCGAACACCACAGCGCGGCGCCGGCCAAGGGCCCACATGGTGGATCTGTGTACAAGGAGGGAGAGTCTTCCTTCGAAGTGCTGCTGTCTGAAAGCGATGGCGCACTGGTAGTTTATCCCTACCAGGCTGATAAGCCGGTGGCGCCCACCACAGTGAAATTGTCCGCAGTATTGACTCGTCCGGGCAAGGCCGGTGAGTTACTGGAATTCAAGATCGAGAAAGATGCCCTGAAGGCAAGCGCGCCGATCGAGGAGCCGCATCTGTTCGACATCAAGTTCTCGGCATCGACGCCGACCGGTTCTCAGAAGTTCACACTTTCCAAGGAAGAAGGAAAGATCGAATTGAACAATGAGCAGATGGCTGCGGCTGGTATCCAGGTGAAGACCGCTAGCGCCATGAAATTGAATAGCAGTCTGCAGCTGCCAGGGGAAATTCGCTTCAATGAAGACCGTACTGCCCACGTTGTACCGCAAGTGGCAGGCATTGTTGAATCTGTATCCGCCAATCTGGGCCAGAGGGTGAAAAAGGGCCAGATTCTGGCAGTCATTAACAGCAGTGCCGTTTCGGAGCAACGCTCGGAGTTGTTGAATGCCGAGCAGCGTCTGGCTCTTGCCAAGACCGCGTATCAACGTGAGAAGAACCTGTGGGAACAGAAGATCTCTGCTGAACAAGACTATCTGCAGGCACAAACTACCCTGCGTGAAGCAGAAGTGTCGGTGCGCAATGCCCAACAAAAGCTGCGCGCAATTGGCGCGGTTGGATCCTCGGGCGGCCTGAATCGCTATGAAATCCGTGCTCCGTTCGACGGTGTCATTGTCGAAAAGCACCTGGGACTGGGGGAGGCTGTACGCGAAGATGCGAACGCCTTCCTGATTTCCGACCTGACCAGCGTGTGGGCCGAGATCATCGTCTCGCCCAAGGATATGCAAGTTGTCCGTGTGGGGGAGAAGGTGGTTGTTCGCGCCACTGCCTTCAGCGCAAGCGCAAGCGGAAAGATCTCTTACGTTGGCTCCCTGATTGGCGAGCAAAGCCGCACCGCTAAGGCGCACGTCGTACTTCCGAATTCGGATGACAGCTGGCGTCCTGGCCTGTTCGTGAACGTTGAAGTCGTTTCCGACGAGGCGCAGGTACCTGTGGCCGTGGCTGCCGATGCAATCCAGACCGTCGATGAGAAGAGCGTGGTGTTCGTTCGCGTTCCTGGCGGCTTCGCGGCTCAAGAAGTCACTATCGGTCGTACGAGCGGGAAATTTGTGGAAATCAAATCAGGTCTGGACGCAGGTGCTGAGTATGCCGCGACCGGCAGCTTCGCAATCAAGGCTGAGCTGGGCAAGGGTTCCGCTGAGCATGGCCACTAATACCGGCGACTTCGAGAAAGACGAAAATCATGTTTGAACGAATTATTCGCTTCGCCATCGAGCATCGATGGCTTGTCCTGCTCGCCGTACTTGGGATGGGAGCATACGGCGTCTATAGCTATCAAAAGCTACCTATCGATGCCGTACCTGATATCACCAACGTGCAGGTGCAGATCAACACCTCCGCGCCTGGATATTCTCCGCTCGAAACCGAGCAGCGAATCAGTTATCCGATTGAAACCGTGATGTCTGGCTTGCCCAATTTGGAGCAGGTCCGCTCCTTGTCGCGTTATGGACTGTCGCAGGTGACGGTCATCTTCAAGGATGGCACGGACGTCTACTTTGCTCGCCAGTTGGTCAATGAACGTATTCAGCAGGCCAGAAGCCAGCTGCCGGCGGGCATTGATCCTGGAATGGGACCGATTTCTACCGGTCTTGGTGAGATCTACTTGTGGACTGTCGAAGCCAAGGACGATGCACGCAAGGCAGATGGAACGCCATACACTCCGACAGACCTGCGGGAAATTCAGGACTGGGTCATCAAGCCGCAGTTGCGTCTGGTCCCAGGGGTGACCGAGATCAACACCATTGGCGGCTACGCCAAGGAATATCTAGTCGCCCCGTCCGCGGAGAAACTTGCGTCTTACGGCATGACGATGGATACGGTCATCAAGGCACTGGAGAAGAACAACAACAACGTCGGCGCCGGCTATATTGAGCGCCGCGGCGAGCAGTACTTGATTCGTGCTCCTGGTCAGGTGGCTTCGATCGAAGACATTGGCAACATTGTGCTGTCCAACGTCAAGGGCGTGCCTATTCGCGTGCGTGATGTAGCGGACGTCGATATTGGCCGCGAGCTGCGTACAGGCGCCGCGACCGAAAATGGTCGTGAGGTGGTCTTGGGTACCGTCTTCATGCTAATCGGTGAGAACAGCCGTAAGGTTTCGCTGGCCGTCGACAAGAAGATGCAGGAAATCAATCGCACCCTACCGAAGGGTGTTGAGGCGGTGACGGTGTATGACCGTACTGTATTGGTCGACAAAGCAATCGCCACGGTGAAAAAGAATCTGGTTGAAGGCGCATTGCTCGTGGTCGCGGTGTTGTTTGTCTTCCTGGGCAACATCCGTGCAGCCATTATCACGGCAACCGTGATTCCTCTGGCCATGCTCTTTACGTTCACAGGCATGGTGACAAACAAGGTGAGTGCGAACCTGCTTAGCCTCGGTGCACTCGATTTCGGGATCATCATCGACGGCGCCGTGGTGATTGTGGAGAATTGTGTCCGGAGATTGGCACACGCCCAGGAGCATCATGGCCGTACATTGACGCGCAACGAACGCTTCCATGAAGTCTTCGCCGCGGCGAAGGAGGCTCGCCGCCCGCTGATCTTTGGCCAACTGATCATCATGATCGTGTATTTGCCGATGTTCGCCTTAACGGGTGTCGAAGGCAAGATGTTCACGCCGATGGCATTTACCGTCGTTGCGGCCCTGATCGGTGCCATGATTTTGTCGGTCACCTTTATTCCGGCAGCTATTGCCTTGTTCATCGGAGAGAAAGTCGCCGAGAAAGAGAATTTCATGATGGTTTGGGCAAAGCGTCTGTACGAGCCAATGCTGAAGGCCATTATGGAGAATAAGGCAGTCGTTCTGACTTTTGCCGGCGCCTTGATTGTTGTTTGTGGCGTAGTAGCGACCCGTCTTGGCACGGAGTTTGTTCCGAGCCTGAACGAAGGCGATATGGCTATTCAGGCGCTACGAATCCCGGGCACGAGCCTGACCCAGTCTCTGGAGATGCAGAAGCAGATCGAGAAGACACTAAAAAAGAAATTCCCCGAAGTGGAACGAGTGTTTGCTCGAACCGGTACGGCGGAAGTTGCGTCCGATCCGATGCCGCCGAACATTTCCGACGGCTACATTATGCTCAAGCCGTTGGACCAGTGGCCTAAACCGAAAAAGACGCATGAGGAGCTGCTTGCAGCAATTCAGGAAGAAGTCGCGAAGATTCCGGGTAACAACTATGAATTCTCGCAACCAATTCAGCTGCGCTTCAATGAACTGATTTCGGGCGTTCGAAGTGACGTGGCAGTGAAGGTATTCGGCGACGACATGAATGTGCTCAATGACACCGCCAGCAAGATTTCGGCCGTCTTGGAGAAAATTCCGGGCGCCACCGAGGTGAAGATTGAGCAGACGACGGGCTTGCCGATGCTGACCGTGGATATCGATCGTCAGAAGACCGCACGCTATGGTCTGAACGTGTCGGATATTCAGGACACGATCGCGACTGCAATCGGTGGCAAGGAGGCCGGTACGATGTTCCAGGGCGACCGCCGCTTCGGCATCGTGGTGCGCCTGCCGGACAATGCTCGTACCGATCTGGAGGCTATTCGCCGACTGCCAATCGCATTGCCTTTGCAGGACGGTGCTACGCGCACAAGCTATGTACCGCTGGGTGAGGTCGCTTCCCTGAACGTCGCTCCGGGTCCAAACCAGATCAGCCGGGAGGACGGTAAGCGTCGCATCGTGGTCAGTGCCAACGTTCGTGGCCGCGATCTGGGTGGCTTCGTGGCTGACGCTGAGCGTCAGCTGCAGTCTGAAGTCAAGATCCCCACTGGCTACTGGACTACCTGGGGCGGGCAGTTTGAAAATCTGCAGTCGGCAACGCAACGCCTGCAGATTGTGATTCCAGTTGCCTTATTGATGGTCTTCGTGCTGTTGTTTGCGATGTTTAGCAACGTCAAGGACGGCATGCTGGTGTTCACAGGTATCCCATTCGCGTTGACGGGCGGTATTTTGGCCCTTGCAATGCGTGGAATTCCGATGTCGATCTCTGCGGCTGTTGGTTTCATTGCCTTATCAGGTGTTGCAGTTCTGAACGGTTTAGTGATGATCTCCTTCATTCGGAGCTTGCGCGAGGACGGACGTTCGCTGGATGAAGCGATTCACGATGGTGCGATGACGCGTCTACGCCCAGTCTTGATGACGGCGCTGGTCGCGTCTCTGGGCTTTGTCCCAATGGCGCTGGCCACCGGAACCGGTGCAGAAGTACAGCGTCCGCTGGCAACGGTGGTGATCGGCGGTATTCTGTCGTCGACCGCGCTGACGTTGCTCGTGCTGCCGCTGCTCTACAAGTTGGCACATGACAAGGACGAAGATGAATCACCAGCTGGCAAGACATCGCGTCCTCCCTTCTGGAAGTTCTGGGCTAAGCGTTCATCCATTGCCAACTAAGAGGTAAATATGGGACAAGGACACTCGCACGTTCAACCGCAAGGGGGCAATGAGAAGGCGCTGAAGATCGCGCTTGCCCTGACGTCGACATTTCTGATTGCGGAGGCTGTTGCGGGTGTTCTGACCCAGAGCCTCGCGTTGATCTCCGATGCGGCACATATGTTGACAGACAGTGCAGCATTGGCGATCGCGTTATTTGCAATCCGCATTGGAAAGCGACCAGCAGACACAAAAAGAACTTTTGGGTACGCGCGCTATGAAATCTTGGCCGCATTATTCAATGCTTTGATGCTGTTCGCGGTAGCGGTCTATATCCTCGTCGAGGCATACAAGAGGTTCAAGTCTCCGCCTGAGATTCAGTCCGGTGCGATGTTGGTAGTGGCGATCCTAGGGTTGATCATCAATCTTGTCAGTATGCGGATTCTGATGTCGGGCAAAGACAAGAGCCTGAATGTTAAAGGAGCCTATCTGGAGGTGTGGAGCGACATGCTCGGCTCCATAGGCGTGATCGCCGGAGCCCTCATCATCCGGTTCACTGGGTGGGGTTGGGTTGACACGGTTATCGCTGTGGCTATTGGTCTTTGGGTGTTGCCACGTACCTGGACGCTGTTGCAGGAGAGTATTAACGTTCTTCTGGAGGCGACGCCGGCGCACGTGGATATCGATGACATTCAAGAGAGCATTCTTGGAATAGAAGGTGCCCAATCGATTCACGATCTTCATGTGTGGTCGATATCGAACGATAAGGTAAGTTTGACCGCTCACGTTGTCTATGACTCGCGTACTTCCAATATTGAAGTGCTGGACAAGATTCGGAAGTTGTTGGCAGAGAAGTTTGATATTCACCATGTCACCATTCAGATGGAAGATACGCCCTGCGAACAGGCCGCTGATGAACATAATTTTTCTCCGCTAGGGAAGGAGGATCACGATGACCACAAACACTAGTCGCTGGATCAGATTGTCATTGATGGCCGCATCGATGGCTTTGGTATCCGCATGCGCGACTTCGTCACCTGAAAGCGTTCCCTGCACGATATTGCAACAAACTAGCGTCTGCGTAGCTGTGCCGGTGCATGACGACTTGCATGACGATGAGGCTAAAGCCTTTACGCCGGCGCCTGAGGGATCGGGCTACATGTACATAACGCGGCCTTATGCCCAGCAGCGTAGTACTAAGTCGAAGATATTCGTGGACGGTGTATTCCTGGCAGAGTTGGGGCCGAAGACCTTCGCTCGCATAAAAATGCGGCCGGGGACACATACCGTGAAGGTTACGGCGGACAAAATCGAGACGGTATCGATTTCCGTTGATATGCAGAAAGAGGCCTTCCTGGAGTACCAGATTGCAGAGCACTTTTTCTCGACGGAGCCGAGTATCAAATCTGTAAGCAGGGAACGAGCGAAAGATTCCGTGCAGCCGCTGGACTTGGTGCTTACGAAGATCGACTAGCTGAATTTGATGTGGAGAAAGGGGCGCAGATTTGCGCCCCTTTTTTTTGGATCCGAAATTATTACGCAATCGTAATAATTTCGTTCGATTTTGGTAATTGGCTCCTCCCTACAATGAACTCATCGTCAAAACGACATTTCACCCCAAGGAGGTTTGCCATGAAGTCCAAGTTTTCCAAGATCGCAATCGCCGCAACTTTGCTGATGTCCTTCGCCGGCGCTAATGCCGTTGCTCAAGTCGCTGATCCCTTCGGCGTTCCCGCCAACAAGGCACTGCCGGAGCGTGAGATCACCATGAATGCTTCGACTAAGTACGTCAACGTCGCGCAGGGCGAGATCGTGAAATTCGTCTCGCAAGGCAAGAGCTTCACCTGGAAGTTCGATACTTTCGGCCTGCAGCCGTTCGCGTTCTCGAAGATCGCTCCGCAAGGTTTCGATGGCGCAAATGCCACCGTGTACCTGAGCACTAATCCGCTGTACCGCGGTCATTAATTGATGAGCTCTGCTTGGATTGGATGTAACTATTCCGATACCGATGCAGTTCGCAGAATCAGGACTGCTCGTAGTCCGGGATGGTTGTTGGAAAGTTCTAGAGAGCCATCATGTAGTCTCGCAACAGACGCCACCAGGCTGAGGCCTAGGCCAACACCTGGTGTCGCTCTGCTCGTATCGCCCCGATAGAAACGCTGTTGCACCTTCGGTAATTCAGCGTCAGAAATCCCAGGGCCGTCGTCACTAACACGCACCAGAACTCGGCCCTCGTCTACTTGAACGCAGCTCAGTGTAACGGTCCCGCCGACAGGTACAAATTTCATCGCGTTATCAATCAGATTGCTCACGGCTTGCGCCAGTAGCAATGAGTCTCCGCGGAGCAGAACAGGCCCAGACGGGCGATGATCAATGAACTTTCCGAGAGATTCCGCTAGCGGCTGATAAAAATCGGCGATATCGGCGACAACAGCCGCTACATCAACAGTAGTAAAGCCGGCCTTCCGAGCACCTGTATCAATTTCTACCAACCGTAGCAAAGCGTTAAAGATGGCGATGACTCTGTCGACATCTTCGATCGCTCCCTCTATTTCATCCGCATCACCTCGTTGTACCCGCAGGAGGCCTTCCAGCCGCGATCGTAATTCGGCAAGTGGTGTGCGAAGATCATGCGCAATCGAGTTAGACGCATTGATGATGCCATTCATGAGCTGCTCAATCTGCGCCAGCATGAGGTTTTCCGTCTGGACGAGGGTCGCCAGCTCATTCTCCCCGCCATGATGCGGAAGCCGATGGCTGAAATCTCCTTGCATAATGGCCGAGGCAGCCTGGTTGATATCTTTCACCTTCGCAAGCAGACTGCGGCGGATCGCCACCCCACCAGCGATGCCGAGCAGGATAATGATGGTGCCGGAGGCGGCCAAGCCTACGATAAACATGTTCTCAAGCAGTCGATATCGATTGATGTCGTGAGCGACCAGCAGATGGAATCGTCCATTCAGGACCAAATGTCGAGCGAGAATGCGTGTGCGGTTGCCATTGATATCGACCTGGAATCTGCCGCTGGATGCTATCGGACTGACTTCAACTGGCCAAGCATCGAGATTTCCTGCGAGGTGCTGCATCTTCTCGTCCGTCAACAGGACAATATCCTCCGATCCTCCCGGTATGGCACCGACTCTTGATTCGATCCTTCGGCTGAGCGCATCGACGCCTTCCTCATCGAAGACACGCTGAAGCCTATCGCTATCGGCGTGCAGAATGTGTCGCCAATCTTGCTCCACAAATTCTTGCCATGCGTACCAGAGCGGCGTGGCAAAGGCTGCCAGCGCAAGTAGACTGAATATGACGTAGCAGGTGGCTACTGTTCGAGCAGAGAATTTAAATAGTCTATTCATCAGTAAGCATATAGCCGGCGTTACGGATGGTGCGCAGGATAGAGGGGCGAGAATCCCCATCCAGTTTTTGTCTAAGTTTGCTGATGTGCACCTCGACCACATTGGTTTGTGGGTCGAAATCGTAATTCCAAACGTTCTGCAGGAGCATGGTACGGGTAACGACCTGATTGGCGTGGCGCATCAGATACTCGAGCAACAGGAACTCTCTCGGTTGGAGAGTCAGGGCCTTTCCGTCCCGATATACCTTGTGCTTCATGACATCGAGGTGCAGGTTGCCTATGACTAGGTAGGTCTTCTCGGTCGATTCCCGAGCGCGGCGGGCAATGGCTTCGACGCGAGCCAGTAACTCCCCGAACGAAAACGGCTTGACCAGATAGTCGTCCCCGCCACTCTGAAGTCCTTTGATTCGGTCGTCGACCTCGGCCATAGCGCTGAGGATCAAGATAGGGACCTTGTTTCCAGTCTTACGCAATGCCTCAATGATGCTCAAACCATCGATGCCCCCTGGGAGCATGCGGTCCATAATAATGGCGGCATAGGGTGTACTGGTCGCCAGCAACATGCCGTCGCGACCGTTATCGGCGTGATCAACCTCGTATCCGGATTCGGATAGTCCTTTCTTCAAGAACCGCGCTACGCGCTCGTTGTCTTCGACGATCAGCAATTTTGTCGCCGTCATTTTTCCTACACAGAATATTGGGGCCAGTTATTGGGGCGCTGAGGTGCGCCTCGCTCAATTCGGAATGACCCGAAGAGCATTGCAAGACTGGTGAGTTTGAATGGAGTTGGCACCGGAACCTTGGGGTATTGAATGTCTACCTGAGGTGTTTGATGCAGGAGAAAAACTGTACCACGCGAGCGAAAAATAGCCGATGGCTCGGTGGAAATTTTTGAAAATAATTTTGGAGAAAAGAAAAAAGGCCTGCGTGGGCAAGCCTTCTTCTGATGCCGATCCAATATCGCGACTAGGTCGCGATATTGGAGAGGACGTACTGCTTAGAACTTGTGGCGAACGCCGACTGCGACCAGGGTCTGGCTAGCATCAGCACCACCGGTAGCGGCGTTGCCGGTTGCATCGCCGTACACGCCGCTGTTGGCCATGTCAGACGCACGAATGTTAGCCACGAAGGCGTACAGGTCGGTGCGCTTGGACAGCCAGTAGTCGGTGCCCAGGCTGACTTGGGTCAGCTTGCCCTTGGAGGACGAGTTGAAGTCAGCACGAGTGTGAGTCACGGCGCCCAGCAGCTTCAGAGTCGGAGTCAGCGAGTAAGCGGTGCCGATTTCATAGATATCGGCCTTATTCGCGACAGCCAGGGTCTTGCCAGCCAGAGCGGTTGGGCTGGTGGTGTTCAAGTCTTGCTTGACGCGGTTGTAGTTTGCGTACACGCGGGCAGGGCCGAACTGGTAGCTAGCTGCAACGTTCAGCACCTTGGCAGCGCTGTTGCCGGAGTTGGTAACGTCGCCGGCATTGGTGGTGCCGATCAGCAGCGAGGTGTCAGCCGGGGTTGCGCCTTGCTTGGACTGGAAGTAGTTGATGCCCAGACCCAGAGGACCATTGTCGTACTTGCCGCCGATACCGAAGGCTTGGCCAGCGGAGGTGCGGCCAGCTTGTTCACCGAAGCCGTAGAAAAGGTTGCCGGTGAAGCCACCCATATTGGTGGTGGTGTAGCTGACGGCGTTGTTGCTACGAGTGCCTTCCAGGCGATCGAGGTTGTGGCCAACAGAGCCGGTCATGAAGCCGAAGTCGGCAACCGAGGTCAGGTAGGAAATCGAGTCAGCGAAGTCGGTTTGGCGACCCAGCAGAACGGTACCGAAGCCGCCGGCCAGACCGACCACCGACTTGCGACGGAACAGAGTATTGGTAGTCTTCGAATCATCCAGGGCACCAGTGTCGTTACGGAAGCCAGTTTCCAGGTTGAAGACTGCGCTCAGACCGCCGCCCAGGTCTTCAACGCCCTTGAAGCCGATGCGCGAGCCTTGGATAACAGCGGAATTCAGGCCAAACTTGCTGCCGGTACCATTGGCGGTGCCGTTCACAGCCTTGCTGGTGTACACGACACCAGTATCGATAATGCCGTAGATGCTAACGGAGGAGGATTGCGCCTGGGCAGCACCAGCGAATGCGCCGAGCACGGCCAGTGCGAGCAAGGATTTCTTCATTTGTCTTCCTTAAAAATAGTCTTGAGGATCCGCTCGTTTAACGGATGTTCTAACATTACGTGTTCCTTTTTCGCATCAACAGGCCATTTGTAAATATAGAAAAAAGTCTGGTTTTTACCGGGCGAATGATTCTTGATATGTTGTATTTCTTCATCTGTCGAATGCATGAAGCCTTTCGAGATGGCGTGTGCGATGTGACATTCGACGGCCGAAAAAAACGGCACCAACGGAGGTTGGTGCCGGAAGGCATACCGCTCAAATGAAAATCGAGTGGTACCATGGGAGAGTTAGCCGATCTCAGCAATGATTTTCTTCAAGCGATATTGACGCTGGCGATAGTTGCCTTCAGGGCCGTCGAAGCTTGAGTTGACGTCGCTAAAAAGGCGCGAGATCAAATCTAATGTCATACGTTGATAGGCACTTTCAACCAGAATCAACCGCCTTTTGCTGCGTGCGTGAAGTTTGCTGATGTCTACTTCGATGCAGTGACCATGATCGGCATGGCGCACTTCTATGAGAACGGCTTCGGATTTGGACAGACGGAAAGCAGCGGCAAGGTCAATTCTGGCTGAGAGAAAGGGGTGGGACTTTCTCATCTTGGTCGTCAGTGACCTGGCAATCTCAGTTGCCCATGTCTCGCTTCCGTTCTGAGCAGAGAATCTAGAAACTGCTATCTGCGCTTCATGATGGCCTTGGTCCGCTGCCTTCTTCCACCATGAGAGTGCATGGACGTCATGCATGGGCGCATCACGCCGCGTGCGCCATAAGTACTGTGCGTAGTCGAATTGCGCGTGTGCGAACCCCATCTCGGCACTGCGGTTCAGATACTGGCGAGACAGTGCCAGATTGCGCTGGAAGTACTCTGCCTTTGCGTAGATCATGGAGAGGCCGTGCCATGCTTCTGCAACCCCCGCTTTCCCGGCTGCATTGAGCCATGGAACAGCAGCTAGATAATTTGCTTGGCCGCTCCGTGGGAACACCCGCTCGCAGTCGTGATCGATGCGTGCATACAGCATACCTAGCCGATATTGCGCCTCATGATTTTGAGAGAGTGCCGCGACTTCTAACAATCTCTGGGCATATGGGATGTCTGGTGTATTGCGTTCCAATATGATTTGCGACTGCCGTAAGAACAGTTCAGTCTCATTGTCGGAGAGAGAGAGAGGCAGCGAATGAGGTGATGGATCCCGGAGCAGTCGAATCTGACTTTCTTGGCCTTTGAGGACACTGTTGATTATTGGCGCAGCGTTCTCGTAAAAGCCGACGTAGTCTCTTGTTTGCCAGCACTTCTCCAATATGGAGTACTGGGCTTCCGCCACTCCAGCCAGCGCTGCTTGCTTTGTCCAGTGTTCCTTGGCTTCCTTCAAAGGAGGTACGAGACTGATCCTTTCATCGGGAGCGGTCCGATGGTCGTCTTCCAACCGCGCAAGGTGTTGAGCGAGAAGCCATTGTGCTTCGTGGTCGTCCCGTTCCGCCAGTTGCTTGAGAACACTGACGGCTTTTTCTTTGGATCTGTCGCTGAAATGTGATGAGTTCTCGAGCACCAGTCGCGAGAATACGATGCCAGCTTCAAACACTCCAGAATCGAAAGCCCGTTCATACCAGGTGGCAGCTTCGTAGGGACGGGACATTGTGCGCACCAGGTCATATGGAACCGCGCGGCCGATCATAGTCCAAGCATCGGGAAGTCCCTGCCTAGCTGCACGCTCAAGCCAATAGAATGCAGTTTCTGTACTTTGTGGAAGGCTTCCGTTTCCCAGGTAATAGCGAGTACCAATTGCCAATTGGGCTTCCGCAGCACCAGTTCTGGCTGCTTTTAAAATAGCGAGGTCATCACGGGCGGCCATATTATTGAGCGCTCCGCAGGTGATAAATTGGCAGACTGAAGATTGTGGAAGACGGCATGAGGTATCCTCCGTTTCTGTTCATAAGGAACGTGCCCGGAGAACCTGATCCAGATTTCAAAGAGGTGAAATCCGGAGGCATCTGATCATTGAGGAGATCGTAGAAGGACGTTGTGCGGGCACCGAAATTTCGACGGATGTTAGCCAGCGTTGGTGATCTACGAACGGGAATGAAACATTAAATGTTGTTAATAAAAATCCTCTGTAAGCTGCATAAACAAAGGAATTTCCTCTTCTTTATTGACAGACTTGATGCGAAAAATCCGCTATCGCTTCAGTGTTTCATCCAGACTGTCGGTATGATTTTCAAGATTAACGTTCGTTAATCTTTGTGCTTGGTTGAGGTACCTTTTTCGCGCGTGAAGAGCTCCAAAACGATGCGTATTCGAGACACATATTCTTGTGTGTCTGGTGTGTAGGATGCGGATATTTTTTTTGCCCACTTTTTTATATTTGTCCTATGCTTCGCTCTTTCAAATTTTCAGTATGGCGTCGACGGCCGGCTGATTTAAGAGGAGTCCAATGAACAAAGTCTTGCAAGCAGTACACGACAGCCTGCCTCAGTGGATGGCTGATTGGTTCGATGTATTGGTGCCAACGGCTGAGGTGATTTTGATTCTGGTCGCGGCGCTCGCGATCATGCGTGTCGCGAGGCTGCTTATCGGAAGGCTTGGCCGGACATATGGTTTCCCGAATAAGGCGGCCGCGCTCACCCAGCGCATCATCGGATTTTTTGTGTATGGCGGTGCCATCCTCTGGGCCTTGGAGCGGATGGGCGTCTCCGGTGCGGTACTGTGGTCTGCATTTACAGGATTTGCAGCAGTCGGTGCAGTCGCATTTTTCGCGGCATGGAGCGTTCTTTCCAATCTCTTCTGCGCCATCCTGATCTACACCACGCAGCCGTTCCGCGTGGGTGACGTGATCGAGGTGATTGAAGGGGGAGACAAGCCTGGTGTCAAAGGGCGAGTGCTGGACATCAATCTGGTCTACACTACATTGGCGGAGGAAACTGAGGGTAGCGGGAGCGGGACGACACTTCAGCTCCCAAACAGCCTTTTCTTCCAGCGCATCGTGCGCAGATGGAATGATGGTTCTGCATCGTTATTCTGAAATTAATATTACTTGATGAGCCTGTTCTGCGTTCATCGCCTCCCTGATTCTGCACTCCACACAAATCATTACGCGATCGTAATAGACGCGTAATGATTTTGTTCGAAATGCCTTCTTAGAATCTTGCTGTATGGGCGCACCTCATTCGACGGGGGCGACCTTCGGCATTTTTCCTTTTGGGGGCCATGTGGACGCACTCTTCGCTCTGCTTCTCGTTTCTTCCGCTTTGTGTTCGACGCCTGTTTTGGCGAAAGAGAGTAGCCAGCTGAATGGTCGGTTAGCCAAATCTTGCCAGGATTCTCCTCGCCAAAAGCCGGCGGCGCCCCTCAAAAACAGTTGCCCCACATCACGCCTTTGTGACCGTTAGCGGTTTTGCCGTGAAATGGGTTCCTTGCGTCCGGAGTGATCTCGGCGCCAGAAAGTTGATCGCAGATTGTTCGGGTGTCGCGTTAAGCAAGGAGAGCGGTGATGAATGTCAAAGGAATGGAGCCGTCGCCAACGGCAGTTGGAGAGAAAGACGAGAAGTTCTGGCAACACGCCGTCCGCCTCACCGAGAAACGTCTCGGATTGCTGGCATCGAACATTGCCAACGCAGACACTCCTAACTACAAGGCCCGGGATATCGATTTCTCAACTGCCTTGCAGCAGGCGATGACAACGTCGAGGCTGCCAATGCTATCGAAGGGGTATGCAACAGTGCCCAAAGACCTGCCGTATGAGAACCTAGTGCTGTATCGTTCGCCTACTCAGCCAAGCGCTGATGGGAATACCGTTGACGTCGACCAGGAGGGGGCGGCCTTTGCACACGAAGCTATCCGATACCAATTCTTCTTGGAGAAAGCAGTCGACGAGTACAAGGAAATAGGAACGCTGTACAAGAACATGGTGGGCTAGTCACTAATTATGTTGGATGATATGAAGTGTGCTCACCATCGTTGCTGACGTAGTTTTCATAAAAATGTCTCAACCTTCACAAACAACCTATGACGATCTGACGACGGTGATGGCCAATGGCTCGGTTGTCATGCTGCTGCTGGTCTTCGCGTTCTATCTTTGGCTCAAATTTAAATCGAACAAGCCTACAAAAAAGAAGCTGCCTCTAAAAGATAGATTCACAAAGGAAACTCCGAAGAAAGCGCAATCGAAGCGCCGCTAATCGGTAGCCCCCCGACGTCCCTGAAGGTCCATTAATTTATCTAGTAACTACTGTCCTTTCGTTCTTGGAAGGATAGCGGTGGCTTGCGCTCGAGCAGAAATTACCCATGAAGAATATGTTGAAAGGGGCTAAGTCGGAGGTGGCGCTGTCAAAGAAGCGACCATCCTGGGATATCTCTTCGTCCTCACTCATTTTGGCGAGCGCGTTTTTCAGCGCAACGCTATACAGTCGACGCCGACTAACCTGCACATATCGAATTCTGCGTAGCCGCACACATGAACTAGCTCCGCTCAACATCAGTCATTTAGCTTTTAGTAGAACCACCTGGGTCTATTTTTAGTGCTTTCTTTCGTTGTGCGATTTTAGATTGACTTTGGCTGACATACGACCACAGCGATTCCGGATTGGAGTGTCCGACCTCCATAGACACGGAAGCGGCGATAGACTGTGTGCTAGTGTCCAGGCCCAGAGCCACCCGTGACTCAATTTCCCCGGCAATTCTGTCATCCACATTCTTGAAACGAAGCATGTGGATTGCATGGCCTGGGCCTAGACCAATAGCTCTACTTGCGTCGCCAAAGATTTGAGATAGAGAGTTATCGTTAAGCGGCTTCCCGTCTCTAGCAGAAACAAAGATTCGATCATGGGTATGCGCTTCAGACCAACCCATCTCCTTCAAAAAATTGTTTCTGGGCCCGGCAATGAACTCAGCGATTTGAAGAGCCAAATCAATCGGAATTTCGAAAAAATTCTCATATCCAAATTTCTGGCTATCTGGCCTTAGTGGGAACTTTTCCTTACATTTGGCGATTTTTTCTAACGAAAATTGCGCGCAACGTAGAGAATTGATTGAACCTCTGCGTAGTCCAGTCAAATCCCCAATGGTCATTATGAGGATGTTTCTAATCGCCACAAAGGGCGTGTGGTTATTCTTAAAATAGCTCCTCAAATTCTTCAGATCACTTTCAGTAGCAGCTCTACCATGAGGGCTCTTTCCATTCTCGCTGACCCTACGAAATAGTAGGGGAGCCTTACTAATAGCACTCGCTTTTACTTTATTGCCGGGGGATACAAAAAGCGACAGGCTTTCCTTCGCACAGGGCACATAAACCTGGCAATTATTATTTCCAATTAGACGCAAGGTAGTCGGTTTCGAGTGTTGGTACCAAATTAGGAATGCATAAACACACCTAAGTTTTGCATTGACTGTTCGCTGAGCAGTTTTTTTATGTGCCCTAGAGTTATTTGAGCACATTACTCGCTCAACTTCCGAATCTCTAAACTGTGTCAACCACTCGTCAGTAATATCGTCAACGCATACGCCAGTTGTCAATATCTGTTCAAAGAACGATTTCAGCAGATATATTTCATTCCTAACCGTCTTTCTATCCAGGTTTCCTCGCACGGCCAAGTGGAGACCATATAGATTTAAATGCGGCACCAGCTCCGCACCTTGATGAGAATATGCAATGGGAAATATTTGATCATTTTTTGAAATCCAAGAGACAGAAATTTTGTGGTCTTCATCGATAGCACTCAAGCTTGTGCGTTGCATGCCATTATTCCCTCATCTATTAAACTGAAGCACTGAGTCAGGCTTTGATTGCTCAGTTCTACGCAAAGCGGATATCTCTTCTTGAAGCTTATTAATTTCCAATTTCAAATCGGCTTTTGTACTTTCAAATTTTTCCTTGAGGATAGATAGCTCAGATCTAGTTCTGTGCAGTTCTAAATCTCGATCAATTTTTTCCATCTCCAAAGCTTTCAGCCTTGCAATCGCAACCTTAAGTTCCCTAGTTAGTTTATTTGGGCTCTTGGAGGAACTGATACCTTCGTCGTGTTGCAGTTTTTTCAGTAGATCAAGTGCCGATTCCAGACGCAGCCTTAACTCGGGGTATCGGCAGAGAGTGTCATGAGAATTTGTCAAAAACGTTTTCTCCCAAGAAAATGTGTCTCCGAGAGCCGAATTCCATGACCATTTGTTAAACTGACGAACAGATTTTGGAAGAAGCTCCCAAATTTTTCCAGGCTTTATGGGGACCACATTATTTCCTCGATCCGACTCTCGCCTAACTATATTGCCGCTAGCCACCTGCTCCAGATAGTGGATCTTGGTCAGGATATTTTCCTTAGCAATTTTCTCGACGACGTGCGCTATAGAAGGTTTTTTATGAGCAGACACTGTTTTATTTTTGTTCTTCTTGGTCAGTTTATTCAAGGATTTCTCCTTTCTTTCATGAGAGCAACCGCCCGCACCAACCCGTGAATATCATCCTCAGCTCTGCTCCGTAATAGGGAGCCGCTCGGAAGAGCTTTTAAAGCATCTTCCATACTTGCAATATTGCCTTCCAAATTCCTGATGTAGTCATCTGAGCTCAAATTAAAAATGCATCCAGTGCATCGCTCAGGCGACGCGAGCTCCCGGTGTAATTTTTTGTCCTGCTTGGAATGGCACTTAGCGCTTTTCACGGACAAAGCGCCCCCGGCCATGCACTGACCATGGGGATAAGGAGCGGGAAAATGTCCTCGCTTCTTTACCACTTCGAAAATCATCTTCTCCTTATCCAGTAGATTTGTGCCGGAGAAGTCAATCATGTTTGTGAGCTTCGTTCCTATGCGACGAAGGTATTTTTCGTAACCGCCGAAAAATTTTCCATTCGAAAAAACAGCGCATATGTCATCGAACATCTTTTTGTAACCAACTTCACTATATTCATCATTCAACTCCTTTGCCTGGGCTAGGTATGCCCCCTTTAGCTCATTCATCGATTTTCGGATTTTGAACGGAATGGTTTCAAAATCGGGCCTCATGGAACTGTCGGTGAGATAAATCAGAGGGGTGAGAAGATTGGTTCCCAACTGCAACGCAAGCGATTGTAGGTCGGCATTCTCGTATCGATAGAACATAATTAGGCAGTATGCCCGCCGAAACATATGAGAAGCAACACTGTTAAAACTGTCACCCACCGCATATTTAAGGAAGAACCCTGCGTCGTTCGTACGCTCTCTATAAGCGAAGACATAGGTACTTCTCTTGGGGCTAAAGCCATGTCTATTACTTAATCGCGGGTATAAAAACAGGCTCTGTCTCTCAATTTTTGTAAAGTCATTTCCAAGGTATTGCTGCAAGAAATGGTCATGCTGCAGGCCTAGTTCTTGCAGGAGCAAGATCGCATCCTTTGTTGCGGTATTTACGTAATAAGGAAGACGATCTCGAAATGACTTCTCGATGTAGAAGTTCACCACATAGAGTTCTAGGTCTTCATCGACCACTGTCAGATCCCCTTGGCGCAATCCGATCTTTCGATGAATTACTTCGTCCTTCCGACGGGCATTCATTATTGCTATGGCGCAAAAACAAGCAGTAATTAGTGCCGTAATCATTGCGCGGACACTTACAGACTTATCCTTATCTTGGCAAATATCTAGGTTCGCGACGTTGATTCCCGCCAAGCTCCGTATCTCTGCTACAGCGGGATGCAAATCAATTAGCGTTTTAAATTTGAACCCGACTAGTTTCGCTTCCTGGGCGATCTTTTGCTTTCCATCGTCACATAGGGACCTAATTATTTGAATAATTCTGGGCCCTATTACGTAGATCCATTCCATCGACGCAACCAAAATGCGCACCGCAATACTCAAGTCCAAGTTTCTAGTGCGGCCGCTGGTATTGGTTCCTTTTAGCATCCCAATTTTAGAATATGGGAAAAATGGAAGAGCGAATTGAGGTTCAATTTTCGCAAGTCTGTTCAAAATGCCGAGCGACTCAGAATAAGTGCCCGATTTGAGATCAACCTTGGCCTCGATTACATCGTCGCCGTCTGCTAACTGCCTACGGATAGAGTTCTTATTTACAAGGATCCATCGATCACAATTTGTATGGATAAGACCTCTAAGCGCGTGCCTCCCGGGACCACCTTCTTTTTGTGTTTTAAGCGCTACGAGGACTTGATTGCGTATTCCAGCCTAAAGTCGCCAACAGTTCCGATGCAAATCCGCCAGCCTGTCCGATTCAAAGTAGACACCCAATCCGATTCAAACCCGCCACTCAGGACGGGTTCAATCTCTTTGAATGGCTTGGATCAGCTTTGGCCTTTCTTGGTCTTGCGAGTGGCGCGCATGGACTTATTGCCCTTGATCACAACGCGCTCGGCACCTGTGACCAATCGGTCCAAGATCGCATCCGCAATCGTTGGGTTATTACCTCCCAGATAGTCGTGCCATCGGTCCACCGGCAGTTGACTGGTGACTAAGGTGGAGTGACTACCTGTCCGCTGCTCGATCACTTCCAGCAAATCACTACGGCCGCCTGCATTGAGTGCACTGATGCCGAAGTCGTCCAAGATCAATAGGTCCACCTTGGCCAACCTATCCAGTGTCTTTCTAAAGGTGCCATCAACGTGTGAGATGGCCAACTCTTCCAGCAGCAAGGACACACGCTGGAAGCTGACGGTTAGGCCGTGGCGGCAGGCCTGATTACCCAACGCGCAAGCCAGCCAGGTTTTCCCGTTCCCAGTTGCTCCGGTGATGATCAGGTTGAGCCCGCGCTTGATCCATGTACACATGGCCAGTGTTGCCATTTCCGAACGATCCAGCCCGCGATCAACTCGATAGTCGATGTCTTCCACGCAAGCGTCTGTCTCGCGCAGCTTGGCATTTTTTAACAGCCGCTGGAGACGCTTGTTGTCTCGGTAGGTGAATTCCTGATCAACGATCAGGCCCAATCGATCCTCAAACGCCAGGTGAGATACAGAGGGGCTGGACAATTGCTCGTCAACGGCATGGGCCATGCCAAACAGTTTGAGTTCATTGAGCTTGCGAAGGGTTTCATTGGTCATCATGATTGGGGCTCGATTTCAAAATTGGAGTGGGTTGTTGCCTTCATGCCCCCGCAACACGGCTGAGGCATTCAGGCTTGATTTCAACGGCTTGTCAGTGGTAGTACTGGGGCCCACGAATGTTTGGGTGCTCAAACGTGGCCTCTTGAACGGGGCCCGCAACCTGACTGCTCTCCAGCCCATGTCGCAAGATGGAGCGGATGTTTTTGAGCGCCTTGGCCCCGTGCATGTTGGCCACCTTGCAGGCTGCATCAAGACGGGCTGCACCCACCTCAAACTCGATTTTTTTCAGCGCAGAGGCCAATCGATAGCCTGGCTCCTTGTGCTTGATCTCCGCCAGTCGTGCAGCCAGAAACTCATGTACATGGGGGCCAATCTGTGTGGCCCAGTTCAATTCGACCTCCGGGGTCCATGTCGCGAAGTAGCGATCCGTTGACGGCAGATGCGCAGGATCAATGACAGGGTCCGTGCCAGGTTTTCTTTCCATGCTGCCCACGCGCTTTCCTGCATGCAAAACTTCAATGAGGCCCGCCGTCAGTCTTAAATCGATCACCTGACGGCTCAGTGCGTGCGGTACCGTGTATGGGCGGCCATCCACATCGATGCGGCCATCTGGCCCCACTCGAGTCCGCTGGAACTCCACAAACTCGTAGGGCTTGGACGGCAGCGCCTTCATCGCAGGCAAGTCGATAGACTCAAAGGTGCTACGCCGAGACCCTGGGAGCTTCTGAAAGGGGCGATTGTTCAGATGAACCAATAGCTCTCGAATGGCTTGGTTCAATTCCTCAAGGCTGGTGAATACCCGCTTTCTGAGTACGAACAAAATCCATCGTTCGACAACGAGAACGCCGTTCTCGACTTTGGCTTTGTCGCCAGGCTTTCTTGGGCGCGCCGGAATGATGGCGCAGCCATAGTGTTCGCCTAAGTGCTGATAGGTCGGATTGATTTCCGGCTCGGTTTTACTGGCCCGAGTCACTGCAGACTTCAGGTTATCGCAAACGATGACATGCGGGGCGGCACCAAAGAACTCAAACATCCTGGCATGTGCACCGATCC